>NZ_JAUZVW010000014.1:0-129599 GCF_033441575.1 Flagellimonas baculiformis
TTATGAGTCTCCCCCAGACCCCCTCTTTTCAACATCATAATCTCAATAGATATAATCTATAAAACAAATCTAAAGGCCGTCCCTTGTCCGACAAACCATTTGCGGGCTTATCTTTCGAAAACTATTGGAAGATAAAAAAGAAATCTACCCCTCCAGAAGGCCCATAAGGGTATTATAGTTCCAAACCTTAGATGGATATCCCTTGTACGCATGTTTGAAACCGAAGGTTTTTCTTTGAAAACCCATAGAACCCTAAAAACCAAAGGCTACAATATCAATCAGGCACGAACCTAGGTTATGGGAAGCGTATCCGCCGTCCTAGTCCTGAAAATGACTTATTTGAGGGCGGGGCGGACAAACGAGGGGACGATACGGCATTGGGGTATTGAACGGTAATGAAATACTACTGGGAAGATTGCCAAATTCAAAAAATAGGTAAAACAAAAGCCCATCGTTTCCGATGAGCTTAATAAGGTCTTTTCTTGTATGAGGTAAATCTCATCTAACAGAACCTAAGGCGGTTCACCCAATCATTCATCAATGGCATCCGCAGTTGGAATCCGCGGTCACTTCTCCTTTTAAGTGTTTTAGAATGTAAGGGGACAAGGTTATTTCCCCATGGTCATTTTTGGGTTCAAAATAGCCTTTGAGCAATACCTCGATTAAGATTTCTTTATTGGGTTCTCCCATTGTAGCTCCATTCCAAACCCATTCCCTGGCTTCCGGACTGTCTTCCAAATGTTCAGGATGGAAATCGAGGTTGCCGACCCTTATGGTAGGGGAAGCAACAATATGGGCTTTTTCGGCTTCCTCTATCGTTTTAATCATGGTTGAACTGAACAAGATTTCGCAGTTCAAATGATCAAAGAGTTCTTGAACTTCTTGAATCGCCGATAGCAATACACCTTGAACAGAATCACAGGCTGAGCAAGTACCTTCCCCAGTTGTTGGCATTCCCACTTGAAAAAGGGTCACTCTCAATGCATTTTTTGTCTTTACTTCCATGTTCATACGTTTTTAAGATTAAAGTTTACCCCTAAGACATGGAAAATGGACAAAGGATGCAGGTTTATACAAAATTATGATAGGCAACAGGATTTTGTAATGGTAAATCTCCACATTTGGTTTTCAGAATATTCAACTTCACCACATTCATCAAACTTTGCCCTAACCTTTTTCCTTGCCCTTAAGATCCTTGACTTTGTTGCCGATAATGTCAAGCCCAGATGCGCGGCAATACTTTTCTGCGGAAGGCCTTCTATATCCGAAAGTCTCAAGGGAGTTGAATAGTCGATAGGGAGACCATTTATAAACTTATCGAGCCAAACAAAGACGTTTTCATCATATTCATCCGGAACAAACAGGTGCAACTGTTCCAGGTCAACAAGTGTGGTCTTTCTTGGCTTCTTGTAAAAGTCAAAAATTGTATGTTGTGCAATCCTGTATAACCAAGCCTTTATATATCTTACGTCATTTTTTTTCTCACAATATGTTATGACCTTGATAAGAATCGTTTGCATTATATCATCAACATCATGCTCATTGTAAACACGCTTGCCCACATAGTTCCTTAAATCAGTCCGAAGGTCTTCCCAAATATTGAATATATCACATTTCATAAGTATAGGTTGTTAAAAAAGGAGGTTGAACAAATAACCGGAAATGATCATTCCAATGGCAATAGTTGAAAAGAAGGCAATGATCAACTGCCTTTGCATCACTTTTTGGAGCAGCAGGCCTTCGGGGATGGAAAGTCCGATCGAACCCATCATAAAGGCCATGGCCGTCCCTAACGGAACCCCTTTGTCAACGAGCGAATCCAATATGGGCAGGATTCCAACCGCATCAATGTACAATGGAATCGATACCAATACGGCAATGGGAATCGCAAAAGGGTTGGATTTTGAAATATAGGTGCCAAAAAATGACTCGGGGACATAGCCGTGGATAAATGACCCTATTGCAATTCCTATAAAAATATAGGGGACAAGGTTTTTAAGGGTCCGAATGGCCTCCCGATGAATTCCAGGAAATCGTTTCAGCAAATTTCTGCTATCCTTTTCCCTCGAATGCGCTTTCCATTCATTGTCCTTGAGCCATTCTGCCACATATTTGGCCATACCCATCTTTTCCAGGATAATTCCACCGATCACCCCCAAGACGATTCCTGAAAGTAGGTACACTATTGTAACTTTCCAACCATAGCCCAACCAGAAAATGGCAATAGCGATTTCGTTCACCAAGGGTGAGGTTATGAGGAAGGAAAGTGAAATTCCCAGTGGGATCCTGACCTGCATCATTCCCACGAACAAAGGAATGGAAGAACACGAGCAAAAAGGTGTCAAGGCACCCAAAGAGGAGGCCACAACATTCCCAAGACCTGATTTTTTGTGTTTCTCCAAATAATCCCGGATTTTTTCCATGGGCAAATAGCTTGTTACCACTCCCATTACATAGGTCACCAGCACAACCAGAATGGAAATAGAGCCAAAGGCAATGATGAAATAGTGTAATGCTGAGCCGAATGTATCCGTATCAGGAATACCCAAAAGGACATGGACAACATAGTCTGCCAGTCGGGTAAGCAGTTTTGTAAAGATTTCCATCTTAAAAACGTTTTAAAGAATTGCTAATAACACCTTGTCGTTGCTGACTTTTTTATAGTCATAAACCTTCCCGTCAATGACCAATGCAGGAAAGGTAAGGACCCCGTAGGGCATGGTGTCCTTGAGGTCAGAAAACTCGGTGATGTTTACGTCCAGATGGTTTTCACTGGCAATTTTTTCGATTTGTGCCCTTATGGGGGATGCAGTGGCGCAGCAGGATGAATGTAAAATTTTGACTTCAGTACTCATAGTTCAGTAATTTTAAATAAACTTTACTATGTAGTCTAAAATGGCGTGTCAAAAGACACAATTCTCAATAAAAAAATGATTCTACCTATTTGTACTTTGTGGATGCCTGAAAATCAACCAAGTGGTTTATTAACGGGATACACGATTCCTTAACAGAGCAATTGACGAAGTTGCCATTGGCATCATATACGATATCACAGCATTCCACAAATAATTCCCTTAGCTTTGTTCTTGCCCTTTGCACCCGCATTTTTGCAGCCGAATACCCCAAGTTCAGCTTTTCAGCTACATCTTTTTGGGATAGTTTGTCGATGTCACTCCATTGTAAAGGCTCGGCATATTTTTTGGGAAGGAACTGGATCATGGGTATCATATGATCATACACGGATAGCTCCAGATTGGTTGGTTCAGTTGCCTCAAGTATCTTTACATCACTAAGTTCAACAATTGGGGCACTCTTTTTGAAATGGTCATAAATGGTATTTCTGGCAACTTGAAACAGCCAGGCCTTGATGTTTTCAATTTCCCTATTTTTTTGATAGGACTCGACCAGTTTCAGCATTACCTCTTGCACAATATCTTCCGCAATGGTTTCATCCCGAACCTTTTTTAAGGTAAAGTATTTTAAATAACTGTAGAAACTTTCGATCTGTTCATTAATATCGCAACATTTCTTTTTCATGGCTTTGCTTTTATGGCTTTCGGTTTAATGGTGTGCCAGCCTACACAGGATATGTATACAAAGAGGTTGGTGAAACTTTTATTTTTCACTCTTCCTATTTCCTTTGTCAATTAAGGATGAAGCTTTAGTAGTGGTAAAATTTCCCTGTAACTGACCATGGTTTTCAATTCCCTTAAATGCTGATCAAGGGTAGATTTACAATGGAAAATATTTCCACCAAGTTGCCTGTTATATTCTTGTACTTACATTGTTCCTTACAAAATTCATCACAGATTTGGATTGTCTTACAAGAAAATATTTAGACTAAGGCCTTAAAAAATAATCAATGGGCCTTTCTCAATGCTCCAGCATAAGCGTTGGGCAATATGCTGCCCTCAACGGCTTTGGCCGCCTTTTCGACATCATATTCGAAGCGTACAAACTCCACATGGATGCTATTCTTGTCCGGCCTACGGAAGTTCCCATCCATGTTCAACAGCACATAGCATCCCCTATTGTCGCCATCCTTGGGCTTTCCGATGGATCCGATATTTATCGCATGGCGGTATATGGTGCCTCCATCATAATCCAAAAGGGCCTTGTGATAGGGTTGGTGTGTATGTCCAAAACAGAGGATATCGGCATTTGCATCCCGCAGGATGCGTACCAGGCTCTTCTCCTTCCGGTCCTCGAAAAGATACTCGTTGATTCGTCTTGGGCTTCCATGCACCAGGAGTAGGTTCACTGTTTCATCGTTCCTTTTGAACTCCACATTGATATGGGATGGAAGGTTTTTCAGGTAGGCCCTTTCATCATCCCCCATAATGGAGTTGGTATAGGATATGGAAATTGCCCCGTTCGCCTTTTCCTCATCGCTCTTGTAGGCACAGCCACAATCATCACTGTTGCGTCCGATGCCAAAATCATAGTTGCCCGCAATGGTGGGTATCCGGCGTTTTCTGATCTCATGGACCACCTCGTTGGGCCAGATGTTATAGCCCACAAGGTCCCCAAGGCAATAGATGGCGTCCGGCCTATGTTTTTCCACATCCACAAAAAAGGCCTCAAGGGCAGGAAGGTTGGCGTGGATGTCCGAGAAGAGTGCAATTTTCATCCTTATGCGGTTTGCGGTTTAAAATACTTTTTGCGCAACCAAAAGGCGACCCTTACCAACAGAATCAGGGCAGGAACTTCCACCAAGGGCCCGATGACCCCTGCAAAGGCCTGGCCGGAATCCAGTCCGAAGACGGCAATGGCCACGGCAATGGCGAGCTCAAAGTTGTTCCCGGCTGCTGTAAAGGCCACCGAAGCGGTCTTGTCATATTCGGCACCCATCGCCTTGGTGAAAAAGAACCCAATGATGAACATCAGGGTAAAGTACACCAAGAGGGGTATGGCGATTACCACCACGTCCATGGGAATCTCCACGATAAGTTCCCCTTTGAGGGAGAACATGATCACAATGGTGAACAACAGGGCGATCAAGGTCATGGGAGAAATGGCGGGAACAAACTTTTGGGCATACCACTGTTCCCCTTTGATCCGGACCAATATCGTTCGGCTAAGGATGCCCATAAGGAAGGGGATGCCCAAATAAATGGCCACACTCTCCGCTATGGTCCCTATGGAGATGTCCACAATGGCCCCTTCAAAGCCAAAATATGGGGGCAAAACGGTGATAAAGATCCACGCATAGAAACTGTAGGCAAACACTTGGAAGATACTGTTCAGGGCCACCAGTCCCGCACCATATTCCGCACTGCCCTCGGCCAGGTCATTCCAGACCAGCACCATGGCAATGCAACGGGCCAAACCTATCAATATCAATCCGACCATATACTCGGGATAGTCCCTCAAAAAGAGGATGGCCAGGACGAACATCAACACGGGGCCGATGATCCAGTTGAGCACCAGGGAAATGGTCAAGATCCTGGTGTTCTTGAACACCTTGGGCAACAGTTTATAATCCACTTTTGCCAAAGGTGGGTACATCATCAGGATGAGACCTATGGCAATGGGGATGTTAGTGGTGCCGCTGTTGAACGAATTGATGATGTCGGGGAAGGACGGGAAGAAGTAACCGATACCGACCCCTACCGCCATGGCGATAAAGATCCAAAGGGTAAGGTTCCTGTCCAAAAAGCTCAATTTTTTTACTGCCATGTGTTATGATTTGATCTGTGAAAATACATACCAAAGTTCCGTTGCTATCTGTATGCTCCTTTCAAGGTATTTCTCGGCCTGTTGCGGGGTATTGTCAAAGGCCTTGGGATCCTCAAAGGTGATGGGGATGCGCTTTTCCGCACCGGGCACAAAGGGACAGGCCTCATTGGCCGAATCACAGGTCATGATGGCCCCAAAGCCGGAACTGGGGTTGAAGGCATCGTCCATTTTCTTGGAGAACCCGATCACCGGATGGGCATTTTCCGCATATTTGATGGCATAGACAGGATTTTGTCCCTGTGAAAGCTGTTGGATCTGGAACCCTTGTTTCCCCAAGGTTTCCGCCACCATCGGGAACAGGGCCGTGGCTTCGGTCCCCCCCGAATAGCAAAATACGTTCTTGATGTTGAAATGGAAAGCCATGGCCTGTGCCCATATCTGTGACAGGTGGCTCCTCCTGGAATTGTGGGTGCAAATGAAATTCAGGCGTATTTCCTGATCTTCGGAAACTTTCGACTGTATGAACCCGGCAAGGGGATCAAGGATTTCCCTACGCTCCGGGGAAACGGCATCCAGTTTCAAGGTTGTGATGAATCCCGCTATTTCAGGGAACAGGCTAGTTGTGGTCGTAGTCATTATATAGAATTAAGATTTAGCAACAATTGCCGTCCGGGGAACAGCAGGGCTCACTTTTCAATTGGGACAGTCTTACCTTTGGTTTCTTTTCGGGGACCCCACACTGGTCCTTGGCAAGGCAGTCGGTCATCTTGGTGGTCAACAGAAAATGCCCTTCATCAAAGGCAAGGCCATATTTTCCGATAGTGGTGCCCTGGTATTCCACTTCGACTTCCAGTGAGTCCTCTATTTCCAATACCTTTTGGGACAGTTCGATGATATGAACCAACTTTTCGGGATGCAACCTGTGGTCATAGTCGTTGGCCTCCCACAGTTGGAAACTGACCACTTCCTCATGGCGCACGGTTCCCCCGCAGTCTATAAAGTGTTTGTGAATCTTCCCCACTTCGGTGACATGGAAATGTCCGGGGACCATTTCCCCGGTGGGCAATTGGAAGCCAAGGGTTTCCAATCGGGACAGTACTTCTTTTACTTCTGATAATTTCATGGATTGTTCATTTTAGCTTTGATAATAGCATCGACCTGGGTGGCGACATAGATCATTTCCCCCGCGATGACGGCCTTGTTTTCAAAAAGGACCTCTGCATTTCGGTCCGTCAGCCCATCCTGTACATATACCTTGACACTGCTGTCCTCGTCCAAATGTAAGGATTCGAGGGTCTTTCTGTTGATGGTCCAACTATCGGAGCCATAGCGGACCGAATACGTGAACAGGGATTCGCCCTGCGCATTGGAGACCCTGAACCCATCGTTCTTCAGCAGGGCCAGACCGGGAAGGGTCTCATTGGCGGTATCCAGACCAGCGGATTCCACCTTGAACCTGTCATATAATCCGTAGTACATAAGGCCCGTCCTGAGCCAGATCATGGCCAATTGGCCCATATCGTCATTGTCCTGGTCCACAAATACAACGGTATAAGGGGTCTCCCCCATATTGGACACCATTCTGGCGGCGAGTTGGTCCAAAAGCTGGATCTTTTCTTTGGGTATCTGGGGAAAAACGGTCTTCAGTTCCTTTACGGAGCGTTGGATCTTTCCCCTCAGTTCCTGGGAATGTGTGGTCAATGGGAGGCACAACAGCAGCAGTGCCATGGTTAGGATCATTTTTGTTTTCATGGTTTCTATTTTATGGTTTCAGTTTATTAGTTAATCGCAATAAAACGATTAATGGGTTCAAA
Source organism: Flagellimonas baculiformis (assembly GCF_033441575.1). Classification (NCBI taxonomy): domain Bacteria; kingdom Pseudomonadati; phylum Bacteroidota; class Flavobacteriia; order Flavobacteriales; family Flavobacteriaceae; genus Flagellimonas; species Flagellimonas baculiformis. Next base: position 7,494 of record NZ_JAUZVW010000014.1, read on the forward strand.
AAAATACTAACAGCACTCTTGGTCCAGTTCAATCCCCTGATCGAGGAATGCCTTGAACTTATCCTTCATTTCGTTCCAATTTGCCACATTGACACAGTAACAGACACTGGTGCCCTCCACATCGCCCTTGATGAGTCCCATGTTCCGGAGTTCCTTCAAGTGTTGTGAAACCGTAGGCTGTGCCAGTCCTATCTCGTCCACAAGGTCACCACAGACACAGGCCTTGACCTTGAAGAGGTGCTGCAATATGGCAATCCGGGCGGGATGGGCAAATACCTTACCGATGAGGGCGAGCTCATTCTGGTTTTCGGTAAATATTTCGGTCTTTGCCAGTCCCATATCATTATTTTATCGCAATATTACAATATATTGATTCAACATAAAAAGATTTTCGATAAAAATACTTAGGTTCAAACCAAGGCTTTACAAATTTTCAGGGTCACTTGGTCATGTACCACAACATCCGGATGTTGCCTGAATGGGGGGACAGGCCACCGAACCAAAGGAACAATACACGCAACAATCGCCATTTTTGGGCCTTAGAATGGAGCCGCAATTTTCACATTCATAAAAGAACTGACAAGAATCCGTAGGCATCTTTTCCTCTTTGGAATTGCCACAATGCGGACAGGTAATTGTAGAGTACAGATTGATATCCATTATCACTGGTCCTTTATGGTGTATCCGGTTTTCAAAATGGCGTTCACGATAGCATCCCTGGTGGTTTTGGCGGGATCGTACATTATCTGTGCATTGGCTTTTTGGTAATCTGCCTTGACCATGATGATCCCATCAAGTCCATTGACCTCGTGTTCAATATGTGCCTCGCACCCACTGCATGTCATTCCCACGACCGGAATATTGATTTCCTTGACATCTTGGCTCGCAAAAAAGTTCGTTTGACCCTTGGCTTCCTGTTTCGGGTACAAAGATTGGGCATAATAGGGAAAGGCAAGCATCGCTAAGGCAAAGACCGTGATGGTCATCAACCAAATTTTACCCTTCCAAAAGGCCGGCTTTTCGTCCGTATCGCATGCACAGTCTATTTCCTTTTTGGCGACTGTCCTTAACTGTTGGTACCACGCCACTACCAAAACCAAACCCGTAATTCCGATCAAATACGGTCTGAACGGTTCCAAAAACTTAAAATTGGACGCCAGGCCAGATGTTCCGGCCACAATGGCCAAAAGTGGTCCTATGCAACAAAGGGAGGTGGCCATGGCCAAAATAATGGAAGATCCCATTAAGGTTTTCTTGTTATTCATGGTTTACTGGTTTTATTTGTTCTTTTTTATCGAGCAGGTCAAAAATTGGAAAAAGTAACGGCGAATGATCGGTCACCAAGGAATAATGGATCATCTGGCCTTCCTTTTGGGATGTGATCAAATTTCTGTCCTTGAGCTTGCGCAAATGTTGTGAAATTGCGGATACATTCATTTCCAGTATATCACTAAGGTCACAGACACATAAGCGTTGCTCTTGGTTCAAAAGGTAGAGAATCTTAAGCCGAACCGGATTGCCCATTAAATTCATTATCCCTGAAAGGGAGTCCATGGAATTTTCCAAATTTTGCATAGTTTCCCTGCATTCCATTATCTGTTTGGCATCCGCCTCCAAACGTATGCATATGTTCTTATCCATACTACGAAGTTACAGTAATTTATTATTTTAGCAAACTCTAAAATAAATGGGTGGCAAAAGAACAATATCAAGCCCTGGGTCACATTACCTGATAATCTTTAGGGTCGGATATTCCGAATTGTCGTTCGCTTTACTTTGCCCGCTTCCCAATTTCTCCTTCAACTGGGCCATGTCCTTGCTGATTTTCTTTTCCACGACCCTAGCATACTTTTGGGTCGTTGAAAGCTTGGTATGCCCGAGGAGTTTGGAAACGGTCTCAATGGGCACGTCGTTCATTAAGGTGATTGTCGTTGCAAAGGTATGTCTGGCCACATGGAAGGTTAGGTGCTTATCAATATTTGCCCTTTGTGCAATGATCTTTAGGTATTGGTTCACCTTTTGATTGGAATACACTGGAAGAACGGTATTTTCATTTTTGGGAAAATCCACATACTTCTCCAAGATTTTCTTGGCTTTGGGCAATAGGGGAACCTTCACTTCGGTCTTGGTCTTTTGGCGTTTTACATCGATCCAGAGTTCCCCGTCGATGCCGGATACGATACCATTGGGATTGAGAAGTTTGATCTCTATGTAGCTGAGTCCGGTATAACAGGCAAAAAGGAAAATATCCCGGACCAGTTCCATGCCCTTTTCCTCGAATTCCAATTGGTCCAGCGCCAGAATTTCCTCCTCTTCCAAGAAAGCACTGTCATAATCCTCCATTTTCACTTTATACAGATTGAAGGGATTCTTGGGGATACAATCAAATTTATAGGCCATGGTCACCAATTTCTTGAACCGCAGCATATGTTTCATGATACCGTTGTTGTTCAATGTCTGGAACGATTTGATGGGTTCGCAGTTCCGCAGGAAGTTTTCAAACTCGATCAAAAAGGCATAGTCTATCGAGGCCAGCCCAATATCGGGTACCCGATATTTTTTGGCAATGAAGCGTTTCAGGTAGGTCTCTGTGGAGGAATAGTTCTTGACCGTCCCTTTGGCCAGTTTGGGCAACTCATAGGTTCGGTTGTACTCCAAAAGGTCCAATAGGGTGAGCATCACCTTGTCCTTTCCCAGATATCGAAGCTTGATGGATTGTGCCGTTATAAAGTTACTCTCGGCACTAAGTTGCCGATGGCATTCCAGCAACTTTGCACGGACGTCGTCCAGATATTTGTTTACAACAACGGATTCACTGGCCCTATGGTCCATTTTTCCCAAAATAGGACACCATCGTTCTTCAAAAGTTGATCTATGGACACTGAGATCTGCATTTTTTCCTTTACATCTGATCCGGACATAAATTGGAAACCGTCCATCTTTTTTTCTTCCTGATTTTTTCAGCCAAAAACTGATACTGAAGGCGTTAGAGGTATTCATGTGTTCTCGCTTTAAGTGAAACATTGGTTGAAGCGAAAGTCAAATCACACGAAAAATCAATAATGGAAGTACAATTTAGGGAATTTTTCCCGACAAAAATAGGACACTCTATAGGACATCCTCACCGATGGTTTCAGATGGAAATAAAAAAAACCAGAAAAAATTAATTTTCTGGTTTTCAATTAATTAAGGTTTTACTTAGTGTCATAAAACCATGGTTCGTCGGGATGACTGGATTACCGACCACATGCCATGCATATGATTATCAAACAGTTACAAATATATTTCTAAAATAAGTAACCGGATAGGTTACTTTCTAATTGTACCGGATTACTCGCATTTGAATTGGAGGCAGTAAAAATTGTTTCAAATTCAATGAAAACAAGACCCATCCAATAGCAAAAAAAGGAATTAAATGGTTTTTTAATCGAGAACTTCAACTGATCTGGAAATGATTAAAATAGGCTTCATATCCTCAAGAACCTCATTGATTTCCAACTTTACCCTGTCCCCTACTTCTACCTCGACATAATTGCCGTTCGGGATACTGATGACCGTGGTATACTCTGCTCCGTTCGCATCTTTAAGAAAGAGCGTTTTTCCATCCTTTTCCTGTTGGATACTGGTTATGGAATAAACATCTTCAGACTCTTTTGGTGTGTTACAAGAGACTGCGAACAATACAACGATTACGAAAATTTTCTTAAGCATGAATTCTAATTTTGAATTGAAATTTTTCCATTCACCAAAACAACTTTTGTACCATTTTGTTATGGACGGACCGTTTATTTTTACATTACCCTTGTTCTGGGGATGTCGCAAATTTCAATTGTATGATGGTTCCATTAAAGTAATCCAGGAAAATTCTTTCTAAGTTTCATTACCAATATAAAAGGATTCTATTCCAAAGAATGGTTTGTGTTTCAATGGTAATGTCTATCCTTACCTTAATCCCAAAAGCTAATCGACCCAAACAGCAATCTTCGACACAGCCCATAGGGTTTTGTTTGGATGATGAATAGGTCAGTAATATAAAAATTTACACATACAGCTTATTTGAAAAAAATAAATACGCCAAAAACTCATGGAAAGTAGCGGCTCCAAAAGGCATTAACCTTTAGTTAATTCACTCTTTTCGTTTTGATGACATACCGATCTAGGGGTAATTCTACCTTTCACCCCTCCTATTGGTAAAAGACAAAGTATGGAAATATCCAAAGAGGATATCAAATGCGTTCGAAAGCTATCGGGGGAATTGGACACGGATCAGGATAGATCCATGTTTGAGGTGCAATTGTTAGTTGATGATTACTTTAAGGAGCGCTATCAAGATTATAAGTTATTATGGGAGTGTTACCCCAGGCCCTCCCTTCCATTAAGAAAAGAGCACTTTGCAAAACGGGTTCTGGAAGAAATTTCACAAGAGTCAAGACCAAAACTCGTTTTCCTTAATTCCAAGATCAAGACAATATTTGCAATTGCCGCTGCTGTTTTGGTCAGCTTTGGGGTTTTCTTATTTACTAGGGACCATGAGTCGAGGTACACCAATCATATTATTGCCCTTGATGGTGAACGAAAACAAATAACCCTCCCTGATGGTTCACAAGTTACGGTGAACGCAAATTCCGAACTCAAATTTCCAGAAGTATTTACAGATGACAAACGAAATGTTTGGATGGAGGGAGAAGTCTACTTTGATATTATAAAGGATATCAAAAGACCCTTTACAGTGGGCACGACGGGATTGGCAGTGCAGGTATTGGGAACCAAATTCAATGTAAACACGAAAGGGACAGCAAAAACAGTATCCTTGGAAAGTGGCAAGGTGCAGGTGACCTTGGAGGATTCTGGTGATAAGATCCAATTAAGACCTAACGAAGAACTTACATGGGACGTTGAGACAGGAGAAGTGGTAAAACGCAGTTTTGACGTCTCAAAGACCACGGCATGGAAGGATAATATTCTTATGCTGCATGATCTTACATTGGAAGAGGCCTTGCTCCCTATCAATGAATTTTACGGCACCGAGTTTACGGTATCCGACAGTGTGGTCGCCAACAAAAGGATCAACGCGGCCTTTGAAGATCAAGACCTGGATCAGTTCATCCAAACATTGGAATTTATAGCCGATGTGAAGATTTCAAAACTATCATCAAAAAAATTCGCCATAGCCCCAAGTGATGAAAAATAAGTCTTCCACCTATAAGGAAATGACCCAAAAGTCGGATTTGGAATTGTTCCAGTTGATCAAGGAACGCAACAAAGCTGCACTGGAGACCATTTTCAACCGGTACTATGAAAGTCTATGTCGTTTTGGAATCACCTACGAAAATGATTTGGATGTGGTACAGGAGAAGGTATCCGATGTGTTCATCCAGTTGTGGAACAATCATGATCGTATCCATGAGATCAATAAACCCAAACCATATCTCTTTGTGGTGGTAAAAAATAAGCTCATGGAACCGGTTTCCTACCAAAAGCTGAAACAATCCCTGGATCAGGGTTTGGAGGATGAGTACTCCACCAGTCCATGTATTGAACAAGAAATCATTGATCAAGAACAAAGGGAGATGTATATCCGAAAGATAGCGGAAATCTTAGATCAAATTCCCAAAAAATCCAGGCAAATCTTCGAAATGAGCAGACTGGATGAACTTAAGTACAAGGAGATCTCAGACATTCTGGGGGTTTCCATCAAAACTGTTGAAAGCCATATGGCCATTGCCCTTAAGACCATCAGAAACATGGTAGTGAAAAACAAACAATTTTAACCCTACGATCCAAATGTATGACGAAAATGAATTTCTAAACCTTAATCAAAAACTAAAAAATTATTGAGAACCCATATTAAACTACTCTTTTAAAAATGAAAAAATCAAACCTCTTAACATTGCTATTGTGTTTGCCATTATTGGGTCGAGCGACCTTCGTTCCCCTATCGGCGAACCGGATGGTAACCAACCAAAATTTTGAGATTATTAACCTTAACCTTAGAAGTGTTGCTTTGGAAAAGGTATTCGACCTTATTGAAAAGCAAACAGGTAAAAAATTCATTTATGCGGCAGATGCCCAAAATTTGCAACAACGTATCAGTATCGATGCAAACAAGGTGACCTTGGAATCTGTATTGGAAGACCTTAAGAACAAGGCCAATGTGGATTTCAAAGTGACCGAACAAGGTGTTCTTGTAAAATTTATCCAGGAACAACGCAGTATTACCGGTAAAGTAATCGATGAGGCTGGAGTCCCGGTCCCTGGTGCCAATGTTTTTGTTGATGGCACGGATTATGGTACGGTGTCGGATTTTGATGGGAATTTTAGCTTGGATATTCCATCCAACTTTAAGGTATTATCCGTAACTTATATTGGATATCAAAGGCAAAATGTTGACATTGAACAGCTCAACAATGTTACCATCACTTTGTTTGAAAGTGCTTCCCAATTGGATGAGATCGTGGTGGTGGGATACGGTACTGAGGCCAGAAGAAACATTACCGGTGCCATAGCATCGGTTTCCCCGGAAGAAATCGTGACCCAGCCAAAGGCCAACGTAGTGGAAATGTTGGACGGTCGCCTGCCCGGCGTGCAAATTATGAGTGATAATTCTCCAGGTGGTGGGACCTCGATCAGGGTCCGTGGATTCAGTACCATCAACAGTAACGATCCATTGGTAATCATCGATGGTATCCCAGCTTCCAATGGTCTTAATGGGATCAACCCTTCGGATATCGAGACCATACAAGTATTGAAAGATGCAGCCTCTGCTTCCATTTATGGTTCCAGGGCAGCCAACGGTGTGGTGATCATCACCACCAAAAAAGGGTCCGATACCCGTGGGGAGTATGTGGTTTCGTTTGACGGCTATGCTGGTCTTCAATCATCTTATAATTTGCCAGGCATGCTCAATGCACAACAATATGGAGATTTGTTGTGGCAAGCTACCATTAACGATGGAGGAACACCTTCGCATGATATTTATGGGGATGACCCTAACCAGGCTGTTATTCCACAATGGTTGGACACCGATCAGATCATTCCTAGCGCTGATGTGGATTGGGTGAACGAAATTATGCAGACCGCAATGATCCAATCCTACAATGTATCCTTGGCAAAGGGGGATTCCAAGAGCCAGAGCCTATTTTCCTTAGGGTACTACAATCAAGAAGGTTTGATCAAATACACTGGATTTGAGAGATACACTGCAAGGTTCAATTCTTCGTATAATATCGGGGATTTCCTTACCATTGGTGAAAATTTCACGGCCAACTATAAGGAGCAAGTGTCCGTAGGGACCAACTCCGCCCTGGGAAGTATAATACTAACAGCCATGCAATTTCCATCCATAGTACCCGTAAAGGATATCAATGGGGAATATGCGGGTAACCCCATCAACGATAGCAATAATCCAATGGGCCAGTTGTACAGGAACAAGGACAATAAGCAAAAAAGGGTCCAGGCCTTGGGAAATGTATATGCCAATCTGTATATGAATGATTTCACCTTTAAAACTTCTTTTGGTCTGGATTACCAGAACTATAATATCAGAAGTTTCTCCCCTACCTATGATGAGATATTGTCCACAAACAATACCAACTCTTTATCCACCTCAAACAATTTTAACTATCAGTTCTCCTTCACCAATACGTTGAACTATAAAAAACAATTTGGGAAACACAATGTGGATGCTTTGATCGGTCAGGAGGCCATTGAATACAATTATGAAGGTTTCAGTGCTTCGGTGAGTGAATTTTTATACGAGGACGAAAATTTTAGATATCTGAGTTTTGGTACGGAGAATATGTTGAACTCTGGTGGGGCCAATGGATGGTCCTTGAATTCCTACTTTGGAAGATTGAACTATAACTTCGACGAGAAATACCTTTTCACCGCCACGGTAAGACGTGATGGTAGCTCAAGATTCAATGAAGATAACCGATGGGGAACCTTCCCAGCCTTCTCATTGGGATGGAGGTTAGATCGCGAAGACTTCTTTAATCCCGAAGGTCTGGTTTCTTCTCTTCTGGTAAGGGGAAGCTGGGGCCAGACTGGAAACCAGGAGATTTCCAACTATGCCACAGTGGATAGTTATCGTAACAACAATGCCAACTCCAACTACGCTATCGACGGAGCACAGGAATCAGTTTATATTGGACTTACCCAATCCCGTATTCCCAATCCCGATCTGAAATGGGAAACGACGACCCAAACCTCTGTGGGTGTCGATTTGGGACTTTTGGAAGACCGTTTGAACATTACCGCTGATTACTATGTGAAAAACACGGACGATATCTTGGTGTACAATACCGTACCATTGACCTATGGAGGCACCAATGACGGGCAGTGGGTAAATGATGGGAAAATGAAGAACAGTGGTTTTGAACTGGACATCAACTATAATGATACGGTCGGCGATTTGGGCTATAGCATTGGATTGAACTTGACCGGTGCCAAGAATGAACTTACGGAATTGACCACCTCCGATTATTTGGGTATCCCAAGTTCTTCCTTGCACAGTGTCAACTTTGACCAAGAAATCTCCAGAAGTGCGGTCGGTCAGCCCATAGCCTCATTCTATGGTTATGTTGCGGAAGGATTGTTCCAAAGCCAAGCAGAAGTTGACAGTTATGGCCTGCAGCCCAATGCACAACCAGGGGACATTAGGTTCAAAGATGTGGACGGAGATGGCGATGTGGATGCGGATGACAGAACCTTTATCGGTTCGCCCCATCCCGATGTCATGTTGGGGCTGAACCTTCAGTTCAACTACAAGGATTTTGACCTTGGGATCTTGTTCAACGGAAGTTTTGGAAATGATACCTACAACTTTACCAAGTACAAGAACCATTTCTTTAACCAGGCAGCATACAACAAGGAGAATGTTTTGTTGGATGCATGGTCGGAAAACAATACAAACACAAGCATCCCACGATTGTCCTTGGATGATCCGAACAATAACATCCGTCCTTCAACCTATTATGTGGAAAACGGCTCTTATGTCCGTTTGACCAATCTTCAATTGGGTTATTCCGTTGACCCAGCAATCTTGGGCGGAATGAATCTCAGGATCTATGTCCAAGCGAGCAACTTGTTCACCATTACCGATTATAGTGGAATGAACCCACAAGTCGGACTTCAGAACTATGGGGGAAGCAACCGTAACCTGGATATCGGGATTGACAGGGGACTGTATCCTCCGAGCAGGACTTTTGTAATCGGATGTAACTTAAAACTTTAAAAAAGCCATGAAAACTATATTGAAATTCAAATCAAAATATATAATGGTAGGTGCAGCTTTGGCACTTACGGTCTTCGGTTCTTGTTCCAAGGACTTTCTTGAGGAAGTCACCTACGGTGAGGTTCCCCCATCAGAAATGACCAAAGCGGAAAATGTGGAAAAAGCCATCATCTCTGCCTATAGTGTATTGAACGGCCAGATAGATGGGGCCAGCAATGCCTACAATTCCCCAGCTTCCAATTGGAGCTTCGGGGACGTTGTTTCCGATGATTGCTACAAAGGGGGCGGTGGCACCGGTGACCAGAACCAGATCCATCAAATGGAATTGTATAATACCACTCCTACCACTTACGATGTGGAACGTAAGTGGATGGCACTTTACGAAGGAGTGAAGCGAACCAATGAGGCGATGAAATTGTTGAATGCCTCCGAGGATTTCGCTGCAAATTTAAAAACCCAAAGAACTGCCGAACTAAGATTTTTAAGAGGACATTATTATTTTGAGCTTAAAAAGATTTATGGCCAGATTCCATATATCGATGAAACCGCAGAAACGGTGTCCGATTATGCCCGTTCCAACACGGAATTTACCTCCTCGGAAATTTGGGCCAAAATAGAGGCAGATTTTCAAGCGGCCTATGATGCGTTGCCAAGCGGCCAAGAGGAAGTGGGCAGGCCTACCAGCCTTGCCGCTATGGCCTACTTGGCCAAAACCTACCTGTTCCAAGAAAAATGGCAGGATGCCTTTGATGCGACCACTATTGTCATGGGTGGAAGCTATGGTTTGATGGAGGATTTCCAATCGGTGTTCTTGCCAGAAAACGATAATGGCCCAGAGGTTCTTTTTGCCGTGCAGTATTCTGTGAACGATGGTCAAGGGAGCAACTATAATGGTAGTATTGGCGATCGTTTGACTGCCCCTGGGGGGCCATTTTATTCCCAATATGGATTTCACCGCCCAACCCAAAACTTGGTAAATGCCTTTAAAACGGATGCAGCCGGACTGCCTATCAATGATAACGTTGATGTCACTGAGACCGATTTTGTGGATCCCCGCTTGGACATAACCATAGGTAGACCCGGTATACCTTACAAGGATTTGGACATACTTTATGAAGCCAATTGGGCCAGGGATTTGGCAACGTATGGGCCTTATGGACCCAAGAAAAGAATCCTTTCCGCAAACTCACCTTATCATGTAACCGTTTGGCCTTATGTGGACGCCTTGAACTATTACATTATCCGCTATGCCGAGGTGTTGTTGTGGAGAGCAGAGGCCGCTGTTGAATTGGGCAATTTGGAAGAAGCCAGGACCTTGGTGAACCAAATACGCGAACGTGCCGCCAATTCCCAATATGTACAAACATTGGACGGTTCCGGAGATGCAGCCAACTACAACATTGGTACTTATGACACAGTTTGGACCGATCCTGCCGAGGCCCAAGAATCCCGGGAAATTTCCTCCCGTACCCCCAAGGGGCCATCGGCCATTTTCAATTCGGGAATCCCCAAGCGTTCCACACCTCCGGTGGCAAACATGCTGTTGCCGTGAAGCATACCAATTTTTTCTTCCAAGGTCATGAGCGCGATCAGGGAATCAATCTTTGCATCAAACTTTGTGCTGTCAAACGTTTTGGGAGTATATTCCTTTTCTTCGATTGCAGCTATTGATGTCGCATTCTTTTCCTTCTTACAAGATTGTACAGAAAGTATAAGACCCGCGATGAGTACTGCCACTATTTTTGGTTTCATCTGTTCAGGTTATAGTTTTTTAAACCTAATGGCCGTTCCTCCACCTTCTGCCAAGTTGAGTTGCAGGGTGTCTGTCGATTTTACTTCCTTTGTTGTAATGGACACTTTGGTCGCGTTCGTGTTCCAGGTTGTTCCTTCGGGATCGGCATACATCTGGGCTTCGTATGTCGCATCTGCATCGAGGAAGGACAAAGGGACCTCAAAAGAACGGCTTTCCTCATTGGTCAAGCTTCCCAAATACCAATCGCCACTGGATCTATCCTTTCGCACTGTGGTTATGTATTCGCCGATTTCAGCATTCAACACTTGGGTATCTTCCCAATCCACGGGGACATCCTGTAAAAATTTGAATGCTGGGTTATCCACATAATTTTCAGGCAGGTCGGCCAACATTTGAATGGGAGAGAACAGCACCACGTAGAGAGCCAGTTGTTTTGCCGCTGTGGTATGCACATCCCTGCCCTCGTGCCCTTGCTCTATCTCTACATCAAGAACACCAGGGGTAAAGTCCATGGGACCGGAAAGCATTCTTGTGAAGGGCAATATGGCGGTGTGGCTGGGTGGATTCCCCTCACTCCAGGCATTATATTCCTGTCCACGCGCGCCTTCGCGGGACATCATGTTCGGATAGGTCCTACGCTCCCCTGTATCTTTTATCGGTTCGTGGAAATTCACTGTCAACTGGTATTCCGCTGCCTTTTTTAGGACATTTCTGTAATAGTTGACGCCAAACTGCCCATGGTGCCACTCCTTCATGTTCAACCGGGAACCGACCTGCCCTATTTTCACATCGTGGATGCCCATTTCTTTGTACAGTGCCATCCCTTCATCAATCTGCTTTAAGTAATTGATGATATTGGAGCCTGTTTCGTGGTAACCAATGATATGGACACCATTTTCTTTGGCATAATCGGTCACTTTTTTAAGGTCGAAACCATCTGCTTCCTCAGTAAAGCTGAACTCATGCATCCGGTTTTCGTACCATGCCGGGGTCCATCCTTTGTTCCACCCTTCAATCAATAAATGGTCCACACCCAATTTTTTGCAATAATCGATGTATTCAAATGCGTTTTTGGTCGTTGCCCCCTGGGTGGGACTTTCCCAAAAGGTGTATTTGCCAATGTGCATGCCCCACCAAATGCCTAGGTACTTGCTTGGCTTTATCCAACTTGTATTGGTTATGGTATTGGGGTCATTTAGGTTCAGGATCATATGTGAAGTGATCAAATCCCCAGGGGTCTCTGCAATTTGCAGCGTTCTCCAAGGGGTGGTGAAACTTCCGTTTGTCTTTACCCGATCACCATCTGCCCATGGTACCAAATCTGCCTTCAAGGTTGTTCCCGTGGTTCGCGCCAAGGTCATGCTGGCAAAATCCTTTAGGTTGGCTTCATGAAAACTCAACGAGAGTCCGTTATTGCTTTTAATAGTTAAAGGGGTATGCACCGTATCCAAGGTGCTGACCGGTGATGTTGTGGTCAAGTACTCATATCGATTGTCCCTGTAGGCGGGAATCCACCATGCATCACCATCATCTTTTAGATTAAAAGTGGTCAATTCATCCATAATGACCAGACTGTCCTTGCCTTGCTGTGGATAGATATACCTGAATGCGATACCGTCATCGAAGGCCCGAAATTGAATCTCCAATTTTCGCTTGTCCCCTGATTTTTCCTGAAGGGTGACCGATAGTTGGTTGTAGTGGTCGCGAATGTTTTTCTTTTCGCCCCACACCTGCTCCCACGTTTCATCAAAGGAAGAGTTCTCTATAGTAGCTATTTCAAAATTTGAACTAAGGTCTTCCTTGTCCTTCAGCAAAAATCCCATGTCCGAGAATGTCAGTATTTCAATGGTGTCGTGATAAACGGCATATTGGGGCTTACTTTCTTTTAATTCAAATTTTATTTTGTTTTTCCCATCTGGAGAAACCACTTCATAACTTTGGGTTTTCTCTACAGGGGCACATCCTAAAACTATAATTAGGAACATGGTAGGAACGACTGACTTTCCGAACATTTTCTTTTTTTAAAGATTGATAAAATAAACTGGGGAGAACAATACCCCCCAGTTAAGAAAAAAAACTAAACTAACTCTAACACTCAATTCTATAAATCCCTATGTAAATGTGGTCATATCACATACCGGATAATTTTCTAGTTCAAATTCTGAAGTTGTTTTCCATTGGACAAGTTCAGGGCAGGGTAATAGTTCTTTTCAATCAACCCTTTCATAAACCGTGAACCAAGACCAATCTTCCGTATTTCTTTCAGAAATAAATTCGGCACCTTGGCTCAGTATCATTTCATCCTCGGTCAACTTGGAAATTCTATAGGTAGTCCCGATGCCATCCCCTCCATAATCTTTAACGGGCAAACCACTCCCTACGATGGTCAAATAATCAAATGGACCGATACCGTCATCGCCTGGATTGTAATCAATATTTAGTCTTAGCACAAAATTGCCAGTTTCAATATGGCCATTTTGGTCATCCACTGCATAATTGAATCCTTGATTCAAATCAAAAGTGACCGTATCAAGATAATAGGCCTCTCCAGTAATGTCAGGTTGCCACCATATGCCATTGTAATCACTTTGCGGGCCAAGATAAACACCTGTGACCCTCCATGTCTTGCCTGATTCTTGGTTGGTCAACAAATCCCATTTGGGGTCTGCAAAAAAGATAGGGTCATTTTCACTGATGGTAACACTCGCCGATGAAGTGGTATGGCCTCCTTGTGAAAAAGCAGAATATTCTATCGTATAATCCCCGGCAAACGGAATTATAATGGTATCCATTGCCTTATTTGATATTCCTATCCCATAATCCCAATAAGGAAGTGCATTTGACGTGTTGCTCCTTAAGTAGATTTGGTTGTCATAGTCTGGATTTTGTGTGACCGAAAAATCCAATTCATTGACCTCTAGTGTTTCGCCCAAAGAATAGCTATCCGGCTCACATGATGATACCAAGATTCCTATCCCCAGCATCAAAAATGATACGATTATTATTTTAATACTTTTCATTTTTTAAAGTTTTAGTTTAGCCAAAAATTACCACCCAGCATTTTGTTGTAAAACATTTCCCGACAAGGTTATCTGCGTGTTGGGAATCTGAGACAATCCTTTGGTTTCCAGAATTTTTGCCGCGGTAATGGTTTTTGTTTCAAGGGCTCCCCCACTTAACAGTTGGGTCGATTCCGCAATGGTGTTTGCTGCCGTATCAACACCTTGACGCAATAAATCCCAATATCGAACACCTTCCAACGCAAACTCCAAATGCCTCTCTTCCATGATATTTGTCTGGTTTACTGGAATGGAAGTAAAATTAGCTTTGTATGCCCGCTGTCTCACTTGATCAAAATAGGATTGTGCATTGGGGCTTCCCAATTCGGCAGCCATCAATAGTACATCGGCATATCTCATCGTGACAAAGTCTTGAAACTGACTGATTTGAAAATCTCCACTGCCCAGGCCGTCTACGCCTGACACCAATTCGCCATTTTCGTTGTATTTGGACATTGGGGTGTATTTTTTTATGCAATATCCTGTATACTCTCTTTGGCTGTTTATCTTGTCAAAGGGAATGGCTTCTTCCTCTATTCCAATTATAGTGGCCGATCTCCGAGTATCATTGGCACTAAAAGCATTCCAAAGTCTCTCATTGACAGTAGCAGCTCCCCAACCGTTGCCATAGGGATAATAGGAGTATTCCCGCATCCCGAACATGACCAACCAATGGTTGCCATCGGTATTTCCATTATAATCACTTGTATAGGTAAACTTAATGGAGGAGACTATTTCCTCATTGTCCTCACCCGCATAGTTCTCCACAGAGGCTGCGGGCCAAAGGGTAGAAAAATCGTCCACCAACCCATGGCCGCTTGAGGCAATGACATCTTCCAAATGACTTAAAGCTTGGGCTTCGGATACCAAGCCCACCAAATCGGATTTTCCATAGTAACCTGTATAATACAGATAAACACGTGCCAACATGGACTTTGCCGCCCATCTGGTAAATCGACCACTATCCACGGCCGTATAGGAAACAGCAGGTAAATTTTCGGAAGCGAACAACAAGTCTTCAGCGATTACCGTATAGACTTCATCTGGGGTAGCTGCCGGAACGATGTCCCTAGAGGCTTCGGTCAATAACGGAATGTTCCCCCATAGCCTTACCATTTCAAAATAAAGATAGGCCCTGATGTATCTGGTCTCCGACTCATACGTGTTCCTCAGCACATCATCACCTTGCCAATCTATTTGATCCATCTTGGATAGAAGTATATTGCAGCGGTATACGGCCTTATAATAGGCTTCCCAATTTCCGTTCAGCATATCCACATCTGCTGGCGAACGTGATATATCAAATTCATCCACGGCCTGAATACCATAGCCATCGTTGGCTCCCGCCCCACCAAAACAATCATCGGACATGATCTCACTCACTGTGGCAAAGCTAAATCCCCCTCTGCCCGCAACCACCTGCAATCCATCATAGCACCCTACAAGTGCCGTGTATGCATCGTCTGGAGTCTGGTAAAAATTATCGGCCGTTTGTTGCGTATAAAGTTCGGCATCCAAACTACATGAGCCTAAAGCCAAAAGACCCAAAAACAATAGGTATATATATGTATTTTTCATTTTCTTTTTTTTAAAGTTTAACGTTCAATCCCATCATGATCGTTCTTGGCCGGGGATAATATCCAACATCGACCCCGGATGAAAAACCATCCGTACCAAATCCAATTTCTGGATCCATTCCGTCATACTTGGTAAAGGTGTGAAGGTTCAATACTGAGGCGTAAACTCTAAACTGATTGGCAAAAAATGGTTTGCCCATTTTCAATTTGGCAATGTCAAATCCCACTGTAACGGTATTTATCCTTAAGAAATCACCGTCCTGGATATATAGATCTGAAAATTGGGCGAAGTTCCTACCATCATCTGTTAATTTGGGTACCGTATTGGATGTGCCTTCACCGTGCCAACGTTCCAATATGGCCGTTGTATAATTGCCATAAGCCCCCGGACTCCTATACGATTGGGCAATTTGGTTTCCCGCCACACCATTTGCTGCGATCAAAAAGTCGAATGCCTTGTAATTTGCGGATAAGGAAAACCCAAAAGTAAAATCTGGGTTGGGATCGCCCACCATGGTCTTGTCTGCATCAGAAATTCTCCCATCGTTATTGATGTCTTGGTAAATAACATCTCCCGAAGTGGCATTTGGCTGAATGCCGTAATCGTCTATCTGTTGTTGGTTTTGGAACACTCCAGCTGTCTTGAAGCCCCAGAAATAACCTAATGGAAACCCATCCTCTGCCCTATAAAATTCCGGTGCATTGGCGAATATTTGGTTGGTTTGTCCATGGATACGTCCATCTGCAGTGGGTATTTCCCCAACTTTGTTTTCGTTATAAGCACCATTTGCAGACAACGAATAGTTAAATTCACCTATGTGGTTTTGGTATTGTAAAGCAAGTTCAACACCTTTATTGACCACATTGCCTCCATTGATAAAAGGAGGATTGGCACCTGCTGTTGCGGGAACCGGGGCCACGATCAACCAACCTTTACTTTCTTTTTGGTACACATCGAAATTGACGCTCAAAGCGTTTTTGAACAATCTAGCATCAAAACCTATATTGGTCTGTTCCGATGTTTCCCATCCCAATGCGCGGTTTTCCAATCTGCTCAAATATGCCCCAGGGGTCAATAGGCCTTCCTCATTGCCAAAAATATAATTGGTGGTTGCCCCTTGGACCGGTGCTATATATTGAAAGGCCCCAGCATTTTGGTTCCCTACCTGTCCCCAACTTGCCCTTAACTTGAAGAAATCCAGAACTGCTGAATTGCTCAAAAAACTTTCATTGGTCAAGATCCAACCCGCTGATACCGATGGAAAATACCCCCATTGATTGCCTGGGGCGAAATTGGATGATCCATCGGCCCTGAATGTTGCATTTAGCAGATACGTATCTTTGAAATTATAGTTCAGCCTACCGAAATAAGACATTCTAAAATTTTCAAACTTACCGCCCTCAACACTGAATAGAGCAGGATCCGTGTTTGTCGTATTTCCCAACCATGCATGGCCCAAGTCATAAAAGTAGGCATCAGAATTAGTTCCATTTATGTAAGTACCATCAGTTCTTATAGAGGAGGTCCCTACCATAGTTTCAAGATGATGGTCTTCAAATACGTCAAATTTGTACGTCAGCAAATTGTCCCAAATAAGGCTCTTGTTTTTGTTCATGCTTTGGGACACGGAGTTGTAATCGTTTTGTGCTGTGTAGATGGACAGCCTATCATATATTGGATTATACGAATGCCCTTCACCTGCATTGTAATCCAACCCTAAAGTTGTTCTGAGCGTCAATCCCTTAAAGGGCTGCACTTCAAAATAGACATTACCAAATAATTTTTGACTATTGCTCTCGTTCTGGTTACTGTAGACCATTACGGCGTAGGGATTTGAACTCCCTGAAAGCCAAGGTTCGGAATCATTGTATGTACTGTAAAAATTGCCATCCTCATCGTAAAACGGCAACAAAGGACTTACGCTAAAGGCACCTCGCAATGAATTGTTGTACTGATTGCCCACACCTATACCATTTCTATTGGTATACGCAAAACTTATGTTTTCCCCTATGGTCACAATCTCATCGAACAGTTTATGTTCCGAATTGAACCTAAAATTGTACCGCTCGTAATTTGAAAGATCTTTACCGCCAACAATACCTTCCTGGCCCAAATATGACAATGAAGCAGAATACACAGAGGTATCCGAACCTCCAGAAGCACCAAACGAGTAGTTTTGTGTTGCCGCATTGTCAACAAACATCCTATCCATCCAGTTGGTCCCTTCTCCCAATTGGGCAATTTCCTCATTGGTGAAAAAAGGTGCCCTCCCTGAATTTATCGCGGTCTCATTTAATATGGTAGCATATTCAGTGGCGTTCAACAGATCAACTTTTCTTGCCACAGATTGAAATCCATAATACTGGTCAAACGTAATCTGCCCCCTACTACCTCTTTTTCCTTTTTTGGTAGTGACCAAAATAACCCCGTTTGAAGCTTGGGCTCCATAAATAGCTGCAGATGCGGCATCTTTCAAAATTGAAATGGATTCAATGTCGGCATTACTTAAAAAGGAAATGTCACCACCTGTGATAACTCCATCCACTACATATAATGGACTACTACCCCCTGTGGATCCCTGCCCCCGTATCACAACTTTCAATCCTTCACCAGGTTGTCCCGAAGTGGAAGTAATCTGTACCCCTGGTGATTGGCCCTGCAAGGCTTGAAGGGCATTGACCGTATTCGTTTTCTCGATATCCCCACCATCTACTTGAAGATTGGCCCCAGTCACTAGAGCTTTCCTTTGGGTACCGTAACCGATTACCACCACTTCATCAAGGTTCTGGGTATCTTCCTGTAGCGTAACGGTAAGCTTGGCCTGCCCGTCCATAACTATCTCCCGGGCCGTAAAGCCAACGTAGGAGAACATTAGGATAGCGTCCGGTCCCGACACAGACAGGGTAAAGTTCCCGTCAAAATCCGTTTGGGTCCCGTTTGAGGTCCCCTTCTCTACCACACTGGCACCCGGTAGGGGCTGCCCCTTGCCGTCCACGACCGTTCCCGTAACGGTGAACTGCTGGTTGCTGCCCCCACCCCAATGGTTCTCAAATCTCGTTACAATCGTACTGTTCGGACTCACCGTAATTTTTTTGGAATGGGCACTGTTCGCTTGCAGGACAAATAAGGCAAAGAACAGTGACAGTGCACTCAGCCCTGTCCTCAAATCCAATCCAAAAAAATCATGGTGATGATCTCTTTTTTTGATAAAAGGTATTTTCATACTTGTTGTTTGGTTATGTTAATTTTTATGTTGCTCGACCCACAAAGGTGACGGCTCCCCAGATCAGGGCCGCCACTCATTTCCAAAGCTGGGACTGATTAGGGCAATGTTAACAATGCCATCCGAACCGAAGAGGTATGAAATGTATCCTAAAGTGTATTGAAATGTGTTATTTATGTTAAAATGCGAAATTATGGTAGTCAAATTTGACAATGTGTCAACATACCAGCTAAAAAACAAGCAAATAGACAGTGATATGGGAATATAAGGCCCGAAATGCCCGGATTACACAATCACCTCAAGGCACAAAGACCTATGGATTAACCCATGAAAGCAGTTGTACGAGCCAATGGACTGAGAGAACAAGGCCAGTTCTCACAAATAAGAATCATGTTTTATTTAATCTTGAAACTCAAATAAACTGTTTATTTCAGTTTGCAATAACATTTAGCAAAAGTATTTCGGTGATTTAGTGGAAACGCCGGACATGGTATACCACACTAACCGGATAAAATTGAGCACCATTAGATCCAAAACAAAAGCTGATTTTCAAACCACTAATGCCATGTATTGGGTGGCTTAAATTTTCCGATTTGGGTGGTATCAACCACCCGGCTCTTTCAGGAAAACGAAGGAGTTGAATATATTTTTAGCCTTCCGGTTGAGGAGAAACTAACCTTTTTGGAATCCATAAGACAACCAAAAAGACAAAACAGCTCCATTTTTCCCGGACCATTTCCCCGATTGGAAGCCACTTAAAACAACCCTGGCCCATACTCCGCTGGACATTACTGTAGGACAGGAGAACCCTCAGTGCAAGGGCAATCCTCTATGTTCATCGCCCCATGAGGACAAACCATTGAGAATCCCCTCAAGAGACTTTCCTTTATCGGAAAGTCCATACTCCACTTTGGGGGGAACCTCCGCATACACCTTTCGCTGGACCAACCCATCCTTTTCCAATTCACGTAATTGTTTGATCAGCATTCGTTCGGTGATGTTGGGGATTTTACTTTTGAGTTCGCCAAATCTCAAAATTCCTAAACCCAACAGGTTATAAAGTATACTGAGTTTCCACCTGCCTCCGATCATGGACATGGTATAGGCCATTCCACAATCAGCTTCCAACTGTACTTTGTTCATGGTGTTTGTGGATGATTGTTTTCTCATACTTACATTTTTGTATGTACCCTACAATTAGTGTATTACTTATATTAAATATATCACAAATTTATTTTTGATAAAAATTTTCAATGATGAGCAAAGTAGCAAATGTAATATACCGCACTATTTTTATGGGTATAAAAAGGGAGGCTCCAATTTCTTGGGCCTTACTTATCGTAAGGTCCGTAGCTGGCTTCGGTATGTTCCTCCATGGAACGGCCAAAATTGGCATGCCCATGACCTGGATGGGTGACTTTATTCCGGGTTGGTTGCAACTTCTGGTGACAATGGTAGAGTTCGGGGGAGGAATTGCATGGGTGTCGGGGTTGGCAACACGACTTGCTTCCCTGGGCATTTCCGTTACGATGTTAGGGGCGATTATCATGGGACATTTGGTCGTGGCCGATCCGTTGTACCGAATCACAGTGACAGGAAACAGTGAGGGACCCGGGGTTCCCTTTCTGGAATTTCCCATGTGGTTTGCCACTGCTGACGGACACAGTAGTTTTGGGTCCGGCTCCGCAGAATTGGCCATTCTTTATTTCATTCTTGGAATCTGTCTCTATTATACGGGGGTGGATCCTTCTCAATCGACCGGTTGCTGAACAAGGATTGGGCAAAGCTACCGTCCGAGTGACCCCATCGAGAAAAAACTGTGAAATTGAAGCCGTGGTGGGCCTTTTTGTCCATTGGATTCCAAGAAGTCCCCACAAAACATGTAATAGCGGTCCATAAGCCGCTATTGCACTTTAGTGGGCAAACCCTCTACCTATCCCCAACCCAATGTGGATAAATAGGCATCTTTTCAGAAATGGCATTGAGTTCGTTTAAAAGACCCTCTGAAAGGTTCCATCCCACGGAATCCATATTTGAGATGAGTTGCTTTTCATTTCTTGCCCCTATTACAATATTGGACACCGTCTTGTTTTGTAACAACCAATTGATGGCCACTTGCGGGATTGTTTTATCCATTTCCTTCCCGATCCGTTCCAAGGTTTCAACAACATCATATAGAAATTCATCATCGACAGGTGGCGAACCGACCGCTCCTCCTGACCTAATACGCCCGGATTTGGGTTCCTTCCCTCTTTTGATCTTTCCGGTCAATCTTCCCCAACCCAAGGGGCTCCATACCATCAATCCCATATTTTGGTCCTCCAATAATGGCATAAGTTCCTGTTCATAATCCCTTCCTATAAGTGAATAATAGCCTTGGTAGATGACATATTTTTCCCAATGGTTCTTTTCGGATATGGACAGCGATTTCATGAGCTGCCAAGCCGCAAAATTGGAGCAACCGACATATCGTACCTTCCCGCTTTTGACCATATCGTCAAGGGACCTCAATGTTTCCTCAATAGGGGTGTTTTTATCAAAACCGTGCATTAGATACAGGTCGATATAATCTGTGTCCAACCTTTTCAGACTGTCTTCAAGGGCACTCATCAAATGGTACCGGGACGATCCCTTTTCATTGGGTTGTTCACCCATTTGGAACGTTGCTTTGGTAGAAATGATGCTTTTGTGCCTTTTCCCTTTTAGTGCTTTGCCCAAAACGATTTCCGAATCACCAAGGGAATAGACATTGGCAGTGTCAAAAAAGTTGATGCCTCTATCAAAGCAAATATCGATGAGTCGTGTAGCTTCCTCTGCATCGGTTTGCCCCCAACGCTGAAAAAATTCGTTGGTCCCGCCAAATGTGCCGGTTCCAAAACTCAATACGGGTACTTTCAATCCTGAATTCCCTAAATTTCTGTATTCCATTACTATCTATTTTTATGTTGATATTGATTTTCTCTTTGTATACTTATGATTGCCATTACGATTGCGATCAGTGAAAAAACCGCACTCATCAAAGTAATTGACAATAGACCCGATGATCTTGAAATGAGCAGCCCCCCAAGGGACGACCCCAATGCTATTCCTACATTAAAAGCCGAAATATTCAAGACCGAAGCAACATTTTCGGTTCCGGTGAGGTATTTTTCTGAAAGTTGAATCACGTACAATTGCATGCCGGGAACGGTCCCAAATCCTATGAAACCCATCGTTGCGACCAAAATGAGTGCAGTGGTCCTATACGGTAACAGTGGGTACATGAGCCCAAAGGCGATGGATAGTACGGTGAACAAATAAATCAGGGTCCTGGCGGGCTTCTCATTGGAAAGCTTTCCGCCCATTAGGTTTCCAAAGGCAACGGCTACACCATAGAGCAATAGGATCAGTGTGATCTGGTTTTCGGTGAACCCTGAAATTTTTTCCAATAGCGGGGGTAAAAATGTGAACGTTCCGAACAGCGCGGCAAATGAAAATAACGTAAGTGAGAAACCTAAGAGCATTGACTTGTTTCTCAAAACCTTGAACTGGTCCCTGAGTCCAATTGGTGTTCCTTTTTCTATGTTTTTGGGCAGCCAAAGTTGATTGGCCAACAGGCAAAGAAACCCTATGCCGGCAATGCCGCCAAAGGTAAAACGCCACCCCAATTGCTGACCGATATACGTGCCGAGCGGAACACCGGTCACCATGGCAACGGTCAAGCCCGTGAACATAATTGCAATTGCCGTCGCTCTTTTTTCTTTGGAAACCATACTACTGGCAATATTTGCACCAATGCCGACAAAAACGCCGTGAGCAATTCCGGACAAGACCCTTGCAATGAGCAATAGGCTGAAGTCGGATGAAACCGAAGCCAGGCCATTGCTGACCACAAAGAGTAATATAATGTTGAGCAGCAATTTTTTACGATCGACCTTATTGGTGAAAGTCGCTACAATTGGCCCGCCAATGGCCACACCCATGGCGTAGGAAGTCACTAACCATCCGGTGGAGGCGATACTAATGGAAAACTCCTTGGCGATGGTAGGCAAGAGACCGATCATAACAACTTCGGTAGTTCCAATGGCAAATACGCTTACAGCCAAAGCCCAAATGGCAATGGGCATACGATTTTGTTCGAAAGTTAAAATGGTGTTGTTTTTCATTGGGACAAAGTTCCGAGGGGCATTTTTTGCCCCACAGGACATTTGTCAAAGATTTGGTGTGAGGAATGTCACATCATTGGAGCTCGATTTTGGTCAATCGACTCAACGTTTCCCGGGTAACCCCCAAGTAAGATGCGATCATTGACTTGGGCACACGTTGCATCAAACCAGGATATAACGTGATGAGGTTGTGGTATCGGTCATTGGCATTACTGCTTAAAAAACAGAGGATGCGTTTTTGTAAAGCGATATAGCCATTGGTGGTTTTTTTGAGGAAAAAAGTCTGCATTTTGGGCAACTCGGTAATCAACTTTTCTTTATTGTCCAAAGTCAGGGCAAGTGCTTCGGTATCTTCAAGACAATCCACGAGCAAGGTCGCTTTGGTTTTATGGTGAAACGCCTCAGAATCCGTAATCCACCAATTCTCCATGCCAAACTGTAAAATATGCTCTTTGCCGTCATCATCCAGTTTGGTAACGCGCATCAATCCTTTCAGTACAAAGAAATCAAATGGGGCATAATCGCCCTCATGTAAAACAATTTGATGTTTCTTGAACGTTTTCTTTTGAAAATGTTCCAATACAAATTTAAATTCATCATCGGTCAACTGTACTATTTCCTCTATTTGTTTTCTTAATGGATGTTCGTTCATTTATATCATTTGCGTTTTCTTGCATGACGCAAGGTCCAGACCTATACGTAGCCTTGTTCACCTGAGGGTTGATTTTAAAGGTATTTAAATATACGAAGTACGGTGAGAATGAGGACGGGTTACATTTTGGTCGTTTATGGTTGAGGTTGCCTTTCGTCTATAACGTGCCCATGATTGAATTTTGAGCCACCACGCACTACTTAAAGTGATTTAATTTTTTTCGGGATTGACATACGATTCATATCGGATGGGATTTTACACTTTTATCTACAGTTACGGTTCTTTTAAAAAAGTACTATTTCATCTATCAATTGCTTCCTTCCCGTTCATCCCTGTCCAATAAAACATATTGGGTTCCTTTGATGGTTTTGATTCTTTTTGTCTCGGTGTTCCTGAAATTTCCCTTCGAGGCTTTCCCATAGCATCTGTTGTTCCCCAGGTTCAAAAAAGGCCACTGCCACCCCGAGGGAAATGGTCATCTCCCCATTACGGACAAATATCTTGAATCCCTCGATCAATCCGGCCAATTTGATGCGCTGCCGGACATAGTTTTCGGATCACCCCAAACGCTTGGCAATCTCACCGGGTTGGTAACGGTCCAACAGAAACTGGATGGCCTCGGCCTCTGTGGGTTCCACATCCTTTCGTTGGAGGTTCTCAATGATCTGGAACTCTAGGATTTCAGTATCCCTATAGTCCCTGACCATCACTGGGATAGTCGTCAATCCTACCAACTTACTGGCCCGAAACCACCTTTCACCCATTAGAATCGCATAACCGTCATCGGATTTTCGAACCGTGATCGGCTGCAACACCCCATGTGCTGCAATGCTCTGTGCCAAATGAATCAGACTTTGTTCATCAAAGGTTTTTAGGGGTTGCCCAGGATCTGGGAAAACCGAACCGATTTCCAACATCTGGATCTGTGGAACTGAATCCTGTTCCTTCTGCGATGTGAGTCGCTTTGGTTTTGAAGATTGCTTGGTGTTTCCTTTGCGTGTGCTCTTTGTTTTGTTTGTGTTTCCATGATTTTTGGATTTTGGTTAAATAATATTTGAGCGTTCACCAAGCGGAAGACAAAATTTTGGAGTGGCAAGGAAACGGAATACCTGAATTTTATTTGGTTTTTAATAGAGCATATATACAGTGATCCATGGAACGGCTTTATGCCATCCCTTGTCCGAGGAAATAGTGCGAGCTCAACTTTCGGGACTATTGATGGAATAATTTAACTAATCCGATAATTTGACTTTGGCGAATAGTTATATTAAAATATCATCGTCAATTTCTTTGGCCCAAATCGGCAACAAAATCTGGCAGAAAAGGGGCAGGTGAACAACCGTCTCTAAAAGGTGTTAAAATTTATGCCGAAATGTTAAATTTTGAAAAAGTGTGCAAAAAGTGTGCAGGAAAAATGAATCTAAATAATTTCCGTGAAGACCAAAAACGAAAAAACCCCAGTATTTACTAGGGTTTCGAGTGGTGATCGCGGAAGGATTCGAACCTTCGACCGTCTGCTTAGAAGGCAGATGCTCTATCCAGCTGAGCTACGCGACCGCACTTTTTGCGGGTGCAAAGATACTAATGTGAACCGTTGTAAAAAATATTTTTTTTATTTCTTCCCTTTTTCACCTAAAATGGCTCTTGCCCAACAATTGGACTAGTCAAAGCCAATCTTCTTGATACCTTCGTGGCTGATCTTGATCACTTCCAACGGTTCTTTGTCCCAAGTCATGTCCTGCTCCACAAAATATTTGACCATGCCAGAGGTTTCCTTTTCCCCCAAGATTCTTCCAAAATCGATATGGCCCTCACCCACCGGGGCAAACTTGCCCTCATCGTCCATATCCTTTACATGCCAAGATTTGAACCTCCCTGGATATTTTTCAAAATAGGCTACGGGATCGGCCTCGGCCTTGGTCACCCAATAAAGGTCCATTTGGAAATTCACATATTTGGGGTCGGTGTTCTCCAATAGATAATCGATGGGGACAATGCCATCTTCGTTCTTCTTAAATTCAAAATCGTGGTTGTGGTAGAGTAATTTAAGTCCGGCCGCTTCGCATTTCTTGCCCAGTTCCGTGAGCACATCCGCCAAGTCCTTGACAGTCCCCTTCATCCCCATGGTTCGGGCTTGTGGATCAAAAGTGAACATGCCCATGGGTGGCACAGGAATGGTGAAGTACTCAAATCCGGCCGCTTTTACCGCAGCAATCTGCTCGTCGGCATTCTCCAAGGTCACTGTACCCTGGTGCGTGCTCACTGGTTTGAGTCCCAAACTTTCCAAGTAAGCCCTAAAATCTTCTGGAGTCATGCCGTAGAACTTTCCATCGTTGTAGCCTGCAGCTTCGACATAGGCATATCCTGCGTCCTCGACCTTTTCCAAAGTTGCTTTCGGGTCCTTCCCCATATGGTCCCTGACCGTGTAGAGGGCCAGCCCGCCAAAATTGTCCTGAGCCTGCATTGAAGTTGCCAAAGCGCCCAGCATCAAGACTGTAAGGGCTTTTTTCCCGTTGTTCATTATAAAATTGTGCATACTGTTTGTTTTAGTTGAAAATGTGTCTCACAAGATACCGATTTCTTGAAATATGACAGTACGGATTTTAGCATAAAAAAATCCGTTGGATATGATATCGCAACGGATTTGATATATAATTGCAGCAAAAGCTATACCTCTTTCAATTTAAGGGAAAGTTGCACCTTGATCTTATCGTCCACTTTGATCATGCCCAGAACCTTTCGGGGCGGTTCCAAGCCAAAATCGCTCAAAAGAAGGTCCAAGGTACCGTTCACACAAATATCCCCTGCTTGGACACAGCTCAGTGTGGTCTCATATTTTCGGGCCACCCCGGCAATGATGATTTCCATACCCACTCCGATTTTCTGCCCATCGGACTCTGGTGGGTCCACATGGAGCAACCTAAGTTCCACTTGGGGATGCTGCTCGGTCTTCAACAGTTCCCTGAAATCCTTGTTGATGGCCCTTCCTCCGCAATCAAAGCAATCGTTTGCCAATTTGAGCTTGGCGTTCTTGAACTGGATCTGTTCCACTTTTTCGTTATAGGTCAACTGGACGGGTACTTCGAGTTCCTGAACATTGTACCTGCACGTGAAGCCATTGACATTGGTGGTACCGATGATCACCACTTCACTTTCAGGGGCCACCCATACCCGTGTTTCCCTTTCTGGAACGGAAAAGAAAGTTCCAAGGAAAAGAAGGGTCATGGCGGATATGCTCTTGACGTTATGGATCACTAAGGGTATCATGGTATCTAAGGTATTGATTTTTATAGCTTCAATCAAGGTCTGGGACCTGGGTCCCAGACCTTTTCACCTAAAATCAAGAGTGTTCTAGAAACTGATGACAGCTTCCAACAGAACTCCTTTAAATTCACCTTCACTGAAAATGCTTGCTGGGTCAAAACCGTCATACTGTTGGTTGACGTACTCAATCTTGGCAAGGATGTTCTTGGTCAAGAAAACACCACCTCCTAATTGGAATCTGTCAATGGTGATGTCCTCCCCAGCAGCGGTGTCTGCATTTACCGTATTGTATCGGGTTCCTAGATAGAAGTTTTCTGTTTTACCAAATCGGTATATGAGCTCTCCTGCCAATTGGGTAGCTGTCCTGTCATCAGCCTCTGCATCTGCCTTGCCCTTGGCCTGTTCAAAAGTCCCGAAGAACTCCAATCCCTTATATTTCAGGAAGGGGTTGATCATGAAGGCAGTGATCTCATTGGTCATCCCTGGGTCATATCTACCAGAACGGAAATTGCTGGATGTAGTGGCCTCGGTATTCTCCATG
Organism: Flagellimonas baculiformis; assembly: GCF_033441575.1. Taxonomy (NCBI): domain Bacteria; kingdom Pseudomonadati; phylum Bacteroidota; class Flavobacteriia; order Flavobacteriales; family Flavobacteriaceae; genus Flagellimonas; species Flagellimonas baculiformis. The sequence goes on from NZ_JAUZVW010000014.1 coordinate 34,944, forward strand.
ACCAGATAGTATCGGGAACCACTTCGGTCTGCACTGTATAGATAAACCCTTCCAGATTTACCGGTACTGTACATAGATCCTGTCAAACGGAACCTAAAGTCATCTGTCAACTGTTTATCATAACCCAATTTGGCCAAGATGGAGGCCCCTGTGGTGCCAGGATTGTTCACTGCCTGGTTCAATTTACCATTGGACAATCCAAACATCCCGATGAAACCATTTTTCCTGAAATAGACCTCGCCACCTACCTCTGTGGTAAAGGCATCCATGATCAAGTTGCCCACAAACGGGTTGTGCATGGCCTGTGCGTTATCGGTCCTCCTAAAGTGTGCGTCACCATAGTTGTTTTCCATGTGGCCCACTTTCACGGTCACATATTTCATGGCCTCTTCCAACAGTCCGGGGCTGATGAAGTCCAAGTTGTCCACTTGAAAATACCCGCCCTTCACATAAGGTTCGGGGTGGTGTCTGGAGGACAGGTAGGTCCTTAAGTGCATACGGACGCCTTTGGCCAAGGCCACATCAAGATCCAAGTTGGCGGTTGCCAAGTTGAAGTTGTCCCCTATCTCGATGAGTTCCACGGCTCCAGAGTTTTCATGATCCACTGCTTGGAATTGCAAGGTGGATGAACCTCCTACCCTTACCTTGACCCCATCGAAGGTCAGTGCGGTGTCTTTAGGACTTTCAAAAACGTTGACCCCATTTTTGTCGGGCTGTCTGAAGTTGTCCAAATTTCGGTTTTGGGAATGCCCCCATAGGCCTACCATAAGTGTTATGGCCAATGCCCCATATGTTATGTGTTTTTTCATGGTGATGGATTTTAGTTGAGTACTTTTTTTGTTTATCTATTTATTTTTTCCAAATGGTGTTATAATGAATTTCAATTTCATCGCCTGTTTTGATGGTCCCCATCAAAGCTTTGGGCGGTTCTATGCCAAAATCAGTCATTTTCAGTCCCTTTTTGCCTTCCAAAATGGCCTGATCGCCATTTACCGTTAGATCAAAGGGCAACTCTATTTTGTTTGTCTTGCCAGCGATGGTCAAGTTCCCATTGGCCACTACCTTGTATTTGTTCGAGGAAGAGGTCACAGGTGAAATCTCTTTGATACTGGAAAGTTGAAAAACAATCTGTTTGTGGCTGTCCGTGTTCAAGGCCTTGTAGGTGTTCTTGTCCATGGCGCCCTTTCCACTTTTTAGACTTTCCGCTTCAACGACAAACTTTAGGACAGTGATCTTGGGCAGTTCCGCTGAGTTGTCCATGTCAAGCGTGCCTGACTTTTGCTCAGCGATTTCCTCCCAATCGTGCAGGGTGGAAGTTCCTGTGACCGTAAGTTTGCCCTCTCCGTTGCTGAGCTTGAAATTTTGTGCGGAAAGTGTTACGGATAACAGCCCCATTGTCATTGCCAGAATGACAACTTTTATGGATGACTGATTTTTTTTGATATACATTCTCATTGCTTCTTGGTTTTGATAGGACAAAGTTCATATACAGGCCATTCTTAAAAGATGATAATTGTCAGGTTTTTCCTAAAACCCTATTTTCCTTTGGAAAAGCTTCTTTTTTTTAGGGCCTTCACATCTCTACGGGAAGAAGAATTGGACTGGACTGGAAAGGCAATTCAACTGCAATTTCTTTGGAAAAGATAGCGGGTCACGTCGTGCTGAAAATACTTTCTTCTTACATTTGGAATTCCAGTTCCCCATGGGAAAAACGTTCCGCTAACCCTTAAACCTAGCTTATATGCACTTACCTATGCTACAGGACTTTTTGATCTTGCTTGGACTATCCATGGTGGTGGTATTTGTTCTGCAACGCTTGAAATTGCCCTCCATTTTGGGTTTTCTCGTCACTGGAATCTTGATAGGTCCGTATGGGTTTGGTCTTTTGCACGAATCCGAACAGATTGAGGCCGTTTCTGAAATCGGGGTCATCCTGTTACTGTTCGTGATCGGGATGGAGCTCTCCATCAAACAGTTGATGTCCATAAAGAATACAGTCTTCATTGGAGGTTCCCTGCAGGTCGGACTGACGGTATTGGTATCGGGATTGATCTATTATCTATTGGGCTATGCATGGAACGAGGCCCTTTTTGTGGGGTTTCTTTTTTCGCTGTCCAGTACCGCTATCGTGCTGAAAGTTATGCAGGATCGCAACGAAATGTCATCCCCTCATGGGCGCAATGCACTGGCCATCTTGATTTTTCAGGATATCATTGTGGTTCCCATGATGCTCTTCACCCCGATCATTGCGGGGCAGTCGGGCAATGTGACGAACAGTATATTGATGTTGCTGCTCAAAACAGCCATAGTTCTGGGAATTACGGTCATCAGTGCCCGTTATCTGGTACCAAAACTGATGCATTTGGTGGCAAAGACCAAGAGCAAGGAGCTTTTTTTGATCACTACCATCACCATTTGTTTTGCCGTGGCCTTCCTGACTTCGGAAGCGGGGTTGTCCTTGGCTTTGGGTGCCTTTTTGGCTGGATTGATCATTTCCGAATCCGAATACAGCCATCAGGCCACCAGTATCATATTGCCCTTTAGGGAGCTCTTCACCAGTTTCTTTTTTATATCGGTGGGCATGCTCTTGGATCTTACCTTTTTTGGAAAGCATGTAGGGGTCATTTTGCTCATCGTGTTCGGGGTCTTCCTCATCAAATCGCTGATTGCTGCCCTGTCCATAGCCGTGCTCAAATATCCGGCAAGGACATTTTTGTTGACGGGTCTTGCGCTTTTCCAAGTCGGGGAATTTGCCTTTATCCTTTCAAAAGTAGGAATACAATATGGGCTGCTCAATGCGGAGACCAACCAATATTTCTTGGCCGTTTCCATCATTTCGATGTTCCTGACGCCGTTCGTAATCATTTTCTCAGAGAACATTGCCTTCGGCATGATGAAACTGGGGCCCATCAAAGCGGTGGATAAAATGCTCATGGCCTCGGAAAAAACGGAAAAATCCGAGGAATTGAAGAACCATTTGGTCATTATCGGTTACGGAATCAATGGAAGCAATCTTGCCAAAGCTGCCGAGTTCAGCAACATACCCTATGTGGTCGTGGAACTCAACGCCGATGTTGTGAAGAGGGAGAAACAAAACAACGTGCCCATCCATTTTGGGGATGCCACCCAAGACCATATTCTGGAGTTTGCGCACATTTCCAAGGCCCGTGTGGTGGTCATCGCCATTTCCGACCCCATTGCCACCAAGGCCATCATCAAGAACATCCGGAGCATCAGCCGCTCCATCCATATCATCGTCAGGACCCGGTATGTAAAAGAAATCACTGAACTGATCGCCATGGGTGCCGACGATGTGATCCCTGAGGAATTTGAAACTTCCATCGAGATATTTTCCAGGACCTTGCACAATTTTCTGGTCCCAGAAGATGACATCGAACATTTGGTGAACACTGCCCGATTGGATAATTATGGACTGTTCCAGAACAAAAAAGGCACTCCTCGAACATTCAGGCCTACCGAGTTCCCCGATTTCAACATTTCCTGCGTGCGGGTCAACACCGACGACAGGGACATTGTGGGCAAGGAACTCAAGGACCTGAACCTAAGGAATGCCTATGGCATCAATATTTTGGGTATTTCCAGAAAAAATGAATTGTACAGTGCCATAAAGCCCACGGACAAAATTTATCAGGATGACCTGCTCTTTGTGAGCGGGGACCAAATGGGCATCGACCAATTCCGGAAAAGTATTGATTAAAGGATTCTTTATAACAAGCTGTATGTGAAGGTAATCTCAACTGGTTTGACCAACCCGTCAACATCCCTGACATCGAAGTCATTGGTGAATGAGAATTCAGTTCCATTGACATTGAATTCTATATCGGTGTTCTGCAAAGTACATCCACTTACCAAGTTCAAATCCGCTGAAGCTAGTTTCCACGTGCCCTCCAATGCTACCTTATTCTGGCAATCATCTGCATTTTGTCCCTGTTCATATTCATACGTCCTGTTCGAATTGAAAGTGTAAACAGCGTCTCTTTGGCACTCCGAATATTGGGCGTAAAAATCAGTACTTGGATTATCCTCGTCATCATCGGTTAGGTCGATTTCCTCATCGGCGGTAATTGCTGACAGTACCCAAGTTCCTACCAGCACTTCTTCCCCAGTGGTCAGTTCCCCTGTAAAATCCTCTGGACAATCCACATCATTATCTGAATTGCATGAGGAAATGATTCCGGCCATCAAAACCCATACACCAATCATAAAAGCATTTCTTTTCATAAACATTTTAAATTTTATAGTTTACAGATTGATGGGAAAAAGGCCATTTGGTTGCATCATTTTCTAAAATATTTTACCGTATACCCTAAAATAGGCCCGTCAGGTTCCAAAAATCATCCTTCCACATAAGCTTTGAAATTGTTGATGATGGCCTGCCATCCCTCTTTTTGCATTTCCAATGGATTCTGATCTTCTGGGTCAAAAACAGTGGTCACCACGGTACCTTTTCCCAAATTTTCAAAGGTGGTAGTGGCCTGTCTGCCATCCATCATGGTATAGGTGATTTTCTCTTCATGGGCGACCTCATCGTAAATGGCCTCAAAATCGAACCCGAAACTACCGTCCTTGGCTTCCATGCGTGCCATATATTTACCTCCCACCCTGAGGTCGTTCTCTGCCCTTGGGCAACACCAGCTGTCCGCAGCAAAGTTCCATTGGGTGATGTGTTCGGGATTGTGCCAGCATTCCCACACCCGTTCTTTGTCCTTGTTTATGGTTGCCTGTACAGTGATCTTTCCTGTTTCCATTTTATACATATTGTGGGTTAAAGTTCACCATCCATTTCACACCGAACTTATCGGTGAAACTGCCAAAATAATCACCCCAAAACTGGTCCTCCATGGGCATTTCCACCTCACCGCCCTTGGACAGCCCATTGAAAATCCGATCGGCTTCCTCCCTACTTTCGGGATGTAGGGAAATGTATGCACTGTTCCCTTGGTTCAAGGTATGACCCATGGACGGAAGGATATCCGATGCCATCAGAATCACATCCTTTCCAATCGGGAGACTGATGTGCATGACACGGTTTTTCTCATCAGCACCAAGGTTTTCCATACCAGGCGCGGTATCCATTTTTAAATTGGCAGTGAACTCGCCGCCAAAAACCGACTTATAAAAGTTGAATGCTTCTTCCGCGTTGCCATCAAAATTCAAATAGGGATTTACTTTCATTTTTCTTGTTTTTAGTTATGGATTATGTTGAATCTTTATTGAATTATCGATTTGTATTTATGCCTGTTCTCGTACATGATCCATCCGAGGATGATGGCCAGCACCAGCGCAATGGCAAAGCCGCTCATGTCCACAACCGTATTGGCCAGCAGGATGCCCACCATGACCGGGAGAATGATCAAAGCACCCAAAGCCCTTGTTCTGGGTATGATGATCAAGATGCCTCCAATGATTTCCGCCAAGCCCACCAAGGGCATGAGCCATGAAATTTCCATCAGTGCCTGAAAATCCTTCAACAGGGCCTCTGGCATTTCTTCTGGAGGTGGCATGTAGTTCAAAAATTTGTTGAGACCCGCATTGATGAACATCAGTCCGAAGAGCAGGGCCAAAATGAAGAGAATCTTGTTTTTCATAGGAGTTGATTGTCTGTTTCTATAGATGATAAAATTAAGTGAAGCATCCATGCGGAAAAAGTATAAACCCGACAGTTTTGGAGGGCATCTCCGCCAAAATCGTATTGATTGAAGGCGGCGAGGAGTTTGTCCATATCCAATTTCTTCATCTTCCAAAGGGCTTCCATCATTTGTTTTACACGATGGGGTTCATCCCGATTGAGTGCTTTTCAGATTGTACTAGGATTTGTCATCTTCCAGTTGTTGCTGGTACCTATGGGCCGTCATCCGTTTGATGAGTTCCATGGGCAATGGTCGATCGTGGGGAAATTGCACCGAGCCTTTTCCCTGTTTGTACCCGGTCAACTCTTTGGCAAAGTGCTCATGGGTATTGGGGATGGCATAGAATCCTATGTGTTTTTCATACGCTGCATAATAGACAAGGACACCTTTGAGTTTCAGGGCCGGCATGTTATAACTGATCACTTCGCTGGCCAATGGGGCCACGGCTTTCAGTTCTTGGCGGATGGTGTTCATCCGTTCCAGGGCCACTTTCGGGACCTCTTTGAAATAATCATCTACACTAGTGAATTTTTTGCCTTTCATATCCTTGAAATCAATTGTTGTTCTTTTTACAGTGGAATAGCCACTCGTTGCCATATTTGTCCACCAATCCACCAAAAAGGTCACCCCAATGGGTCCTGCCCAGCGGATGTGCACTTACACTCTCCCTTTTGAGCCTTTGGTAATATTCCTGGAGTTGTTCTTCGTCGGAAGCCCCTAAAAGAATGGATATGGAATTGCCCCTGACCAATTTCTTATCGACCATATCCGTGCCCATCAATAGCATTCCATCCTTTTCAAGGGCAGCCTGTACCACATAATCCTTCATAGTATCCGGGAATATTTTGGAGGTCGGGGTATCCTGCAAAGTCTGTAGTTTCAACTCGCCCCCCAGACATTCCTGATAAAACTCCATGGCTTCCCTGCAATTTCCATTAAAGGTAAGATATGTAATGATCTGGCTCATTCTTTCACTGATTTTCAACACAACAAAGATGAAAATGATAAAAAGAAACCTTGGGGTGCAAAAACGTCTGTTTCAAGGGTTGATTCCGCCAAAGGTTTTCACTACTTTTGGTACATGAAGACCATACACATCCTAATTCCCAAAACTGCGGTCGCCTCTGGGGTCACGGCCGCCCGATACCTGTTCACGACGGCCAACCAATTTCTGCAGGCCTCCGGTAAGGAGCCCTTGTTCAAAGTGAAAATGGTGGGCTCCGACCGTGAGATACGGATACAGGATGGGGTATATTCCATAACCACCGACCTTCTTTTGGATGACGCCGGGCCAGCCGATTTGGTGATCATTCCCCCTATTTTTGGTGATATGGAAACGGCTCTGGCACTGAACGAAGACGCGATTCCTTGGATCACAAAACAACGGGAGATGGGTGCCGAAATGGCCTCCTTGTGCATTGGGGCATTTCTTTTGGCCTCCACAGGGATGCTGAACGGCAAAAAATGTTCCACCCATTGGGCCTTTTACAATGAATTCAAGGAAATGTTCCCCGAAGTTGAAGTGGTCGACGGCGGGGTCATCACCGAGGAAAATGGCATCTATTCCAGTGGTGGTGCCAACTCCATATGGAACCTCTTGCTCTATCTTTTGGAAAAATATACGGACAGGGACATGGCCATACTGGCCTCCAAGTATTTTGCCATCGACATCGATCGGGACAGCCAAGCTGCCTTTATGATGTTCACTGGGCAAAAGGACCACAATGACGAGCAGGTAAAACAGGCCCAGGAATACATTGAAGCAAATTATCATGAAAAAATGACAGTGGACGAGCTTGCCGAAATGGTCGCCGTGAGCCGAAGGAGCTTTGAACGACGTTTCAAACAAGCCACGAACAACACGGTGGTGGAATATCTGCAACGGGTGAAGATAGAGGCTGCCAAACGCAGTTTTGAGTCCACCCGAAAAAATATCACCGAGGTGATGTTCGATGTGGGCTATACCGATTCCAAGGCCTTTCGGAACGTGTTCAAAAAAATTACGGGGCTCACGCCCATTGAATACCGGAACAAGTACAATAAGGACATGACCGCTGCCGCTTGACCCAGACCATCAATTATTGAAAAAGTTTGGGTTCCAACCAGAGCCATCCCATACAGAGGACAAACGGGACAAAGAACCATAACGGAGATATGGGGACATAGTCCTTGGATGTTAAGGATTTTACCTTTCCAAAACCTTCATGCTGTCCGAATTGCCTAATGTTCGCTTCCAGTACGTTTTGTTGGGCCACGGCCTTTCGTTCATTCGTATCAAACACAAAATAGGAAAAACGGGAGAGGGAATCCACAGAAAGCCCAAGATGGTTCCAGCCAACGTTCCGGGGGTATCTGGTGCCGTTCCATAACGTGGATACCGAAAAATCCTGAAGCAGCGGAATACCCGTTCCTTGACCGGTTTCCACTTGGGGACTTTCCATAGTGGTACGCAGTTTGAAGTCAAATGGCTGGTCTTTTCGGGGAATATCCGTCAGGGCTTGCCACTCCGTCTCCACTTCCTGCTGACGAGCAAGTTCGTTCAACAGTTGTGTCCATAGTTTGGCGTATGCATCTTGGTTTCCATCCAATAGCAAATGATAGGTGTCCTGCAGTATTGAGGTTGCCATCTTCCCTTTTTCCATGGGGATAAAAGCGGCAATCTCCACAGAATCCAAGATGATCCGTTGCAGTGGGAACCTATCTTGAAAGGCGTATGGGTACTTTTTCAGGTTTTGCTTGGTTTCACCAAAGGTGATGTCCGTTTTTCCATCCACCTGAAATTGAAACGGGGATTGTCTCTGGGAAAGTTTAAAAAAGGTAGCATTGGGTTGAATGAACAATCCTGTTCCCTGTTCCCGTATTGTTTCTTCCAAGGCCGCTTTGGATGATGACCCCAAACCAAGATACGAATCCGTGTCCATGATGACCAGGTCAAAACCTTCCAACGCCTTTTGCGTAAATTGATAAATAGGAGATGCTCCCCGATTGAAATATTCGAACTTGAAGCGGTCCTTGGTCAATTGGGTACGGGCCAATACACTATGACCGTTTTCTGTCAGAAAGTTTTTGAGGTATTTGGTCTCAAATGTGGGGAAATGATTGACCATCAATATATTAAGATATTCACGGGACATCACTGTCACCGGAAGAGACTCATTGCCCACAAACAATCCTTCGGCGTCCTTCTCCACCAACGAATAGATAAACTGACCGCTGGCCTTGGGGTTGGTTACCAATTCAAGAAACTGCTCTACCCCATCTTCAAGGGATATCGAATCCAGACCATTTCCTCCCTGGTCGTTCAAAATGAGCCAATGCCCTGCTTTCGGATGATTATATCTTGTCCTGACCAAAAGTTCATCCCCTAACAAAAGTTCATTTTTATAATGTATGTCCACCAACCCCTCAGGTGCTTTTCCACTCAAAAAGCTTACCGATTTGTCCCTGAGTTGCCACATATCAAAAGGCTGTACCCCATGGCCCAATACAAAAAGGGAATCGGTGGTTTCCAAAAGGGCCAGGTTTTTTCCCGGGACATAGCTCTCTGTTTTTATGCGTTTGAAAATGGCTTTTAGACTGTCCAATTGTTCCGGTCTATGCCCTTCCGTCAATAGGATGCCCTTTCCCAAAAGTGCCTCTTTCTGATGTGCGGGCCGCAAGGCCATTGCCAACAACGAAACTATACCGATATAGGAAACCACCAGCTTTATCCAGAACCTTCTCTCTTTTCGTTGCGGCCATTCCTTCCAGATAAAAACGCCCCAAAGCAACAGACTGCCCACAAAAAATGGCCAGAAAAACTTCCAGTTCAAAAAGATTGTTCCATCAATCATAACTGCCCAATTCCTTTAGGTACAACCTATTGATTTCATCTTGTAAATCAGTTTTCTTGCTTGGGTTACCCTCCACTTCATCGATAACGGAAAGTAGGCTTTTCTGGACTTCCCTGAATTTTTCGGGTGTTCTGGCATCTACTCTTTCCAGGTCGCGCAAACCTTGTAATACCTTTAGGTATTTGAGGGGTTCTTCCACCGCTTTTTTTGCCAACTCATTGCCTGCCTCCTGAAAAAGGGCCCTATCCGTTTCCTTGAATGTCGTTTTGCCCAGACTTAAAAGTTCCAATCGGGATATGGCCTGTCGGGTGGACACAAAGGACATGGTATGGTCAAACTGTTCCTTTTTATCATAATTGGTGATGGCCTTGATGTCACCCGTCAACCGCTTTTCTTCTTTAATAGGGGGCGGGTCAAACCCTATCCGGTGCACATAGATGCGGGCACTGTTCTTGATTTCCTGTATGAGTTCGAGTGCCTTGTATTGGTATGGCAAGGAATTTTCGGGCTCGTAAAGCCTGAGGTAGAGCTCCGCATCCCACATGATGTTCAGGGCCTCCCTGAGTTTGTCCTTCAATGATTTTTCGAACAGGGTGGATTCTTCGGGGTCATCGTGGTTGTGGAGATAATCGTGCAAAGGGTCTTCCGCTTCTTCCTGACTTTCCTCTTCATGCCCATGTTCATGTTCGCTTTCCGGTACCAAATTGTGCTCATTGTCACTGTCATGTTTGTGACTGTACCCTTCCAAAATATCTTCTTCCCCTTCTTCGTGGTCATGGTCGTCACTTTCCATATTGGAGACGGCACCAGGAGCGGCCTGCATTTCAGCTTCATCCCCCATGAACTGCCCATATTTCAATCGTAGCGATTTTTGGTCAAAGCCCAGCTCGTTGCTCTTGAACTTGAATTGGTATTCGGACAGATCGGGACGGTCTTTGATGAGTTTTTCGGTGTCGATGATCAATTGGCGCTGGCTCCTGAAATAATCGGGCATAAGGTCCACGCCCAATGTACCTTCCACGGCAAATCCATCGGTGACCGTATCCCTGATCACCGCAAAATAGGTCTCGCTTCGGGAAACATTGGCATTCGGGACTTTGTTGTCCAAGGCCTCCACATAGAAGTAGAGTTCGTCGCCGGGGTCCATCCCCAATTGGTCCAAATCCAACTGTTTCCGTAATTCCAGTTGTTTGCTCCCTTTGGAAAAAGTACCTTCAAAACGGAGGGTTTCTTCCCTGAATTTTACCGATTCCCCAGACCCCTTGCTCACCGTGGCCACAATATAGACATCATCTACCCCAAAATCATCCGTGGTCTTCGCTTTCAGCGGAATCTTTTTGGCTGAATCATATTCAAAATAACTGTATTGGGGCAATTCGTCCACTTCGATGACGGGCGGAATATCCTTTACGGCCTCCAAGGAATATAGATCTGTGGTATAAGCATTGCCTTCCACGTCCTGGAAATTGAAACTATAAAACCCGGATGCATCCACTTTTTGATTGAGCGTGTATGGTCCGTTTGCCTTCGAAAGAGCAAAAACTTCTCCCATACGCTCCATGTCGATAGAAGCCACCTCCCCTTCAAACACCAAGGTCCAAGTCACCACAGAACCTACCACAGCGCTAATGTTGGGGTTAGAAGTTTTCAACGTGGGCAATTTGGTATAACCCGGATAGTTGACGGTGATGGTCGTCGCTTTCAATTCAGGGGCTTGCATAGTCGTTCCCAGCGTGTCCAAAGGGGTGAATTGAATTCGATTTTCGGTTTTAGGTTCCAGTAGAGGGTTCCCGTAGGTCTTGAGACCATAATGAACAACCAAGCCAATCAGGACAAGACCCAACATCACTGAAATGGAAATGATCAATTTGTGGGGTGGGCTCAATTTGGGCAAGATGGCCTGCAATTGCGAATACACCTTGTGCTGTTGCAACTTGGATAAATCGGACAGCTCCTCCGTGGACATCGCCAAAAGCCCACTGCTGTATGCCGCTTCCGGCACATGGGCATCGATATAGGCCACGGCACTTTCCATTTGTAAATTCCAAGGCCGGTAAAAATAGAGTGCGACCACCAAGGCTAGAACAAAAACCGCAATGGTCACCAAAATGTCCCACGATACCAGATAAGTCAGTGCTCCGCAGCCCAAGGCATAGCACAGGCACTCCAAATATAGGATTCGCTGCCATCTTTTTCTGAACTGTACCAACTGCCCCTCTCCCATCATCATTGTTTTTTGAGGTGTGCAACCACGCGTTCGACCATCATCACTATCAAAAGGGCCAAAAATGCCCAATGGGACATGTCCTTGAATGTGGCCCTTTTCCTTTTCGATTTGGGCTCCACATAATTGGGCTTCAGTTCGGAAGCATCCATCTGACGGAAATCCGCCTTCAATACCTCTTCCTCAATATCAGCATCCAAGTCCAACAAGGTGAGCAATTGTTCTGCAAAATGTTCCTCGACCGTGTTCTCGGCTGTCAACCTATTGGTCAAATGATAGCGTTCTTCTTGGGTACCGGGCACTATCAATCGTTTGGCCAATGGGTCTTCATGGAACACCAACCATTTTCCTGAAAAAGCATCCGAAGAATCACTGCGCAGCCAAATGTTCAAATCTGCAGGAGAACCATCGGGCTGTTCATCACCCCTCAATGTTTGAACGTTGATGTCCCGCTGAAGATAGTTGGACAATGCAGCTAAAGAGGCTTCAATGTATCTCGTTTGGGTTTCAGTTTCTGTATCGGAATAAAGTGAGACTTTAATAGGATTTAAAACACTATGACCTATGATCTTTGTTCCATTATCTGTTTCCAAACTGAGGCTATCCTTGTTTTCGGTCAGGGAAAACCCGCTACTCAGCTTTTGCTTTTTGAAAAGGTTGTTCTGGCCATCACCGACCATGGAGACCAGTTCTATGTCTTGATCATTCCCTAAAGCTATTAATGGGGTTTCCTCAAGGTTTTCAGGTTCCATGATCACCCAATTGATTTTTTTGTGCGTAGATGGCCTTGCGGACTTGAACCCCTGTACCCGGGTATGAGCAAAAATGACAATGCTATCGGATGGTAGGGAATCCATTTTTTGGGCCAACTGCCAATAATTGGGTGTTTCCGCTCCGGGGTTTTCCATATCCATTTCCCATTCCGGAAATCCATTTTTCAACAGCAACACTTCTGAAGTTTCGTTCAAACTGTCCAAAACCTTATCCAAAGTATGATGTCCCACAAGGGAGGGCTCCACTATATAGGTAACCAAATCCCTGTTTTTATGGGTTCGCCATTGGGGCCCGGCCATCAGCATGACCGCAAGGGCGATGATCAGCATCCGCAGCAAAAGCAGGAACCATTCGTTCAGTTGCAGACTGCTCGATTGCCTTGAGTTGGATTCGTCCAACAACTGTATGCTTCCGATCTTGATGGTCTTCGCTTCTTTTTTGCTCCACAAATGGATGGCCAAGGGAACCAAAAGACCCCATAATGCCCATAAATATGAAGGATTTGCAAATACCATTCTAATTCAATCTTGACCGTTCCTTTAAAAATAATTGCAGGGCATTGCCCAAATGCGCATCCATCCGAAAAAGATGAAAGTGCACTCCTTTGGAGAGCAATTGTTCCTTGGTACGTTCCATCTTGGTTTCCAAGGCTTTCAAGTAACTCTCCCTGGCCTTGTCCACATCCACCTTGACCTTGGCCCCGGTCTCCAAATCTTCAAAAGTGACCGATTTCTTATACGCAAAATCCAGTTCGTTGCCCGCCATCAATTGGAGTACCACGACCTCATTGTTGGAGGTTTTGAGTTCCTTTGCAAAATCGGAGAGTTCAGAAATGTCCTCGTACATATCCGTCAGGAAAAACACCAATTCCCTATGGCCCCTTCCGTGGATCCTTTTGGTAGCTTGGGAGAGTTGCGGCCATTTTCCCTTGGTGGATATATTAAGCAGCTCCAAAAGCAATCTGTTATAGTGTTTTTGGTCCGCCTTTGGATATATCTCGACAAATTCATCTTCGTTCAGGGCAAAAAGGCCGACGGAATCGCCTTGTTTTTGGGCCATTTGGGAGAGACAGGCCACAATGACACGGGCAAATTCCAATTTGGAGATACCATTTTCGGTATGCTCCATGGAGGCACTTGCATCCACGATAAACTTTACCACGACCTGGCTTTCCACTTCCGATTGTCGGATATAGTACCTTCCCGAGCGGGCCAACATTTTCCAATCGAGCAAACGGAGGTCGTCCCCCGGTTCGTAGGCGCGGTATTGGCTGAACTCCATTCCGGGACCCACGCTCCTGCTCCTGTGCAGACCCGACAGGTAGCCTTCCACCACAATACGCGATATCAGGGAAAGTCCCGACACGGTATTGATGACTTCCGGTTTTAACAGATCATGGTAGTCCCTAGTGGCCATTATTTTTTTATTTGAATTTTTTCTAAAATTATTCGTGTTTAATTATTCTTCAAATTCATAATCAATCCTGAAAAGATCAGGTTGATTTTCCGAATATTTAATAGGCACATAATATCCAACTACATAACTTTCTTCATAATCATAAAGCCTTTGAATGATTTCCTTTCCCTTGTCAAAATATTGAATGGTGGCATAAATTCTAATTCGATTACGGCTTCTTCGATTAAATCCAAGTACACGTTCTTTTCCAATTACCTTGGCAAGTGTTGGAATTGTTGCCTCTTTCTCATAAAAGTTGTCCCTATTTGTTACCATTAGAAAAATTGAAGTAATTCCTAGTAGCACCGAGGATAGGTAAAACTTCAAGCTTTTTATTTCATACCATCTACTTTTATAAGGACTATCGACAAATGTCATAATTGTTGAAAAAATACCTAACATAACCATTGTCCCACCAATTAAGTCATTCCATGATTTGTATCCATAGGATCGGTACACAAACAGATAATATCCAATGCTGATTATAGCAAGTTGTATTAGAATCCAGACTATTTTCCAATTCTTTGAAAGATTATTTGGATAAAATGACTTCATAACTAGGCACAACGGTCTTAAATAACCTTCGGTTATCATTTATTTGAACTTTGACTACTTCTTAGAATTGAAGGTTTATTATTTCTACGAAAAGAAATCAGAAAGGTCATTTTTTCCTCTATTGCTTCAACATATATATAACAAAAAATATTAATAGTATAATTACAAACCCAACTGCACCGTACTTCACATTATGACCCTCCTCCAAGTCTTTATTTTCTCTATATGCAATATCTTGTTTTTTCCAGTTACACTTATACTTAACAATGAACCTAATCCAATGTCCCAAAAATGGAAATAAAAACATACTACCTAATTGTGTTCGGTTCAAAAGCGTGTCAAATCGTTCGCTAAAAATTTCAATTTAGAAAAGCTTTATTTACCATCCTTTAGTTTGATGGCGCCCAGGATATGACGGGTCACTGCATCCGAGCTTATTCCTTCGGCCTCTGCCCTAAAATTGACCAATATCCTATGGCGCAATACGGGAACGGCGACCGATTTTAAATCTTCAAGGGAAACAGCCAGACGTCCTTCCAAAAGTGCATGGGCCTTCGCAGTCAATATCATGGCCTGACCAGCACGGGGACCTGCACCCCAGTCTACCCACTCCTTGACATAGTCAATCGATGTGGTGTCCGGTCGTGTGGCGCGAATGACATCGCTGACATATTTGATCAGTCCATCGCTAATGGATACATCCCTGACCAATTGTTGCAGTCTGATGATATCTTCCCCAGAAATGACCTTGTTCAATTGGACCTTGGTCCTACCCGTGGTCGCCTTCAAGATTTCCGTTTCCTCCGTTTCCGTGGGATAGCCAATTTTAATGTACAGCAAGAACCTGTCCTGCTGTGCTTCGGGAAGGACAAAAGTCCCTGATTGCTCAATGGGGTTCTGGGTGGCCAAAATGAAGAAAGGCCTGTCCAATGGATAGGTCTTGTCCCCGTAGGTCACCTCAAATTCCTGCATGGCCTCCAAGAGGGCCGCCTGTGTTTTTGGGGGAGTCCTATTGATCTCATCCGCCAAAATGATGTTGGAGAAAATAGGTCCTTTGTTGAACTTGAAGAATTTTTTGCCCGTGCTATGGTCCTCTTCCAAGATCTCCGTTCCAATGATGTCCGAGGGCATCAAATCGGGGGTGAACTGTATCCGTTTGAATTTTAGGTCGATGGCATTGGCCAAGGTGCGGATCATCAAGGTCTTTGCCAGTCCCGGTACGCCTTCCAAAAGGGCATGTCCCCCGGCCAGAAAGGTGATGAGCAATTGCGACACGGTCTCTTCCTGCCCAATGATGACTTTGCCTATCTCTTTTTTGAGTGCCTTTAGTTTTCCCGAAAGGTTCTCGACTTCATTGGCTATCTGTTGTAGTTCTTTGTCCAAATTCGTAATGTTATGAAGTTAGGGCATAAAGCACAATGTTCACCGCAAAGCGGGTATTGTCCACTTTATACCATCGTTTGTTCCTAAAATCGTAATCCCATTCGCAACCATAATCCTTGTTGCTGTAGAGCACTCCTATCCTTCCGTTGACCATGATGGCCTTCAGATAATCATGCACAAGGTCGTCGCCCCAACCGTTCAGTTCCTGTGAGGTAGTCGGAGGGCCATCTTCAAACTCAAAAAAGATGGAATAGATCTCGTGGTCGTTCGGGATTTTCTGAAGCTCCCCCGGCCCGAATATTTCCTCCATTTGGCGCTCAAAGGATTTGGCGAAAAGTCCATCAATATCGTGGTTGCAATCATCTGCAAACACAAAGCCTCCATTGCGCACATATTTTTCAAAATTCTCCCTCTCCTTTTTGGTGAACTGTACGAGTTTGTGCCCAGAGATATAGCAGAAAGGGCTCTTGAAGATGTCGTCACTGGCCAAGGTGATGATCTTTTCCTGGGTGTCCACCTTCAAAGTGGTATATTCCACCAAGGAATTCAGCACATTGGAGGGCATGCGTTGGTCCACATCCCAATCACCGGACTCATATTGTAAACGGGTAAAAAAGAATTCATTTTGCAACGCCATAGGGTATTGGGGGCTACATCATCACTTCCAAAATGAAAACTGGCGGCCATGGACGTGCCATTGACCACCAGTTTTATTATTATCCTATTGTTTATACTGCATCTGAAAGACTGGTGAACGTAAAGTCACGAATCTTCATATAGGGAATAAGATTTCCATCGACCCGAACCTGCTTCCCGAGGGATTCCAAGTTGTTGAGCATGATGATGGGGCTCTCATTGAACCTAAAGTTCTTGACCGGGAACTTGATTTGCCCGTTTTCGATATAGAACGTCCCATCCCTGGTCAGACCTGTGTAGAGCAATGTCTGGGGGTCAACACTTCGTATGTACCAGAAACGGGTGACAAGGATTCCCTTTTTGGTGCCCCTGATCATATCCTCAAGGCTCTCATCACCACCGGCCATGATGGCATTGGAAGGGAACGGCATGGGATCGACCCCTTTTTGTTCCGCCCAATATCGGCTATAGGCCAAGTTCTTGACCACTCCGTTCTCGATCCATGATGTTTTTTTCAAAGGCATGCCTTCTCCATTCCAAGTGGATGTGGGTACATCGGGGTGCAGGGGATCGGACCAAATGTTTACGCGTTCGTCCACAATTTTTTGGCCCAACTTGTTCCCGCCGTTGGGGGCCGACATGAAGTTGCGACCTTCATCCGCTGAACGGGCATTGAAAGAGCCGAACATATTCCGCAACAGGTCTGATGCCGCGGCGGGCTCCAAAATGACCGTATATTTTCCTGGCTCAATGGCCTGTGCTCCTTTGGACATCACAGCTTTGTCTATGGCGATTTTTGAAGCTTCTGAGGCGTTGAACTTTGAAATGTCGTTATAATCGCGCGTCACCCAACCAGAGCCTGTACCATCGTTGGTCCGCATGGTGACTGTAAAATCAACATTGGTGGATTTGTTATAGGCAAGCAAGCCATTGGAATTGATCATGGCGGAAAAACGGGCGCCATCATTCAAAAACCCAGCGGCAGTGACATCTTTGGCGGCAGCCGGAACAATGCTCTGGCTGGCCACTTCTGCCCTATATTCTGGTGTAGTGTTGGCCGTGGCTTCCACATAGGTGACGGATTCGTCATAGGTCTGAGGGCCCAAAGGTTGCATAAATTCAGGGTTTTCAGGGGACAGATTTGCCAATTCCTCTGCTCTGCGGACCACTTTTTCCAAAGAGGCGTCATCAAACTCATCTATGGTTGCGGTACCCACCTTTTTGCCGAAACTGGATTGTACCACCAAACTCTGACTGGATTGGTGCCCGGCAGTGGACACTGTATTACGGGCATATCGAATGTTTCCACTGTTTGAGCCACTAAGGTTTATTTCACAGGCATCGGCCTTGGAAAAGCTAAGGGCCTTTTCCAAAATCTTCTTTGCTTCTTCTTTAGTATATATAGCCATTGTAGTATTTTTTGAATGAACGAACCTTAGATGGTCCTACCTGTATTTATTACGTTGATTCCGTTGAACCTGGTAGTGGAGCTTCCATGGGAAACCGCACTCACCTGAGATGGCTGCCCTTTTCCATCAAAAAAGGAGCCGAACAACCTGTAGTCATCCTTATCACAGATCTTGGCACAGGAATTCCAGAACTCCTGGGTGTTGGACTGGTAGGCAACATCTTCCAACATACCGACAATCTCGCCGTTCTTGATCTCATAGAACAAGGTGCCCCCAAACTGGAAGTTGTAGCGTTGCTGATCAATGGAATATGATCCCCTTCCCAAAATGTAGATTCCTTTTTCCACATCCTTGATCATTTCCTGCAAGGAATATTTTTCCTTTCCTGGCTCCAAGGAAACGTTGGGCATTCGCTGGAACTGTACATCTTCCCAGCTCTGTGCATAGCAACAGCCATGGGATTCGTTCTGGTCTATCATATGGACTTGGTCCCTGATGGCCTGATAGTTTACCAACGTTCCATTTCTGATCAAGTCCCATTTCTTGGTCTTCACTCCTTCGTCATCATAACCAACAGCGCCCAAAGATCCTTCTTGGGTCTTATCTGCCACTATATTGACCAAATCACTTCCGTAGTTGAAGTTTTTGCTCTCCCATTTGTCCAAAGTGGCAAAACTGGTCCCAGCATAGTTGGCCTCGTAACCAAGTACTCTATCGAGCTCCAATGGGTGCCCTACCGATTCATGGATGGTGAGCCCCAAATGGTTGGGTTCCAATACCAGGTCATATTTGCCGGCCTCGACCGATTTTGCGGTCAATTTTTGCTGTGCCTGCTTCGCGGCCAGCGTGGCATCTTCCACGATATCGTAACTGTTTCTGTATAGCTTGATGCCCTCAGGTCCTGAAAGCTTTTCGGACTCCAGACCGTCCATGTATTCGTAGCCCATACCCATAGGGGCACTCATGGCCTCCCTGGTCTTGAACTTTCCTGCTTGACGATCTACTGCGGTCACACTGAAAGTGGGCCAAATCCGGTGTACATCCTGATCGATATAAGATCCATCGGTGGACGCAAAGTACTTCTGCTCGTTCACCATGAACAAGGCTGAGTTCACAAAACTTGCCCCATTGGCCGTAGCGGCAGCATTCGCGCTCAACAACAAGTCCACCTTTTCTGAAATGGGGACCTCCTTAAAGTCCTTTTTGATAGGTGTTTTCCAAGAAACCTCCCCATGTGATTGTACCGGGGCCAGAACAACGGGCTCTTTTTGGATCTTTGAATTGGCCTTGGCAATGGCAACGGCTTGTTCCGTAGCTTTTTTGATGCCGTCCTCGGTCACATCATTGGTAGAGGAAAACCCCCAAGTCCCGTTGGCAATCACACGGATACCTATTCCAAAGGATTCAGTGTTGACCACGTTCTGAACCTTTTCTTCCCTAGTGAAAACGTACTGGTTCAAGTACCTTCCAATTCTAGCATCGGCATAAGTTGCGCCCAACGATTTGGCAGTGTTCAGGGCAACATCGGCCATCTTCTTTTTAAGCACGACGTCCATGCCCGGTTCCAGGAGCATCTCTACGGGAATGGAGTTTCCCAAGAGCATGGAGGGCATCAAAATGGCCCCGGTTCCCAGACCAGCATACTGTACAAAATTTCTTCTTTTCATATGTTTTGGTTATCTGATTTATAGTCCCAGGCAGTGAAAAAGCTTAAAAATCATACCTCGCCACCGACCTAAATTCATGGGTTTCTAAAAATAAGTAGTGCGCAGGTAGGCTTATGTTAATTTTAACTTAAAATCCTTTTGGGCCTTGTTTATTTAGAAACCAAGCTGCCGAACTCCGTTGTTTTCCCCCATTTTTTCCAAGGTGGATCATGGCTTTTGGCATACCGTTGGCATTCACCACGTTTCTTTGTATCAATTCTCGCCTATTTGTTACATTTTCTTCCATCTTTTTCAAAAAACACCGAAAGCTCTCTATCACTCCCAACCTATTCAACTATGGCCGCTTTTTATGAAATCGACCGAAGAGGCGTATCTTTGTTGGACAACCTATCCTTAAGCCAATGCTTGTACCCATTCTCATAGGAATCTACATCATCATTGCCCTGACGATGGTGGTGAGCCTGCTCCTGAACGGGATAAGGCCCAGCAAGACCTTGGCATGGCTCCTGGCCATATTCACCATTCCAGTGGGTGGGGTACTGCTTTACATTTTATTTGGTAGGAATCGAAGAAAGAACAAGATGTTCTCCATGAAGGAGGATTTCAAGATGAGGAATGAACGCCTCCATGAAATTTGTGTGCCCCACATTTCCGAAAACAAGAAGAAGACCACTCAACTCATCCGCAAAACCTCCAAATGCCCGGTCACCTGCAAAAATGAACTGACGCTCTTGAAGGATGGGAAGAATACTTTTGAGAGTATTTTCAGTGCTTTGGAGAATGCAACAGAATTTATACATCTCCAGTACTACATTTTTGAGGATGGCCTCTTGGCGGAAAAATTATTGGAAATTTTTGAGCAAAAAATAAAAGAGAATGTGACCATTCGATTGTTGTATGATGGGATCGGGAGTTATTCCCTGAGCAAAAAATACCTTAAAAGGCTCAAGGAGATGGGAGTGGAAACCGCCCAGTTCCTCCCGTTCCGGTTTGGTCGCTTTTTATCGTCCCTCAACTACAGGAACCACCGAAAGATCATTGTGGTGGACAATACGGTCGGGTTCACCGGAGGAATCAACATATCGGACAAGTACCTCAAGGGAGACCCTTCCTTGGGCAAATGGCACGACACCCATTTAAAGATTGAGGGGGAGGCGGTCGATTTTTTGAACGAAGTGTTTGTGACCGACTGGTATCTGGCCAGTGGAAAAAAGGTGGACCTATCCACTTTCAGTATCAATGAAACCAAAGGGAACACGCCTTTGCAACTGGTGCCCAGTGGTCCTGATGATGACTTTGACAACATGGAACAGGCCTATTTCTCCATCATCAACAGTGCGGAAGACTATCTGTACATCATCAACCCCTATATCATCCCCAACCATGCCATTCTACAAGCGTTGGTAACCGCCTCATTGAGTGGCGTGGACGTAAGGCTGCTGATGTCCTCCAGCACGGACATCAAAGTAGTGGACTGGTGCGTGAGGGCCTATTTTGATGCCTATCTCAAGGCGGGCATCAAGATCTATCTCTACCCCGATGGATTTCTGCACAGCAAGGTCATGCTCTGTGATGATGAGATCGTCAGCATCGGCACGGCCAATCTGGACAATAGGAGCCTTCAGCAAAATTATGAGGCCCAATTTTTTGTGTATGATGGTACGCTATGTGGACAGATGAAAGCCGATTTCTTGAAAGACTGTTCCAGATCTACGTTATTAGAAGATTACGAGGCACACAGCAAACGCCCTTGGATCCACAAATTGATAGAGGGGATGGCCAAGCTGATGAGTCCTTTGCTATGATACAAAGGCATCGTACCCCAGTTCATTTTTGCAGCTTCTGCCTTCTTCCCAACAGTCAATATTGTATATGGTGGTCTCGGCAATCCTCATCAGGGCTTCCCTAGTGGCAAAGGCTTGGTGCGGGGTCAAAAGCACATTGGGCAAGGATATGAGTTTCTTGAGCTGTTCGTCCTCAATGCCCTTTTTGCCATGGTCCTTAAAGAAAATGCCCCTTTCTGTTTCATACACATCCGTGGCGTAACCTGCCAACCGCCCTTTTTCCAAATGGGCAAGAAGGTCTTCGGTCTTCACTATGGCGCCCCTTGCAGTGTTGACCAAGATGGCATCCTTTTTCATAAGCTTGAAGAGCGAATTCCGGAACAGGTGACGGGTCTCATAGGTCAAAGGAGCGTTGATGCTGATGATATCCGACTTTTTGCACATCTCTTCCAAAGGAAGATATTCCACGCCATAATGACCTTCAAGGTAGTGGTTCTTTGTCAAATCTGTGGCCAACACCCTGCAACCAAAAGCATGGAACACCTTTACCAGAATGGAGCCGATCTTTCCCGTACCAAAAATGCCCACGGTTTTTCCATTCAGGTCAAAACCGACCAAATTGTCGATCAAAAAGTTGTACTTGCCCACCTGTTCATGGGCCAAAACCAATTTTCTGTTGAGCGCCAAAACCAATGCCACAGTATGCTCGGCGATAGCATTTGGGGAATATTCCGGGGCATAGGCCACTTTGAGGCCAATGCGCATGGCAGACTTGATGCTCACGTTGTTATAGCCCGTAGAGCGCAAGGCGATGTACTTGACCCCCATTTCCTTTAACGTCTCCAAAACGACCAAAGAAGCGTCGTCGTTGGAAAAAATGGAGACAACCTCATACCCTGCGGCCAAAACGGCCGTGTCCACATCTAGGCTCTCTTCCAAGAATTCGAGTTTATGTTTGCCTGCGTTGACTTTTTTGAGATGGTCCACCTCAAATTTCTTGGTACTGTACACCAATACTTTCATGGCTCTATGGTTTAATTTCGTGTGTGTTCTTCAAAATCATTTAGGAGAAAAAATGATGGAATTAGAGCCATCAGTTGTTTGGGTATCTGTCGTCAATCCCGAAGGATTTTTTTACCAAGGCTTTCAACTGGTTATCGGTCATGCTGTCCGCCTTTTCCTTGACCTTGATCTTTTCGGCCAACCCAGGATGGTTCTCTTCCAATGAACCAACAAACTTTTCGGGCGTTTCGGCGGGACCGAAAATCGCCAGCTGGTCTGCGTCCTCCAGTGCTTGGGCAATTTCTTCAAAATACTTTTTCAACTGGTGCTTTTCCCTCTCCAGATACTTGCTGTCATGGACCACTTCCTGGGGGCCCCATCGTGTTTTGGAACGTGAGCCGCCCTTGGGGTTATAAAAATCAAGTTCAGAGGGGATCGAGAAAAAGCTCTCCTTCCCGTTCTGTAATACAACACCTGTGGCTTCTTGCTTGTCCAACCAAATTCCTACTTGTTTCATCTTTTCATTTTTCTTCGTTATCGTTCAATTCCAAAATGGGCACTTTGGGTTCATACCCTATTTCTTTTATCAATGGATTGGAAAGAATGGCCCACAAAAAAGGGTGCTTTCTGTTGAGGAATGCAATCATGTCCCCGCCTATGCTCTCCAAGTACATTTCGACGCCCTTGCCAATGTTGGTTCCTGGCAAAAAATGGATGTCATGGCCGGTTTCTCCCAAAATGGTCTGTAAAAGGTCCTTATTGGCCTCTTCACCCTCACTGAGCTTCTGCCCCTTATCCCTGTCCATGTGAATGATATGGATCGTGGAACCATGCAGTTCAGCGATTTCCTTTAATATACCAATTTCTTTTTTACGGAAACTGGATCTGAAATCCGTGGGAAAAACTATTTCTTTCGGAGGTTCAAATGCATAATCACTGGGCACTGCGATCACTGGGCACTGTCGTATGTTTTCCATCACATGCACGGTATTGGTCCCGAAGATTCGTGTCTTTGTTCCCGTGACCCCTTTGGTCCCCATGACAATGGTGTCAATATCGTTTTTTCTGACGGTGTGGCGTACCGCTTCCACCAGGCTGTTGAATGTGCTGAGCCCATGGAACCTGTGCTTGGTGTTCTTGGATCGGGCTTCCAGCATTTGGACCAGTTGTTCGGTTTCCTCCTCGGACCTCTTTTTTGCCGCTTCGTACAAGGGTTCCCCAGGTTCGGGGACCCTCATGCTTTCCAAGGTATATCCCGAAACCTGATAGGCATTCAACACATAAAAGTCGCATTGCACATTTTCATAAAGTCCTTGTGCATAAGCCATTGCATTGAGGGCATTATCTGAAAAATCGGTGGGCAACAATACTCTTTTGTCCATGGTGCGTCTATTTTCACTAAAATTATCCTACTTCAACATGGCGTGCCATGATTTTGGTCAGTTTCCCATATTCGCCCCTAGCAAGTTGAAATCCCCTTTGTCCATTGCAATTGTATGCCATCAAACTTTTTTAGGCCTTGGAGGGGTATGGGAGTACCAAAAAGGGAATCTTGCTGTGCAGGCCAATATTCTTTATCACAGGTTCCACAAAAAGTCGTTCAAAGAACGAATGCTTGTTCTTGATCATGGCCAACATTCCAATGACGTTCTTTTCCTGAAATGAGTTGATGGCCTGGATGAGTTCCTGATCGGGAAGGTCATGGTTTTCATGTTTTTGTTCGAGCAACAATCCTTCCAGTTTGGCCTTGTTGTTCTCCTGTTCCTCGGTCAAGCCTTCAGGAGATGCTATGTGCATCACATGGATCTTGGAATGCCAAAGCTTGGAAATCCATAGCAGAAAATCCAGATTGTCCTTCCCATAGTCCACTTCAAAATCGGTAGGGAACAGAATCTGTCTGGGCAGTTCAAAATCAAAATCAGAAGGTATGGCCAGAATGGGTATCCCCACTTTTCTGATGACATGCACCGTGTTCGAGCCAAACAGGATCTCCACGGCACCAGTGGCCCCTTGAGTGCCCATGATGACCAAATCTGCCTTTTCGTTCTGGACCATGTCCGCTATCTCATCCACCAAGGTATTGAATGAGGCATGTACCACAAATGTGTGCTTCGGGTTATCAAACTTTTTCTGGATACGCTCCACCAATTTTTCCAACGAGGCCTCCGCAATGTATTTATGGTCGTCCGGGAGACCTATTTGTCCTGGACTTCCCAAAGTATAATCTATGCGATAGATGGGTGGTGCGTAGGTATGCAGCAAATAGAATTCGCAGGTGGTGTTTTCACATAGACGAACGGCATAGTCGATCGCATGGTAGGCGTTCTCAGAAAAATCGGTGGGCAATACTATTTTCATCATAACGTTTATTTTTCATTTTGCTGCCCGTGGCGAATCTCATTCGTGGAGGACATAGAAGGGGATCTTGGTGTGGAAACCAATCTTTTCCACCAGGGGATCGAAAAGAATCTGCTGGATAAAGTTCAGGTTCTTGGCCACCATTACCATCATATCAATGTCCCGGCTCTCCACAAAGCATTGTATGGCGGACTTTGCACTCTTGTTCGTCAAGGAATGAAAACTATATCTTCCGGGGAAGGTTTCCTCCATAAAATCCAAAAGAAATTCCTTGTTCCGCTTCTGTTCGGAACTTGTTTCAATTCCTTCCTTCTTGGCGTTCATGATGCGAAAGTTGCCTTTTCCCAAATATAATATCTCGGTCATGGACTTAAGGACCCAATACGAATAAAATATGTTCAAATCCGTTGGGAAGGCAATTTCCTTGGGCATGACAAATTCCACATCGTTAGGGACCACCAAGGTATTGCACTGGATCTTGGTGATCACATCCCCTGCATTGCTCCCTACCACTTTTTCCCTTGGGCCCGAAACTCCCTTGGTCCCCATCACAATGAGGTCTATGTGCTTATCTCCCAGATGCTTTTTGATGGCGGGCACCAAAAAGCCGTATTCATGCAGGGCATAGAAAAAATGGCCCGTGTTGGTGCTGTGCTTTCTGCAATCGTCCAAAAGGTCCTGCAATTGTTGTTTGGTGCTTCCCGTAGGCCCATCGCCAATATCCGTTAAGGCCGCCGTATCGGTTTTTACGTCCAAGAGTGTCCCAACATACAGTAAATAAAAATTACACTCCAATGAACCGAACAGTACCTGCGCATACTTTAGGGCGTTTTTGGAGTTTTGGGAAAAATCCGTTGGTACCAGAATGTTCTTCATCTGCCATAAAATGATGGGGGCAAGTTTATCATTCCACGGATGATATGGAATGATAAATATCATCTCATCCGTTCATGGCCAAAAAAAGTCTAATGTATATGTTCCAGTGCTTTCCTGTCCAGCACCTTGATGTCCCTGTTCTCTATGGCGATGAGGCCTTCGTTCTTGAAATCGGACAAGGTTCTGATCAGGCTTTCCGTTGCAATGCCCGCCACACCCGCCAGATCGCTACGGGTCACCTTCAACGGCATTTCCCTACCCCGGTTCATGGTCCGGGAATACATCAAAAGGGTCTGGGCCGTTTTTTTTCTGACGGAACTATAGGCCATTTGCAGCAGTTGCTTTTTGATATTGGCCAGATTAACACTGATGGAGTCCATCAATTCCAGGGAAACGTTTTTGTTGTCCTCCAAGATGGCCTTGACCTTATCTTTTGAAATGCCCGCGAGTTCCACATCTTCCATGGCAACGGCATAGTCTTGATGGGGAAGGTTCTCGGTCAGGGAGGTGAACCCCAGAAAATCGTCCCCACAATGGATGGAAGTGATCAGTTCTTTCCCTTCTTCATCCAGACCGCAGCACTTGACCACACCTCCCAAGATGAGGTAAACCATATTGGAATGGTCACCTATAGTATAGATGGATTCATCCTTTTTATAGGAGAACGATTGCCCATTATCGTCGAAAAAATTCTTCAGTTCGTTGAGCGACCTAATGTCATTTTCCTTTTTTTTTTGACCAGGAAGCCCCAGAAGTACGTTGCCGAACTGCTTTGCCTTTTCCAGTCTTGTCCGGATCGCCCCCAAGAGTTCGTCTTCCTCAAAAGGTTTGGTCAGATAGTCGTCCGCTCCCAAGTTCATGCCCTTCCTGATCTCGTGCCGTTCGGTCTTGGCCGAAACAAAGATGAAGGGAATGTGCTTGGTGGATTCGTCCGATGAAAGTTGCTCCAGTACTTCATATCCATCCATTTCCGGCATCATTATATCGCATAGTACAATATCCGGGAGTTCCTTTTTGGCCATTTCCACAGCTATCTTACCATTGGAAGCGGAAAAAACAGAGAAACCGGACAGTTCCAACAGTTCTTCCACATTTTCACGCAGGGAGGTATCGTCCTCAACCAAGAGTATCTTTGTCATCGGTAGTGTTGTTTATGGGTATGTGCAATGTAAAAGTGGAGCCTTCCCCCGGTTTGCTCTCAAAGGTGAGGTTGGCGCCAAGGTTCCGTATGTGCTGCTGAACTATGTTCAGGCCTATCCCGGTCCCTTGGATGGTGAGGACGTTACTGGCCCTGAAGTACCTGTCAAAAACAAAAGGTTGGTCCTCCTCGGGAATCCCAAACCCCTTGTCCACAATATGAATGTAAATCCAATGGTCCCCACTCGAGACACGCAGTTCGATCTCGGTCCTTTCCTGGGAATATTTAATGGCATTGTGCACCAAATTGGAGAGTGCCAGGAACATGATCTTCTCATCAAAGTCCACATTGATCCCTTCTATGTTGTCCGGATACCGGATACGTTGCCCTTCCTTCAACAGGGTATTGGAGTCATAGATCACCTCGTTGACCAATTTGCTCAGAGGAAAAGTGGTTATGTTGTAGTTCACCTTGCCCGAATCCAGACGCTCAATGGAAAGGAAATCGGTAAGTATGTTGTCCAAGTACTTCACTTTGGACTTGATGGTGTTTATATGCTTGTCCCTTTTATCCTGCTGCTCTGTCTCCGTATATTTGGCCAACAGCGAGGTGGATGTCAAAATACTGGTGAGCGGTGTCTTGAACTCATGTGAAACCAGGGACAGGAACTTGGTCTTTAGCTCGTTGAGCTTCTTTTCGGCCTTGAGTGCTTCCCTGAGCTGTTCCGTACGTTCCTCCACCTTGTTCTCCAATTGATGGGTGTAGTTCTTTCTTTCCGTTATGTCCAGTACAATGGCGACAAAGACCTGTCTTTTTCCAATGGACGACATTTGCAGGTGCACCTCAACAGGATAAATGGAGCCGTCCTTCCGTTGGTGTTCCGCCTCGAAGATGACCTTTTCCCTTTTCTTGTTCAGAAGCGGGGAGAGCATGCTTTCAAAATCGGTCTTGGTGACCTTGGTCTTGATATCCAACACGGACATTTGGCACAACTCTTCGTGGCTATAGCCCAAGTTGAGTTGCGCTCCTCTGTTCACATTGATGAACACATAGGTTTCAGCATCGAATACATAAATCTCATTGAGGGATTCTTCAAAAATCTTGAACCAGTAGTCAATGGTCTGCTGTGCCCTTTTTCGTTCCGTAATGTCCACAATCAGGGCCATGACATACCTTTTTCCCAGCAAATTGAACGGATTAAGACTTATTTCCAAGGGAAACTCGTCCCCGTCCTTTCGTAGTCCAACCAAATCCAGACCGGGGCCCATCCGTCTTGCCTTTCCGCTCTTTACAAATTTGCCCACGTCCTTATGGTGTCCCTGCCTGACATTTTTTGGGATCAAAATCTCCAATGGCTTTCCGTTCAGTTCGTCCTTTTCATAGCCGAACATCTTATTGGCAGTGGCATTGCTGGACAGGATATTATGTGCGTCATTGACAATAATGATGCCTTCGGAGACTACCTCCGACAGCATTTCCAATACAATGCCCTCTTCCAAAAGTTCTACCATAATAACTCAAAAATACTGATCCCGATCATGGGGCAATCCATTTTCCCTGATTATATTTACCCCTAAAAGCATCAAAATTTAAGAAAATGTCGGATTCCAAAAAAAAACTGGGCAACGAATTTTACCAAAACTTGGGAAAACTGTTCTATGCCGTAGCCATGGCGGACCATAGTGTACATATGAAAGAACTGGAAAAATTGAACGAGGTGGTGCGTGACCATTGGTTGGACGTAGACGATATTGAGGATGAATACGGAACGGATGCCGCTTTCCAGATAAGTACTGTTTTTGATTGGCTCTTGGAGTATGCGAAAGAGGGAGAGGAAATTTATGAGGAGTTCGAGCAATTCTACACCGACCATAAAGTTCTCTTTTCGCCTGAGGTGAAAAGTTTGACCATGTCCACTTCAAGGGCCATTGCCTCTGCCTTTGCCGGAAGCAACAAGGCAGAACTGATCCTTTTGGGGCGTCTGGAGCTTTTGTTCAAAAACTGAATCGGTACCGTCGGGGTTTACTTCGATCATTCCAACCGGTCCAACTTCCTTCGTAGGGACACCACTTCTTTTTGAAGTTCCTCGACCTGTTGCAAAAGATGGTGGATGGCCTGAATGCCCTCTGGGTTGATGTCCAGTTCACGGTGCAGACGTACCATTTTTTCCAAAAGAGGAAGTTCTTCCATGGACAAGAAGGCTTCACCTTGGCCTTGGTCCATTTGGACCAGTTCAAATTCGTACATGGAATATACAAAGGACTCCTGCACACCATGCCGTTCACAAAAGGTTTTTAATGAAATGTGGTTCTTTTTTTCCATGTTCCTATTCCAATTTGGTCTTTTCCAATGCTTCAAAAAGTGATCGCTGCTCTGGGGTCAATCTTTTGGGAATAGCAACCGAGTAGGTCAATATCAGATCTCCGAACTGGCCTTCTTTTTTGTACTTTGGGAATCCCTTTCCCTTGAGCTTGACCTTGGTTCCATTGTCCGTTCCTGGGGCAATCTTCAATTTTACCTTTCCGCTTAGGGTCTCCACAACAATTTCACCGCCCAATACTGCTTTTACAAGTGGGATCTGAACGGTTTTGAACAAATCGGCCCCGTCCCTTTTAAAATCTGTGTTGTTGACAATGGAAAAGGTGATATAAAGATCTCCCGAAGGGCCACCCTCGATTCCCGGTCCACCGTGTCCCTTTATTTTGATGGTCTGCCCATCCTCCACCCCTGCAGGTATGGAGAGACGGATGTTTTTTCCATTCACGGTCAAGGTCTGCTTTTGGGCAGTGTATACATCCATCAGCGATAATTGCAGTTGGGCTTGGTAGTCCTGCCCCCGAAAACGCACTTTTTGCCTTTGGGACCGAAATCCCGAACCGCTGCCCCCGAACATGGACTCAAAAAAATCTGAAAAATCCTCCGCAGAGCCTCCACTTCCTGAATAGGTGTAGCCCGAATATCCCCCCTGTCCGCTTTGCCCACGTGACCGTTTGGCCTTCTCAAACTCCTCTGCATGCTGCCAATCCTTCCCATATTCATCATACTTCTTTCTTTTGTCAGGGTCGGAAAGCACTTCGTGGGCCTCATTTATCCTTTTGAAGTTCAGCTCTGCCCCACTATCGTTGGGATTGAGGTCGGGATGGTACTTGCGGGCCAGTTTTCTGTACTGTTTCTTGATCTCTTCGGCAGTGGCTCCTTTATCCACACCCAATACCTTATAATAATCTATATACTCCATTGGTAAATCCAGTGATCAGCGTTACGTATTTCTTATCGAAAAATCCATCGACAATTTGCTTCAAATTAAGGAAAAGTTAGGTAAGGTGCACAATGATGTTTGTCAGGATGGGCCATGACAAAAAGCAATACCTTGCGGCATCCCGAACTTTTCTGCTTATTTTTAGGATTGGGGACCAAAGATTTACAAATACGACCTTCGATGACTATCCACCAATTTGACCAAAGAAACTCGATACTCAACACCTTCATTTCCGAACTGCGCGATGTGGACATCCAGAAAGATGCCATGCGTTTCCGGAGGAACATTGAACGCATTGGGGAGATCATGGCCTATGAGGTGAGCCAAACATTGGAATATCAAGAAACCGGAGTGACCACCCCTTTGGGCGTAAAAAAGTCCTTTCTCTGCACCGACCATTTGGTGATCTGCTCCGTGCTCCGTGCGGGATTACCGTTGCACCATGGCATTTTGAATTATTTTGATGCCGCGGAGAACGCTTTCATATCGGCATACAGGCACCATCCCAATGATGATGACGATTTTGAGGTAATTGTGAAGTACTTTGCCTCACCTCCCTTGGACGGTAAGGTTTTGATCCTGACCGACCCCATGCTGGCCACGGGCAAGACGTTGGAAAATGTATTGAATGTGTTGAAGGACCGTGGAACCCCAAAGCAGATCCATATCATCTCGGTGATCGGTTCGCAAACAGGCCTGGCGAAAGTGGAAAAAGTATTTCCCAAGGACACCCAACTGTGGATTGCCGCCGTGGATGAAAAACTTTCGAGCAGGGGATATATTTTGCCCGGTCTTGGTGATGCCGGTGATCTGAGCTATGGAGTGAAATTATAGCTTTTCTCTACAGCAAAATCTCAATTATCTCGTTCAACTCCGGGATATGGCAGTTCCACCCGTACCTTTTATGGATCTTGTCCTTGTAAACAGCCATGGTTTCCTTTTCCCCATGGACCAAGAACACCTTTTCGGGAACATTCTTGATGTCCCCCATCCAAGAAAGCAATTCGGATTGGCCCGCGTGTGCGGAGAGGCTTTCCAAGTGGTCCACTTTTGCCTTTATGGGGATGTATTTTCCGAACATCTTCAACTCTTTGTCCCCATCCAACAATTTTCTCCCCCGGGTCTCCTCGGCTTGAAAGCCCACAAGGAGTATGGTGGTGGATTTCCTTTCCGCAAGCTGTTTGATGTAGGTGAGCACCCTTCCCCCTGTCACCATGCCACTGCCTGCAATGACAATCTTGGGTCGGGGGTCGTCAATGGTTTCCCAGGTCTCCCTATACGAGCTCACCAAGGTGACATGGTTGCACATGTTTTGGTATTCATGTGGGTCGAGCTTATGCCAATCGGGGTGCCGTTCAAAAACCTCAAGGACATTGATGCCCATAGGGCTGTCCACAAAAATGGGAATGTTGGGAATCTTGTTTTTATCATAGAGTTTCCAGAGCAGATACATCAAGGATTGTAAGCGCTCCACGGCAAAAGAAGGAATGATCAGGGTGCCCCGTTCCCGTACTGTCCGGTCCACCAGGTCCTGAATGATGCCTTCCACATCTTCATCCGGATGATCTTTGTCCCCATACGTGCTCTCCACAAAAAGATAATCGGCCCATTCAGGTCGTTTGGGAGGATGGAGCAAATGATCCTCTTCCCTGCCCACGTCCCCGGAAAAGACCAATACCTTGCCGTGAAGGACCATTTCGATATAGGTTGACCCAATGATGTGTCCGTTGTATTTGAAGCAAGCCGTGCAATGGGGCGAGAGCCTAACAATTTCCCCTTCTTCGATACTTTTGAAAAACTTCAAGGTACGCACCACATCTTCTTGGGTGTAGAGCGGAAGTGCAGGGTCGTGCTTGCTATAGCCTTCCTCGTTGGCCCGTTCTGCTTCCTCTTCGTGGATCTTGGCGCTGTCCTCCAGGATGATCCTCGCTATTTCCAAGGTCGGTGCCGTTCCAAGGATGGTTCCCTTGAACCCTTGTTTCACCAAAAGGGGAAGGTATCCGCAATGGTCTAGGTGACCGTGTGTCAACACTACAAAGTCCACCTCTTCCACCTTGATGGGCAATGGTTCCCAATTCTGTTGTCTAAGTTCCTTTGTTCCTTGAAAAACACCACAATCCACCAAAACCTTGATTTCTTCCGAGTGCAGATAGAACTTGGAACCTGTCACCGTTCCCGATCCCCCAAAAAAATGTACCTGAAGTCTTTCCATGTTCGTTTAGATTTTACAAAGGGATTCCATTTCGTTCAGGATCCTGGTCTTTCTACCATTGGAAACCCCCAAATGATCCAGATAAAAATGTTCTTGGACCAGCTGTTTGCACAATACCACATTTCTGTTCAACAGAAAATGTTTTTCCCTTTCGGACAGCAATGTGGAAACGGTTATGGGATAGAGCCCCAATCGATCTATCCTATCCTTTATGCTATTTCCATTGGGATGGTCCCAACTCAAAAGATATAGGCCCGCACATTTTCCGTATTGGAGGGCATCCACTGTAAAACGGGTGTTCGTCACCACCCAACCCAATGTTTCCGCATAGATCTTGTCCTTTTTTGACTCCAGGGGCCCTTTGACATCATTGTACCTGGAGTGGATATAGAGCGGCACTTTCACATTGCAATTGAGCCCATCCTCTCCGTGGAATTTGCATTCGATAACGTTGAGAATACCGTTTTTGATGGCCAGTACATCAATTTCGTGGGAAACACATGTTCCTTGGAGCACCTCGCCCACTTTGGTGTCGTAACCGGAATAGTGCAGGATGCCACTGATAAAGCGTTCAAAAGGGAAACCGGTGGGTCCCAGTTCATAAATGGCCTTTTTCAACTTGTATTTGGATGCGAAAAGTGACTTTTTCTTCTTCAAAAGTGCATAGGCCCTGTTATGGATTTCCCTTGTGGTGATGCCTGGATACAGTTCTTCTTCCACCCTATGGATGATTTCGTCTATCAATTCGTCATTGGCGCCACTGTGTTTGAGCGAACGCTGTAATTTCTCGAAGGAAAAGCGTGTCCTTTCCCCAGAGGATTTGGTAATGTCAGGTATCTGTTTGGCCATGACACTAAGATAAACATCATTTACTCACACCTGATTTTTAAATCTCTTTATATTTTTGGGTATAGACATGGGTTATCGTTACTTTTGAGGTAATGAAAATGATCGCGATCATTTTGGCAATGGCCACGCTGGCACTCTCCTCTTACCCTTGTTGTCAAGAGACTGCCGATGCATCCATGGAACATAGTGGGCAAGATCACCATGAAACACCATGCGATACCGATTCGCCCTGCTCTCCCTTCTATGCATGTGGCAGATGCCCGGGATTTACTGTGGAGTATGTCCAGATCTATTTTTTCACATTGGACATGGTACAGGAATTGCCGCCGGTCCCCTATTTGGAATCCATTCCAAAGGAAGTGCACTCCGTCCCGTTCAAACCACCGCGTTTTATTTGAAGTTTCAGCACATCACTAGCCCTTTTAAGGGCACAATGATAAGTCCAGGACTTTCTGGTCAACTTCAAAAAAACATTTAAATATGAAATTCAAACTATTGCTGGTGCTTTCCTTTTGGGGAATGGCATCCGCTTTTTCGCAGAACACTTTTAGGGCCACTATAAAAGACGCAGTGACCCAAGAACCCATTACCGGGGCCACGGCCGTCTTCACCTCCCTTGAAAAAGGGGTCATATCCGACCAGCAGGGGGCAGTCTCCATCACTGGAATACCGGATGGAACGTTCCAACTGGAAGTAAGGTTTATTGGGTACGCCACAATGAAACGCACCCTTACTTTTCCGTTGGACGATGTATTGCAGGGCCAGACCATTTTGATGGTCCCCCAAACGGAGGAAATGGAGGAGATTACCTTGGTTTCCACCCGAAGCAGCAGGACCATTGAGGATATCCCTACAAGAGTGGAGGTCATTGCCGGGGAAGAACTTTCCGAAAAGGGCAACATGAAACCCGGCGACATTCGCATGCTGCTCAATGAAAGTACCGGAATCCGGACGCAACAAACATCGGCCACCAGTTACAATTCCAGTATCCGTATCCAAGGACTTGACGGAAGGTACACCCAACTCCTACGTGATGGTTTTCCCCTGTACTCTGGCTTTGCCAGTGGGTTGAGCCTAATGCAGATTGCTCCTTTGGACCTGAAACAAGTGGAAGTGATCAAAGGTTCCAGTTCCACCCTGTACGGTGGTGGGGCCATAGCCGGATTGGTGAACCTGATTTCCAAAACTCCCGAAGAAGAACCAGAGCTCAGTTTTATGGCCAATGGCACCTCGGCCCTGGGCCTAGATTTGAGTGGTTTCTACTCCCAAAAGTTCAATCGGTTGGGCACCACCATTTTTGCATCCTACAACATGGGCAGCCCGTACGACCCGGCGGATATAGGATTGACGGCCATTCCCAAATTTGATAGATATACGCTGAATCCCAAACTATATTGGTATGCCGGTGAGCGTACCGAGATCATGCTGGGCCTCAACGCTGTGCTGGAGGACCGATTGGGCGGAAACATGGACCATGCAAAGGGAAACCCCGTGGACAATCCCTATTTTGAAGCCAATGACACGGAACGCCTTTCCACCCAATTTGGATTCAAACATGGTTTCCATGATCGTTCCCGGTTGGAATTCAAGAACAGTTTCAGCTTTTTTGACCGCAACATCCAAATTCCCGATTACACTTTTTCGGGATATCAACGCTCGTCGTTCAGCGAACTGAACTATTCCCCTTCATTGGATGTCATGGAATGGATCTTTGGCCTGAACCTATGGACCGAATATTTCGACCATGCATTGGAAAACGATGCCGAAGCCTTGGACTACTCCTATCAGATTTTCGGTCTATTCGCCCAAAATGTATGGCCAATGAACGAAAACCTATCCTTGGAGACCGGATTGAGGGCCGATTTTCACTCCGACTATGGTGCGATGGCTCTCCCCCGTATGTCCATTCTATATGAACCAAACAATGCATTGACCTTCCGTTTGGGAGGGGGATTGGGCTATAAAACCCCGACTGTTTTTACCGAAGATGCGGAACGTCTGCAGTTCAGAAATGTGCTGCCCATCGACCCGGAAAATGTTGACCTCGAGCGTTCCATTGGTGGAAATTTTGACATCAATTACAGATGGGTTCCCATGCCCGGAATGAGCATGTCCGTCAATACCTTGCTTTTTTATACCAAAATCAATGACCCACTCTTGCTGACCATGGCGGGGAACGGGTTTTATGAGTTTGAACAGCCAGAGGGTTATGTGGACACCCGTGGTGCGGAGGTCAATCTTAAGGTCAAGTACGGGGATTTTAAATTGTTTACCGGATATACCCATGCCAACGTAAAGCAGCATCAGGGAGGAACAGCCACTGACTTTCCCTTGGTGGCGAAGCATCGACTGAACAATGTGTTGATGTACGAAAAGGAAGAAAATCTTTGGGTGGGACTTGAAGCCTATTATTACAGTCCCCAAAAATTGAGTTCTGGGGAAACGGGCCAGTCGTACTGGATATTGGGCCTAATGAGCGAAAAGAAACTGGGTGAACATTTCTCCATCTTCTTGAACTTCGAAAACTTCCTGGACGCTCGCCAGACTCGCTTCGATACCATATTTACAGGAAATTTGGAGGACCCACAGTTCCGGGACATTTATGCTCCTGTTGATGGTTTTGTGGTCAATGGTGGATTCAAAATAAGCTTTTGATGCCACTAGGTAATATTACAACCCATGTAGGAATTGATCGTATAATTTCATAATATTGTAATGGTAGAATGTTCCCCTCTACATCAACCTAATCAATGCCTTTGCCAATGTTAAGCAAAGAATCTGACAAACTCAGTTTGTTCAAATATCTAGAGGGTGTCTTCAACGACCTGGAACAACAAAAAATTGCCCTGGACAAATCTGCCATTGTAGCGTTTACGGACACCAAAGGGGATATCACCTATGTAAACGACAAGTTTTGTGAAATCTCCCAATATGCGAGGGAAGAGTTGATGGGACAAAATCATAGGATCATCAATTCTGGCTACCATGACAAGGGGTTCTTTACCCATCTTTGGCGTACAATTGCCCAAGGAAAGGTCTGGAGTGGGGAAATAAGGAACCGTGCCAAGGACGGATCGTACTATTGGGTCTATACCACCATTGTCCCCTACTTGGGTGCCAACGGAAAACCCTACCAATACGTCTCCATTCGGTTTGACATCACCAAACAGAAAAACCAGGAATTGGAGCTGAAACAAAGGACCAAGCAGTTGGAAGATTTTTGTTTCATTGTCTCCCATAA
This sequence comes from Flagellimonas baculiformis, assembly GCF_033441575.1. Classification (NCBI taxonomy): domain Bacteria; kingdom Pseudomonadati; phylum Bacteroidota; class Flavobacteriia; order Flavobacteriales; family Flavobacteriaceae; genus Flagellimonas; species Flagellimonas baculiformis. The sequence goes on from NZ_JAUZVW010000014.1 coordinate 71,250, forward strand.
TCTCAGGGCCCCTCTTTCCAACCTTCTTTTGCTCACCTCGATGATAAAGGAAAGTGATTCATTTGAAGATCAAAGGGCGCTCATCGACAAATTGGCCAAACCGGTCCATATCCTGAACGAAACCTTCAATGAACTGGTGGAGTCCCTACAGATCAGACAGGATGTAAACATCAAAAAAGAAAAACTGCGGTTCGATGAATGTTTTCAAAAAACCATGGAAAGTCTAAATGTTGATGTCATATATCCAGATATTACCATAGATGCCAATTTTGAAAAAGCACCAGAAATCTCCTATCCCAAAAAATATTTGATGAGCATTATGCACAATCTGCTCAGCAATGCCATCAGGTACCGCTCCCCAAAGAGAAAATTGAAAGTGGAACTGGAAAGCTACCTCAAGAACGGGGAAGTACACATGAAAGTCCGTGACAATGGCATAGGAATAGACATGGCGGCCAATGAAAAGAAACTATTCGGATTGAGAAAAACATTCCATGACAACCACGATGCCAAAGGATTTGGCCTTTTTATCACGAAGACACAGGTAGAGACCATGGGAGGTGCCATATATGCCGAAAGCGAGCTTGAAAAAGGGAGCACTTTCTTTGTACAGTTCCATAAAAATGAATCTTATGAAAGAAATTGATACCCTCTTCCTCGTTGACGATGACGATACCTACCAATTTATTGTCGAGCGAACCCTTTCCTCCACCAAGCTCGTAAAATCCATAAGGATTTTTTCCAACGGCAGGGAAGCTATAGATTTCTTGGAATCCTCCATTGGCGACCCCAACTTGATACCTGATGTGATACTTTTGGATTTGACCATGCCCATTATGGATGGGTGGCAGTTTCTTGAAAATTATATTTTGCTTAAACCACGCATTGGGAAAAAGGTCCATATCTATGTGGTCTCTTCCTCCGTTGATCCCTCGGATGTGGAAAGGGCGAAGAACATCAGCGAGGTATCCGATTATCTTGTCAAGCCACTCACCAAGCAAAAACTGATCCTGCTGTTGAGCAGTCTTGTTTGATAGTTTTGCCCTTATCATTTAGAGTCTCTTCAACTGGAAATCTGTAGTAAAGGAAGAAATCAGTGTTGTGCGCAGGCTTTGACAAAGGCATCCCTCCTCCGTGTGGAAACCTCGATCTTGGTACCATCGGAAAGAACAGCATATCCATCTTTATGGTAAGAGGCCACAAAATCCAAATTGATAAGGTGCGAATTATGGGTCCTGAAAAATTGATGTCCATCCAGCATCTGCTCAAAATGCTTCAAGGTTTTGGAGGCCGTGTATTTTTTTCCATCCGATGTAAAGATATGGGTATAGTTCACATCGGCCTGGCACCGGACCACGTGGGAGACCAGAAGAAAGACATAACCTTCTTTGTGCGGAACACTGATCCTTTTCGGACTGTTTCCTTTCGACACATTGGACAGCAGCACGTTGATCCGTTCATGCAGCTGGGCCTGTTCCGTTTTGTCCAGTGCTTTTTGAAAGGCAAACTCAAAATCGTCCCGGTCCACAGGTTTTAGCAGATAGGCAATGGCCGAAAACTTGAAGGCCTCGATGGCATACTTTTCATAAGCCGTGGTGAAGATAAGGCTGAAATCGCGATAGGTCACCGCTGAAAGGAAATCAAACCCGGTTCTGTCATGCAGTTGCACATCCAAAAAAACAATATCGGGGCGTAGGGCATCCACTCCTTTTAGGGCCGCTTCCATAGTACTGAAACTAACGATTTCCACATGATCCGAATGCGGTCCGAGCAAATGCGTCAAACGGTCTATGCAATGCTGTTCATCATCAATTATGGCTATGGTCATCTGTGTCACTATCCGTTCTTAAAAAATGGTCTCCAAAGGCAGGCTCACCTCCACACGGGTGCCCCTTTCCTTGCCTTTGTCCAAAATGTCCAATTTTCCTTTGCTGTTCTTCTGTGCGTTCAGGATTTCCAATCGGCTTTCTGTAATGGCCACCCCGAACGATTTCTTTGTTGCCAAAACACCATCTTCCGTCTGCCTACCGCGTCCATCATCATCCACAGTGCACAAAAGCATGTTTCCTTGTTTGGCAATGCCAATGGAAATGTGTCCCTGATCGATTTTTTGGGAAAATCCATGCCAAATGCTGTTCTCTATGAACGGTTGCAATAGCATGGGAGGTACCGCTATATTGTCCGTATCCAGGCCCTCCTCCACTTTGATTTGATAAGAAAACTTGCCCGGTTGCCTTTTGCTCTCGACCTGAAGGTAAAGCTCCAGAAATTTCAAATCTTCGGCCAACGGGATTTCCTTGACCTCGGAATTCTCGAGCACCATCCGCATCAATTTGGCAAATTTGGTGAGGTATTCCATGGCCGTGCCAGTGTCATTTTTCAAGATATAATCGCCAATGGAGTTAAGGGAATTGAAGATGAAATGAGGGTTCATTTGGGCCCTGAGCGCTTTGAGCTCGGTATCGGAGACCAGTGCCCTGAATTCTGCTTCCTTTTTCTGCTCAAGATCATCCCTTCGGCGTTTGTACAGCATAAAACCAAATACCGAGGCCAGAAGCAGGCCCCCACCGCCCAAAAGGGTCGCCCTCTTGATGGTCGTCTGTCGTTCAATCTCTGCCTTTGCAACGGTCCGTTCCTTTTCAAAATCAAATTCCAATTGCTTTCGGTTGATCTCCACCCTCCTGTTCTGTCCGTTGAGACTGTCCTTCAGCACCGAGAATTTTTTATAGGCTTCTAGGGCATCGGAAAAATCCCCTTTCGCCGCATACACATCGGCCAACGTCCCCCATGCCGATTTTTGCAGGAACAGGTTTCCCTGCGCATCGCTCAGTTCCAATGACTGTTTTGCATACTTTTCGGCCATTTCGTAATCGTTGTTGCCCAGATAGGCCATAGAGGCATTGGCATAGGCCGTGGGCCGGACAAACTCGATCCCGTATGCTTCAATGAGCGCAATACTTTTCTCTGCCGATACCAGTGCGGAATCCACTTGCCCATCCTGCCCATAGATTAATGAAAGATTACTGTACAGATTGGCCTTGTAGGTAGGGTTGTTCCTCACCTGTTCCAAGTCAAGGGCCTTGTTGTAATAATAGATTGCGGAGTCCAGCTGGTGGATGGAACCATAAATATTGGCCATATTGGCCGTAGCGGTCAGTTCAAGGTTCTTGTCGTGCTTCAACACCTGTTTGAAAAAGTCCAGTGCCTTCCCATATTCTTCCTGCTCGTAGTAGAGGGTACCTATGCCACCGTAGATGCTCCACCCATATGGTTTCAGCCTTCTGTCCTCCTCCATCAAGGCAAGGGCCTTATGATAGAATTCCTGGGCCTTGTATGGATTGGAAAAGGAATACTGATAGATGAGGGCCATTCGCTCATAGGCAAGCATGGTTCCCCTGCCATACCCCATTTTTGTTGAGATCTCAAGGGTCTTTTCAGCAAAATCCAGCAATGTAGTGTCCGCAGGATTTGCAAAAAGGGCCTGCTTGGTGTAGTGGTTCCTAAGGTCGATGGTGGCCGTGTCAATAATGGATCGGTCCTCCATCAATCGGGAAAGGGAATCCAGCTCCTTCTGAAACTGTTGTGCGGATATGGGCAGAATAAAGGCAACGAAGGCAAACAAGCACAGAGTGCGTTTCATAAAAGCATCCATTTAGCGTAAAGTCAAGGAATGATGAAAGTACACATTTTAGCAAAAAATAAACACTCCCCTGCACAAAATAAAAATACACGACCACAGGATCAATAGGGCTTTTGAAGGTGTGATGGTTCCTCTAATTTCGGAATATATAAAACCAAACCTCGCAATTTATGGACATACAAAACATCACCCAATACTTTACCCGCCCCCAAAAATTGATCTTGGGCGTCTGCAGCACCATTGCACAGAAATACAAATTGCCCTCGGTCGGGATCAGGATAGCCCTGATTGTCCTCACACTGATCTTTATCCCTTTAGGGATCATGGTGTATTTGGGGGCCTACCTCGCCTTCAACCAAAAGAAAGGCAGAATGGTGACCTTCGGACTGCTTGGGGCCTTGTTGGGCATTCCGCTGAGTTATTACTTCCAATCGGACATGGTCCAAAACTATGGAAGCCTCTATGGGAACACTGGGATGTTCAGTTACCTGAAGAATTTCACGACCATAGTGGATGAATATGATAAGTATGTGGGCAATGGCTGGGACATTGTCTTCAATGTACTGGTGAGCATCGTTGTCTTTGCCTTGATTGGGGGTGTCATCGGATACTTTATGGACAAAAATGAAAAAAACAACCATCAACCCAACTAAAACACAACTGTATGAAATCTAGATCATTCCTTTTGATGACCGTATCATTTGCCATCCTTATGCTTTCCTGTGGAAGTTCCATGGAAAGTGATGCCAAGAAATTTGCCGAGCTACAATGTGAGACCATGCAAGATGCCCTTAAAGGTGGATTTGGCGCCATTGACACCTCCAAGGAGGAACTGATGGACGAATTGGAAGCCAAGTACCGGAAATCGAACGAGCTCACAAAATTCAAACAACTGGTGGATAAAGAGTACAAGGAAAACTGCAAAATAAATCCACAATAAAAATCAATCAATGAAAAAAACCTACCAACATATCTTACTGCTTCTACTTGTCAATGTGTTCCTCTTGGGCTGTTCCGAAAGTGATGATGGACCGGACGATACTGCAGGCGAGTATTATTTCAGTTTCAAGGTCGATGGCACACAGGTATCCTATGAATTCACACCCAACACACAGATCAATCTCACTGGAATTATAGATCATGACACTACATCAGACCTATATGCTGTCAACATTGCGGGTATAGACAACATTTTTGAAACGGAACCGACCAATAGGTTCACTATTTTTCTAGGTGATTCTGAAAACTTTGCCACAGGAATAGCTTATACCAATTTGCAGGGCCAAGGCGATAAAACCCCTGATTCGCTGTTCAGCATGGGTTATTTTGATGGAGAGGGAAACCTCTACAGTGCCGGGTTGAACAGTACCCCGACCCCGCTCTATGATCTGGCCACAGTACGTTTTACGGAAATCACGGATTCCCATATCAGTGGGTCATTTTCAGGAACCTTGAAATGGTACGATACCAGTGTCGGGACGGTGGAACTGGTTGGATCGGTCGTCATTACCGAGGGGGCGTTCAAGGTGCCCCGTTACTGAACTATCCACGGATTGTCGGTACTTCCTAGAAAATGTCCATCCAAGATCTGCTTTTGGGGAACGGGTATATAATTGGTTTTTCACATAAAACCAAAAAAACCGACCCCGCTACCTATTCCTTTATACTTTTTCGCAGTATTTTCATCCCAACTATAAAAAAGCAATATCATGAAACGAACACTGCTATGCCTATTGGTCTTCCAATTGGTGGGATGTACGGAACTCCAACAGGTGGTCAACCAACTGCCCCAAGGAGGCACAGGAATCGGAAATGCGGAAATAGCCCAAGGGCTACGCGAGGCCCTGAACATGGGCATTGAGAAACAAGTGAACAAACTGGCCAACGAGAATGGCTTTTTTAGGAACGAACTGGTCAAGATACTTCTTCCTGAAGAACTTCAAAAAGTGGACAAGACATTGAGGGACGTAGGTTTGGGAAGTTTGGCCGATGAGGGGCTCAAGATCATCAACCGTGCAGCGGAGGATGCCGTTGGTGAGGCCACCCCCATTTTTGTTGATGCCGTGAAAGGTATCACGTTCAACGATGCCAAACAGATCCTGTTGGGCGCCGATAACGCCGCTACGCAATATCTCGAGCGGTCCACGAAGACCCAGTTGTATGGAAAGTTCAACCCGATCATCAAGAATTCGTTCCAAAAAGTGGGCGCGGACAAAATCTGGAGCAACATCATCACGAAGTACAACAACCTGCCACTCACCAATGACGTGAACCCAGACCTGACCGATTATACCACCAATGAAGCCTTGGAGGGCGTATATACCATGATTGCTTTAGAGGAAAAGGAAATACGGACAAAAGTTTCGTCCAGAACAACGGATTTGTTAAAAAGGGTATTTTCCCTTCAGGATTAATGCTAATTTTTTCACAATAATGCAATAAGTGAAAAATAAGCCCGTTATTAACTCAATAAAAGAGAACAAGTATAACATATTCCTAAAGTTAAATTAACCTCTTGCTGAAGGTTAAACAGGAATTTTGCAACGAGTTAGTTATCTGAGTTAGCATTTTTTTGAGTTAGTTAGTTTAAAAAACCGGTGGGCCACACCGGTTTTTTTGTTCATTGCTTTTGGTAAAGGCCATCAAAGGCAACGGAAACCACTTTTTCACCTTGCAGCACTTCCCATAACTGTCTGACCGTTCCATCACTGTTTTGGGTCCAGGTGATCCGGTTGCGGTACTTCTTTCCATCATCTTTGGCAAATTCATCGGACACCAATATCATTTGATCACCCTTCCTGTTCCCTTTCAATTTTAGATGTGAACCCGTATTGTCCACCCACAACTGTTCCCATTGTTGGGTGTCCTTGTTGTAAAAATTCAAGCTTGTGCCCGTGTACCCGGCGTTGGCACTTGTCCAATTTTCCCTAATCGCGCAACCGCCCTCTTCCCTACTGATGATACTTGTGCCCGCAGGTTTGCCATCCCCATGGTTCACTACGTTCCACTCCCCCATCCAAAAGTCGAATGCCCGCTGCCCTTCGGAACAACAGTTACAGGCACCCTTTTCCTGGGCATGTGTCACGGCACAAACCATGAATGCAAAAAATACCAATCTTTTCATACGCTATCGGTTTTTGTAGCCATCCATACTTATATTAAAGGTACGTTAATTTAAATCTAAAGAAATGTGAGAAAATGTACTCATGGAGGTCAGTTTCGTTAAATTTTAGATAAAATACCTGATTTCTAGACATATATCATCAGAAGGTGTCATCCACATGTCCGTTTTGGACGTATCTTTAGCATAACAAATCTTGGGAACAATGGACAATCAATATTGCAAAGTAGGGGCAGTTACCCCGATCACCAGCGGAAACCAGGCAATCTATGTTCTGGAAGTAATGTACAACAACTTCGTTGAAAAAGCGGCCAATGTAACACAGGCCGATATGCACTTGGTGGAATTTTTCAAAAGAAAGGCGCAGAGCATCAAAAAGACCTTGGAAAGTCTGGGTTGAGTTTTAAGGCAATTTTGCCAACTCCAACTCCATTTCCCTTTGGATTTCCCTTGCCTTTTTCGCAGCGACTTGCGCAAAATCATGCCCGTTAGAGGCATACAATATGCCGCGCGAGGAATTGACCAAAAGTCCTATGTCCTTAGTGATTCCGTAGGTGCAGACTTCCTGAAGGCTTCCTCCTTGCGCCCCGACCCCAGGGACCAATAAAAAACTTTCTGGCACTATTTCCCGGATTTCTTTCAAGAAAGATGCCTTGGTCGCCCCGACCACATACATCAACCTTTCCGAACCCTTATAGGTTTTTGAAGTGGCCAAAACCTCTTTGTACAGTTCCCTATCCCCCACTTTTTGGGTCTGGAAATCAAATGCCCCTTGGTTGGAGGTCAGCGCCAACAAAATGGTATGCCTGTCCTCAAACTCCAAAAAAGGCTCCACGGAATCCCTGCCCATATACGGTGCAATGGTAATGGAATCAAAATCCATCGTTTCAAAAAAGGCCTTTGCGTAGCGCGTGGACGTGTTTCCGATATCGCCCCGCTTGGCATCGGCTATGGTAAATATTTCCGGATGCTCGCTGTTCAGGTATTCCATGGTACGCTCCAAGGATTTCCATCCCTTCAACCCATAGGCCTCGTAGAAGGCAATATTTGGCTTGTAGGCCACGCAGTAGGGATGTGTGGCATCGATGATGGCCTTGTTGAAAGCAAAAATGGGATCTTCATCGCCCAGTAAATGTGCTGGAATCTTATCCAAATCCGTGTCCAGACCAACACAGAGAAACGATTTTTTCTGACGGATCTGGGAAACTAGGTGTTCTATCTTCATTTCAAAAGGTTCTCGACTGCGCTCGAACTGACATACAAGACCAGTCAATAAAAAGTTTAAAAAATCTCCGAAGCCTCTTTCAGTTTTTCGGTGTTCTCCACCAACATCAGCTCATCGATTATTTTTTGGACATCGCCATTCATGATATTCTGCAGGTCATACAGGGTAAGACCAATCCTGTGATCGGTGACCCTTCCCTGCGGATAGTTGTACGTTCGGATCTTGGCCGAACGGTCCCCACTGCTCACCTGGGAGTTTCGTTTGGCAGCATCCTCGGCCTGTCTTTTGGCCAATTCCATGTCGTACAATCGCGAACGGAGTACTTTGAAAGCCTTGTCCTTGTTCTTGTGTTGGGATTTTTCGTCCTGGCACTGGGCCACGATACCTGTGGGAAGGTGGGTCAAACGTACCGCGGAATAGGTAGTGTTCACCGATTGTCCTCCAGGTCCTGACGAACAGAAATAATCGATGCGGACCTCTTTGGGGTCTATCTGCACATCAAATTCCTCAGCTTCGGGAATCACCATCACGGTCGCTGCACTGGTATGGACCCTACCTTGTGTCTCGGTCTGGGGCACACGCTGCACTCGGTGGACGCCCGCTTCAAATTTCAAGGTACCGTACACATCCTCTCCAGTGACCTCAAAATGGATTTCCTTGTATCCGCCACTGGTCCCTTCGCTCAAATCGATGACGTTGGTCTTCCAGCCTTTGGACTCACAGTACTTGGTGTACATCCGGAACAGGTCCCCGGCAAAGATACTGGCCTCGTCGCCGCCGGTCCCGGCCCTGATTTCCATCACTACGTCCTTGGCATCTTCCGGGTCTTTGGGAATCAACAGGAACTTGATCTCCTCTTCCAACTTGGGCAGGGCACTCTTGGCCTCATCGAGTTGCATCTTGGCCATCTCCACCATTTCGGGATCACTGCCATCGGCGATGATCTCTTCAGCCTCGTTGATGTTATTGGTCAGGGTTATATAATCCTCACGCTTTTCCGCGAGCACTTTCAGGTCCTTATATTCCTTGTTCAATTTGATGTACCGCTGCTGGTCCGAAATGACATCGGGCTGTATGATCAGATCGGAAATCTCATCGAAACGTTGCTTTACTATATTGAGTTTGTCAAGCATAGATCAATCTTACTTAGGGATGCGAATTTACGATTAATTTGTACATTTAGTGAATACCATGATTCCAATATTCCGTCTTAGAACATACCTGTTGGTTTTCCTTTTCTATAAAACCATTCTATTGGTATCCACTGTGATAGCAATTGTGCTCCTATTTTTCAAAGTCCCTTTTTCTGCAATTATAGCTTTGAAATTGATATTTATAGGTTTGTTCATCCTTAGGTTTATGGATCGGGGGCATTCAAAGGAATTGGTGCTATATCAAAACTTTGGGCTTTCCAGAATAGGCTTGCTGACCCTCTCGTTTCTGTTCGACCTTATTCCATCAATAATCATCTACCTAATCTTCTTCCTTTGATTCTTGAAATTGACAATATTGAGCTCTCCTTCGGGGAGAAGAAAATCTTGAGAGGGGTTTATGTAAGAGCCGAAACCGGAAAAATCACTGGCATTTTAGGTAGAAACGGTTCTGGAAAAACATCATTGCTCAATATTTTGTTCGGGAGCCTCAGGCCCAAGTACAAATCCATCCGGATAGATGGCAACTTCAAAAAAAATCCTCTTTTTCTAAGAAATCAAGTAGCCTATCTACCCCAACATAAGCTCATTTCCAAAAATATGAGAGTGCGTACCTGCTTTACACTGTTCAATGTAGATTGGACTACATTCATTGAAACCTTTGAGCACTTTCGTCAATTCCACAATCATTATACTTCGGAACTTTCAGGGGGCGAACTCCGGCTCTTGGAAACCTACCTGATTCTGAACAGTGAAAAAAACATCATTCTCCTTGATGAGCCTTTTTCCAATTTGGCCCCTCTATATGTCTCAAAAATCAAGGATATCATCCAAAGAAAAAAGAAGGACAAAATTATTCTGCTCACCGATCATTTGTATGAAGAAATCCTCTCGTTGAGTGAGAATCTTTATTTCCTTAAAAATGGATGTTCGAAATTGATTCAAAATGCCGAAGACCTCAAAAATGAAGGATATTTACCGGTCAATTCCCCACAAAAGTAGTCCCGAGGGTAACAATAAAAGCGTTGAGGCCATCGCTTCGGTCGTATTGGCTAAAACGGAGGTCGATGGTCTTCAGTCCAAAACTGAACACTTTGGCCGAGGTAAAAATGTCCCTGTACTGCACGCCCATTCCGTATTGATGGGCATTGTAATCCGATAGGTCATAGTCCGAAGTGTAGTAGGTATCCGTGGACAGCGCTTCTTCTTTGGGATAAAAATAATCCGCCGCGGTCTGGGTGTAATAGCGATAGGTGGGATACAGGGTGAATTTGTCCGTGACCTTGAAAGGTGCCTCCAAGCTGGCCGTATGGGAGGTAATTCCCCAATCGTCCCAATAGAAGCGGTAATAGGTCCGCAGCACCACCAGATCGTTCAGATAGTAGTTCAGCCTGCCCCCGAAGGGTATTTTGAACCTACTGTCCGGCAATTGCTCCACATTGTCCGCCAATTGGAAATCATCGATATAAAAGTCTTCAAAATCCGCAAAATAGACCCGCTGGAACGGAGTGCTCAACAATCCGTTCTGGGAAACAAGGTCCATGAAAAGGGCACCTTGCAGTTTTTCCCCCATGATCTGTGAAAAACTCAACGAAAGCGAATAGGAGTTTCTGTTCTCCTTTTCAAATTCCGAAAAAATGGGGTTATAGGTGCCGTTCCCAGTGATACGATCGTCAAAAAAACCTTCACGCAGTTCAATGGGATATTGCGGGTTCCATTTGTCCAAAAACACACGTCCGCTCAGGGTCAACTCGGTGTTCTTCTCGTTGAACAAACGGGTATAGCTCCCTCCAAATCCAAGGGAAAAATAATCGTACTCCGTGGAAAAATAGGCATTGGCGCTCCAGATGGAATTCCTGTCATCGGAACTGTGCTGATAGCTGGGATTGATATAGGTCAGCAAATCTTTTCTGGACTCTCCGGACGAGGCATCGAAGGGGGACACACTGAGTCCGCCGTCCAACGGGTTCACATTGCTGGAAGAGGCCGAAGTATAGGCGGAAAGGCCGACATCCACCGTCAAAATATCATTTTCGTTCATGGGCATCCGAAGTACAATGCTGGAAGTGGCATCGGTCAACTCTTCGGTCCCTTCCCCGCCCGTCACCGCCGCATTTTGCCCATCCTGCTTGTAATAACTGAACAAGAGATCGACCTCACTGGTCTCCAAAACACGTTTTTGGTAAGAGGTGCCGGTCTGCTGCGAACGGGCCGCCATAGAGCAAAGAAAGAGCAATCCGGTACAGAACAGTGTCCATTTGGTGACTACTGATCTTTTGATGCAATGTTTCATAGTGTCCCGTAGCATTTAATTACAGCCACAACCGCCCCCTGTTTTGCCTCCATTGGCCCCAGCGGATGCTTCCCGATAGATATGGAAATTGGTCTCAAAGCGTTCGCTGGCCCTGGCACCCAATTGCATCTCGGCATCGTTCAGATAGACCTTGTCGTACTCGCGCACGGCCACGCAGGAACTCGAAAAGAGCAATAGCAGGAGAAAAAACATCGCTTTGACCATGGTCTAAATTTACGGATTCATGTCGAATATGATGCCCGAACTCTTGTGAATTTTATTGTCCGAATCCACGACCACGGCCTCCACCCCATCCATCTGGTTGATCATGTGCAGACCAACATCCCTGCCCATGATGAAAACGGCCGTGGCCAGGGCATCACAAAGCTCTGCGTGCTTTGCAAAAATGGATACGCTGTTGACCCCTGTGGTGGGATAACCTGTTCTGGGGTCAATGATGTGCGAGTATTTTTTTCCTTTGTAGGTGATGAATTTTTCGTAATTGCCCGATGTGGCCACAGAGGATTCCAAGACGGGCAGCCAACTGAACACCTTGTCCTTGCTCAATGGATTGGCGATACCCACCAGCCATTTCTCGCCCGTGGCCTTGGTGCCCCAAGTGGTCAGGTCGCCAGAGGCATTGATGATGCCCCCCTTCACGTCCTTGGATACGAGAAGTTCCTTGGCCTTGTCGGCCGCATACCCTTTTCCAATGGCTCCCAAACCAATTCTCATCCCCTTTTCGGGCAAAAAAACAGTGCTATTTTCCGGGTTCAACACCATTTTTTTATACCCCACTTTTTCCAGTTCCCTTTTGATCTGTCCCTCGGAAGGAATCGTATCCATACTCCCATCAAACTTCCAAATGTTGTCCATGGAGGCATAGGTGATATCGAAGGCCCCATCGGTGATCTCGGAGATCCGTATGGAACGTTCGATAAGGCCAAAAAGCTCTGGACTCACCTTCACGGGCTTGATTCCTGCGTTTTTGTTGATGAGCGAAGTCTCGGAGTTTTCATCCCAGGAAGAAATGATCTTTTCAATGCGTTGGATTTCGGAAACGGCCTCATCTATGTTGATATAGCCTATTTCCTCGTTTGGGGCCACCACCGTGACCTCAAAACGGGTCCCCATCAACTTGAGCGTCTTTTTTACAGTGACATCCTTCTGCCCCAATTGCCCCAAGGACAACAGACAGGAAAGGCTGCACAAAAAAACGACGATGGCTTTCATTTGATGAATTTGTTAAGAAGTGAAATATATTTTTCTGGGGTAAGCTTAGGATTGAACCCTGTTTCTCCCAAAACAGATTCGTTCTTGTCCAAGACCACAATCAACGGAAAATAACCTTTAGGGTTGTATTTTTCGGCCAGCGTTTTGTTCACGCCCGATTTATCTTCGGGAAGCTGGTTTTGTTTTTTTCGGGGAAAATCGGCATTGTACAGCACGTAGTTTTCGGAGGCATAGGTCTTGAATTCCTCCGAATCCAAGATACTTTTTTTCAAACGGATGCAAGGAGCGCACCAATCGGAACCGGAAAACACGAGAACAATGGGTTTGTCCGCTGTATTTGCCCTATCCAGAGCACTGGCATAGCTGTCCTGCCACTCCTGGGCATGCAGGGTGCCAAGACATACCAATAGCAATAAGGTCAACAATCGTTTCATAAGATTTGGGCCTACAAATTACTCAAACACTCGCAGCAGGGACCCATCAAGTTCGGTATTGAACACTTTGAGGGCACGGGCCGGCTTACTGTCCACCTGGTTCAATGGGGTTCCATCCTGTCCAAAACGGGATCCGTGGACATCACAATAGAAAATACCTCCATCTTGGTTCACGAACCGGACTTGGTCATAGGATTCATGGCTGCATACCTGACTGGCCGCCACATATTCTCCCTGCAGGTTTCTCGCCACAACGACCAAGTTCTTCAAGATGAAACCACCATTTGCCGATAGGGCCTGTCCTTCTTGGGAAGTAAGATCCACTGTAAAGTCAACACCCGTAGGCACTTCTTCGATATTTCCATCGACTTGGTCCTTGGAACAGCCTTGCAAACAGGGAAAAGTAAGGGCAAATGCAGCACCTGCACCCAAACTTCTTAGAAAATCCTTCCTTTCCATAGCACGAGGTTTATAAATAAGAACGCTAAACTGGGGCGAATCGTATGCTAATAGTGAAACTTACCGTACTCGCTCTGGATGGTCAGTTTTTTGGTTTCCGATGGTTCCACCCTACCAATGATTTGGGCATCCACATCAAAACTTTTGGAAATTCTGATGATATCCTCAGCAACCTCCTCATTTACATAGACTTCCATTCGGTGACCGCAATTGAAAACCTGGTACATTTCCTTCCAATCAGTACCGGATTGCTCTTGGATCAATTTGAACAGCGATGGCACGGGAAACATATGATCTTTGATGATATGGAGGTTGTCCACAAAGTGGAGGATCTTGGTCTGCGCTCCCCCACTACAATGTACCATTCCATGGATTTCCTTGGAGGAATAGCTTTCCAGTATCTTTTTGATGATGGGTGCATAGGTCCTTGTGGGTGACAATACCAATTTTCCGGCATCCAAGGGAGCGTCTGGCACAGCGTCCGTCAATCTGGTCTGGCCGGAATATACCAGCTCCTCAGGAACGGAGGCGTCATAACTTTCAGGATATTTTTGGGCCAAATACTTTCCAAAGACATCATGCCTGGCAGAGGTGAGTCCATTACTGCCCATCCCACCATTGTATTGGGTCTCGTAAGTGGCTTTTCCATAGGAAGCGAGGCCCACAATGACATCCCCAGCGGAGATATTGGCGTTATCGATCACCTGGCTCCTTTTCATTCGTGCGGTGACCGTGGAGTCCACGATTATGGTCCGCACCAAATCGCCCACATCTGCAGTTTCCCCACCTGTGGAATGGATGGTAATCCCATGTTTGCCCAAATCGGAAATCAATTCCTCCGTCCCATTGATGATGGCCGAAATGACTTCTCCCGGAATGAGGTTCTTGTTTCTTCCTATGGTGGAGGAAAGCATGATATGGTCGGTAGCACCCACGCAGATCAAATCGTCCACGTTCATGATCAGGGCATCCTGGGCAATCCCTTTCCAAACGGATAGGTCACCCGTTTCCTTCCAGTACATATAGGCCAAGGAGGATTTGGTCCCAGCCCCGTCGGCATGCATCACAAGGCAATGATCTGCACTACCGGTAAGATGGTCAGGGACAATCTTGCAAAAAGCCTTGGGAAAAAGTCCTTTGTCTATGTTTTTGATGGCACTGTGCACATCTTCCTTGGAAGCGGAAACCCCTCTCTGGGCATATCTTTTACTCGTGTCGGATGACATAAAAATGGGTTTGGGCAAAAATAACGGAAAGCCATCAATTAATCGATAGGCCTTCCGTGGTTTTCATGTTTTGTAGCTGTTCCTATTTGGCAAACAGCAATTCCCTGTACTTGGTGAAGGGCCAAAGATCGTCCGCTATGAGTTTTTCCAATTTGTCGGACTGTTCCCTGATCTTGTCAAAATACGGCTTTACATTGTTGCAATAGGCCTGTGCCTTTTTGTTGCTCATGGCCATCCCGTTGGCACGTTTTCTGGCATCGGTCATCTCATCCGTCAGCTTTTTGATCTGGACAATATGTTCCCCTACCTGCTCCAGGATGTTCAATTGACTTTCGGCCACATTCTTGTGGGCAGCGCCATAGACCTCTTTCAGACCGCTCACGTTCTTCAGCAGGATGTTTTGGTATCGGATGGCGGCGGGGATGATGTGGTTATAGACCATTTCCCCAAGTACCCTTCCTTCTATTTGGATATGGAAAATATAGGCCCCCAGTTCCACTTCTTGATGGGCCTTGAGTTCCACTTCGTTCATCACACCCATCTCCTTGAAAAGTTCCAAACTCTCCTTGGAGGTGATCACCTGTAGGGCCTCCGGGGTATTCTTGTTGTTGCTCAACTTACGCCTTCTGGCCTCTTCCTGCCATTCCATGCCGTATCCATCTCCCTCAAAACGGATACGCTTGGAGGTTTTGATGTACTCGCGGAGCACGTTGAAAACAGCTTCGTCCTTTTTCAAGCCTTTCTTGTCGATCAGCACATCCACTTCCTTTTTAAAGTCTGTGAGCTGCTTGGCCACGATGGTGTTGAGAATGGTCATGGGCTTGGCGCAGTTGGTCTTGGACCCCACGCCCCTCATCTCAAACTTGTTTCCTGTGAAGGCAAAGGGCGAGGTACGGTTCCTATCGGTATTGTCCAACAGGATTTCAGGGATCTTGCCCACTACATTGAGTTTGAGCTCCGTTTTTTCCTCTGGTGACAATTTTCCTTTGGAAACTCCTTCCAGTTCGTCCAACACATTGCTCAATTGTTTTCCTATAAAAATGGAAAGGATGGATGGCGGGGCCTCGTTGGCGCCCAAACGGTGGTCGTTGCTCGCGGAGGCTATGGAGGCGCGTAAAAGCTCCTCATAGGTGTCCACCGCTTTTATGGTATTGACGAAAAAGGTCAAAAACTGAAGGTTTTTCATGGGCGTGCTCCCTGGACTGAGCAGGTTCACCCCGGTATCGGTTGCGAGTGACCAGTTGTTGTGCTTGCCCGAACCGTTGATCCCCGCAAAGGGCTTTTCATGGAACAACACTGAAAAATGGTGTCGGTCCGCAATCTCTTCCATCACGTCCATCAACAGGAGGTTGTGGTCCACGGAAAGGTTGGCTTCCTCAAACACGGGTGCAAGTTCAAATTGATTGGGAGCCACCTCGTTATGGCGGGTCTTGACCGGGATGCCCAACTTGGTGCATTCCTTTTCCAAATCGCTCATAAAACTCAGCACCCTGGGAGGTATCACTCCAAAATAATGGTCATCCAACTGTTGGCCCTTCGCAGAAAAATTGCCCACGAGGGTCCTGCCGGTCATGGACAGGTCCAAACGCGATTTCACCAATGCCTTGTCCACCAAAAAATATTCTTGTTCCCAACCTAGAGTGGCATAGACCTTTCTCACATTTTTGTCAAAATACTGGGCAACGCCGGTCGCTGCTTGGTCAACCGCATGCAGTGCCCGTAGCAACGGTGCCTTGTTGTCCAATGCCTCGCCTGTGTAGGCCACAAATATGGTAGGTATGCAGAGGGTTGTTTTATAGATGAATGCCGGAGAGGTCGGGTCCCAAGCGGTGTAGCCCCGTGCTTCAAAAGTGTTTCGGATACCGCCACTGGGAAAGCTGGACGCATCGGGTTCTTGCTGCACCAATTGTGCTCCTCCAAACTTTTCCATGGCCCTGCCATCGGGAAGGATGTCAAAAAATGCATCGTGCTTTTCGGCCGTGGCGCCTGTCAATGGTTGGAACCAATGGGTGTAGTGTGTGGCACCCATGCTCAGGGCCCATGCCTTCATCCCTTCAGCGACCTGGTCGGCGATTTTTCGGTCTATCTTATTGCCCTGAAAAATGGCGGATTTGACATTGTCAAAAGCTTCCCTGGTCAGGAATTGGAGCATTTTGTCCTCGTTGAAAACATGCTTCCCGAAGAGTTCGGAACGTTTCCCTTCCTCACTCATGGATGTATGTTCCCTTTTACGGCTTTCCGCCAAGGCTTGAAATCTTACTTTCGGCATCTGATTTGTGTTTAGGAGGCAAAATTACAATTAACAATTTAATAATATACGCTCCAAAAAATACTTTTTTTTCACTTTGCCCCATCAAAAATAGGGGTATTATAAATTATGACGATAATTTTGTGATTTTACCCCTATGAAACATTGATTATTGAATGAAAAAACTATTTTTGCTTCCATTATTTGAGAACGATTAACTACCAAAAATTATGAGCAAATCTAAATTAGAGTATATCTGGTTGGATGGTTACTACCCTACCGCCAACATGAGGAGCAAGACTAAAATCGAGGAGAATTTTAGTGGTAAATTGGAGGACTGTCCCATATGGTCCTTCGACGGAAGCTCAACTGGACAAGCAGAAGGTGGTTCTTCTGACTGTTTGTTGAAACCCGTTTCCATCTTCCCTGACCCATCACGAAAGAATGGTTATTTGGTCATGGCAGAAGTATTGAACCCAGATGGTACCCCCCACGAGACCAACTCAAGGGCCACCATTGATGACGAGAATGATGATTTCTGGTTTGGCTTTGAACAGGAATACTTTATCATGGACACCCATACCCAATTGCCCCTTGGCTTCCCCATGGGCGGGTATCCTGGTCCACAAGGATTGTACTATTGCTCGGTAGGTGGTAAAAATACCCACGGAAGGGATTTGGTGGAGCGTCATGCCGACCTATGCCTTGAGGCAGGGATCAACTTTGAAGGAATCAACCAAGAAGTTGCCTGCGGACAGTGGGAGTTCCAGATTTTTGCCAAAGGTGGCAAACACGCTGGTGACCAAGTTTGGATCGCCCGTTATCTTTTGGACAGATTGACCGAGGAGTACGGTTACTACATCGAGTACCACCCAAAACCCATCAAGGGAGATTGGAACGGTTCCGGTATGCATGCCAACTTTTCCAACACTACCTTGCGTACGGCCGGTTCCAAAGAAGTTTATGAAAAAATATGTGAGGCCTTCCGCCCTGTTACCGCTGAGCACATTGCTGTTTACGGTGAGTTCAACGATCAGCGTTTGACCGGTAAGCACGAAACTGCTTCCATCAAGGATTTCAGCTATGGAGTTTCCGATAGGGGCGCTTCCATCAGGATTCCGATCATGACCGTTGAAAAAGGATGGAAAGGATGGCTAGAGGACAGAAGACCTGCTTCCAACGCAGATCCATACAAAGTTGCGGCCAGGATCATCAAAACAGTAAAATCTGCAAAGGTATAACTGGTAGCAAATAAATTAGTTGTTGATTATAGATGAAAAACCGTCCCGATCATGGGGCGGTTTTTTATGTTACGGTCATATAGACAAAAGCGACGTAGACAGTCAAAAGCACGAGGCCGTCCCTCCACCCCAAGCGCAATCCCTTCGGGAAGAACACCAAGGGCAGTATCAAAAAGGAGATGCCCAACATCCAGAAGATATCGTTGTAAAGCAATCCCTGGTCCACCACCTTTATGGGTGTTATGGCAGCCGTTATCCCCAAAACACCCAGCAGATTGAAAATGTTGGAGCCGATCAGGTTGCCCAGGGAAATGGCCTTTTCCTTTTTGAGCACCGCAATGACGGAAGCTGCCAATTCCGGAACGCTGGTACCCACTGAAACCACAGTGATTCCTATGATCCTATCGCTGACCCCAAAAGCAGAGGCCATGCCCACGGCACCTTTGATGAGCAGTTCCGATCCGCCCCAGAGTGCCGTCCCTCCTATCCCCAGCAACAATACCGTTTTATATAATGGTAGAGGTACATCGTCCTCGGGCATTTCATCCACAACCGCCACTTTCTGGAACCTGAGGAGATAAACCAAGAAAAGAAAGAGACAGGATACCAGAATGATCCCTTCGTATTGCTGCAACACACCATCAAAATAAACAAAGCCGCAAAAGAGCAAAGAAGCCACCATCATCACAGGCCAATCTGTGGAATAGAAACTCTTGCGCACATCTATGCTCCCCAATATGATGGTAATGGCCAATACCAATCCCAGGTTGGCAATATTGGAGCCCACCACATTGGCAAGGGCAAGATCAGGAAAACCATCCAAGGCCGCCTTTACGCTCACAATAAGTTCCGGGGCCGATGTGGCAAAGGAGACCACTGTCATACCGATCACAATCTTGGGAATGGACAACCTGAGCGATAGGGCCACTGCCGATTTCAACAACCAATTTCCCCCGGCAATAAGAAGGCCAAGCCCCAATACGACAAAAAGTAGATTTTCCAAAGAATCGAGTTTTGCGTAAAAATAGCGGAAGATTCGCTCAACCAAAAGTGTTCTTGGAAAAGAAAAAACTACAAAAATAGTTAATAAACTATAAAAATAGTTGTTTAACTATGGAATTAGTACTATGTTTGGTCCTATAATTTCTGGACTATGCAAAAATTGACCAACAAGGAAGAGGAAGTGATGAAAATCCTGTGGAAGCTGAAAAAGGCTTTCGTCAAGGAAATTTTGGAGGAGATAGATGGTGAAAAACCCCATTACAACACCCTCTCCACCATCGTGAGAAACTTACAGGAAAAAGGATATGTGGACCACGAGGCCTTTGGAAACACCCACCGTTATTTTCCCATGGTTACCAAGGAGCAATACCGCAAAAAGTATGTCAATGCCGCCATTGCCGATTATTATGACGATTCCTATAAGAGTTTGGTCTCCCATTTTGCCAATGAGGAGAAAATATCGGTAAAGGAACTCCAAGAAATCATTGACCTCATCGAAAAGAAGAAATAATGGAAGCCATCCTTTTATATTTTCTAAAAACGGCCATAGTCTCCTTAGTTTTTCTGGGCATCTATCATATATTTCTCAAACGGGATACCTTTTTCAGGGAAAACAGGTTCTTCTTGCTTTCTGGACTCGTTCTCTCCCTCCTCTTTCCCTTGTTCAAGATTGAAAAGGTAGTGGTGGCCACCAAGCCCACCGTGATCAACACCGGAGTTACCACCGTCGGAACCGAAATCGCCCGCGCACAGACCATGTTCACTCTGGAAAATATGCTCTGGGTCGTTTACTTAATCGGGTGTGCCCTACTGTTGGTGAAATTTCTGGTCCAATTGAGTTCATTGAGAACCTTGGCCAAAAATGCCCGGACTTGGAGGGAACATCCTTTTCTGCATGTGGAAACGGAAAAACGGATTTCTCCTTTCTCCTTTTTCAATTCCATTTTTTACAACCCGTCCTTATTTGATTCAAAAGAGCTTGGGACCATCCTGACCCATGAAAAGGTACACGCTAGGCAACTCCATACCGTGGATATTTTACTGCTGGAAACCTTGAAGATTGTATTCTGGTTCAATCCTGTTTTGTGGTTCTACACACGTGCAGTGAAACAAAACCTGGAGTTTTTGGCCGATTCGGAGACCATCAGCCAAATGGAGAACAAGAAAACCTACCAATACCTCATGCTGAAACAGGCAGTGGATGGTCAGCAATTCAAAATCACAAATTCATTCTATAATTCATTAATCAAAAAACGAATAGTCATGTTAAATCAAAATCAATCCAAAAAGATCAATGTGTTCAAAACGTTGTTCGTGTTGCCCCTGTTAGGACTTTTTCTGGTCAGTTTCAGTGTGGAAGAGGTGTATCGGTACTCCAACCCTGAAAGCGTTGAAAGCATCATGGACGATAAATCCGTGGAACTTATCATCAATAAGGACACTTCCAACGATGAGTTGGACAAAATGAAGGAGGATCTGTCCGAAGACGGTATAGATTTCAGCTACACAGCGGTCAGGAACGACAAGAAGGAGATCATCGATATCACTTTGAATTTGAGTGGCAAAAATTCCAAAGGAGAAAAATTCAGCGGCAATTACAGCTCCAGTCCTGATGGGCCCATAGACCCACTCACTGTTTTTTATGACGATGAGGCCAACTTGGTTTCCTTTGGCAATACCAAACACAATAAGATCCGCATCCATAAAATGGATGATGATGTGACCTGGACCACTTCAGGCAAGACGGAAATCAGGGTCGATAGATCCAATGCCAAAAAAACCGTCATTGTCAACGGAAAGAAACTCAGTGATGAAGAAATCGAGGAAATGCAGATAGGAACAGGGACTTCAGTCCATTTCAGTTCGGATGATGATGATAGTACGAGCCATAAGGTCATCAGGATCAAGAAAATGGAAGACAAGGACAAGAAGAAACATGTGATGATCATCAGGGATTCGGATGACGATGACGATATAGAGGTGATTGGCGAAGATTCCAGCTATTTCTTCATAGACACTGACGGTGGTGATGAACCTCTTTATTATATTGATGGAAAGAAAGCCTCAAAGAAAGATGTCAAAAAATTGGCCCCAAAGGATATCAAAAGTGTGAATGTCCAAAAAGGGGAGACGGCCATAGAAAACTATGGAGAAAAAGCCAAGCATGGTGTGGTGGAAATTTTCACCAAAAAAGGCAAAAAATAAGGATCATCCGACCTTCCAAAACAGGACAAGGACCGCTTCCAAAAAGGCGGTCCTTTTTTATACGGGCAAACGAAATGGTCAAAAATTGGCTTTTTTTGAACGAAACCTCCCTAGGTTTTAAAAATGTGGTCAAAAACACCCCTACAAAAGTTTCATTTTTAAATATAAAATGATGTTTATTATTATAATTTGAAACATTTTCTAAGGGAACCATAAAATTTTCAAGGGCTATCTCGTTTAAAAGACTACAATCTTGTATGCAATTGTATAGATTTCATACTAAAAGTTTGGTAACATGAAACTTATCATTTTATATTCGAAAAATGCAACCGGTCAGCAATAGTTTTTTAACCTAAAAAATCCATCGAACAATGATCGCCATAGTAAAGTTTTTCGTCATGTTACTCATCCATCTCATCACTGTTATTTTTATGTAACCGGCCGATGGTAGGTGAACATCATTTGACCTGTAACTGTTTCGTATATTTGCCATAACCAACACTTTGAACCATGTTGTACAAGATTCTGGCAAAAATCAACAAAGCAGTTCTACCTTCCTTCACCAAAAAAGGTCTGGATCTATCCAAGGCATCCAAATGGCAGCTGGCCATCATAGGTTGGCGCTACTATGTCACCACAAGGGCCTTGGACGGAAATTAGTACTGGAGCAACGATTTGATGGGATATCCGTTGAGTTTTTCCGCTCCCTTCAGAAAGGTGAGCTGTATCAAGAAATTGCACTGGACCACTTCTCCCCCGAGCCGCTCCACCAATTTACACACTGCCCTGGCCGTGCCTCCTGTGGCCAGGACATCATCATGGACCAATACTTTGTCCCCTTTTTCGATAGCATCGGAATGGATTTCCAGGATTTCCTGTCCATATTCCAGTTCGTAAGGTTCGGACAAGGTGTCAAAGGGAAGTTTCCCCGATTTGCGCACAGGTACAAAGCCGGCATCCATTTTTTGGGCCAATAGCGGTGCAAAAAAAAATCCCCGACTATCTACCCCCACAACTTTATCTACCTTTATATCGGCCGTGAAGCGCAAAAGTGATTGGGCGGCCTCCTTTAAGGCCTTGGGGTCTTTGAGGAGCGGGGTGATGTCCTTAAAGACCACACCTGGCTTCGGGAAGTTTTCAATATCGCGGATGTAGGGTGAAAGGTCCATCATTTTTGTATGCCAAGGTTTTGTGGTAAATTTAAAAAGAAATATATTTGCAGCCCATTAAAACGGCCTCGTGGCGCAACTGAATAGCGCATCTGATTACGGCTCAGAAGGTTGCAGGTTTGAATCCTGCCGAGGTCACTAAAGGGGATTTTCTACAGATCGAGTGGAAGTCCCCTTTTCCTTTACCCTTCAAATCCCCTGTAAACAAAGAGATTGCGCCAAAAATCTCATTGACCCGAAAAGTTCGAACTTGCTTGTTTTTGAAGTCATACCCAATCCCGTCTGGGAACACCATATATTGTATGGACCTTTTTGTTTCCAGATCCCCTAACTTCCACAATGATGGCAGGTTACAGGCATAACCAAGTGCCAATTTTACGGACTTTTTGAGGTTCGAACTATTTATTCCCCCATTTTCCAATTTCATCTCCAGTTCCCTTTGCTCGGCTTTCAGTTCCGGCATGAAAAGGTCGTACTGGGACTTTGTGATCTCGTTCAGCATGACATATCTTCTCTCCAATGTGTCCATCCTTTCTTTAAGTTGGCCGAGTTCTTTGGTCAACCGCTTTTGATCCTCAAGTGCCTCTTGGTTTTTATCGATCAAGGTATCGTGTATGATATCGGTCAAAGGCTCGATATACTTTTTGTCGGCCAGTGTAAACCTCCCCAATACATTCAGGAACTCTTTATGGAGCTTATTGGCACTTCTGTTCTCCTTGCTGCCCTTACGCCTGTTCTTGTAATAGTACAGGCCCTTTTTCTTGACTATATATCCAGTGTAGGGTGTTCCACAGACCGAAGATCTGACAAACATCTTCAACGGCAGGTTTTCGTCATCGAACGAATATTTCTTCGGTGGTTCACCTGCATGGAGCAGATTGTGGATCTTAAGAAACATTTCTTTCGATATCAGGGCCTCGTGTTTCCCTTGGATCACTTCACCTGGAATAAGACTGTTCACGATAAGGCCACAATAGAACGGGTTCCTGAAAAGGTCCGTCAATCTTTTTGCACGTATGTCCAAGCCCTTGTCTTTAAGTCGTTTTGCAATCTCGACGTGGGACATGTTGGAATTTGCCTTCCATAAAAAAGCTTGTTTGAGCAATTTTCCTTCCTCCGAGATCACAAAATTCGGGATCTTCCCTTTCCCGGGATTCGTATTGGTATACCCAAATGGATAGGCACCCGTCCAATGGCCCCTTCGCAGCTTCTCCCGCATTCCCGTAATGGATTTGTCCCTACGGATCTGGTTATCGAAGTGGGAGAACATATGGTACAGGTTTTCCTGGAAAGTACCCGCACTTGTGGTCACATCGATTTCCTGGGTGGCCGATATAACGGCAACTCCCTGCTTTTTTAACTGTTCGCTGATATACGCGCCGTTCGCACCCGTGCGCGAAAACCTATCGTAGGAATAGACGATGATATAGCCGATGTTCTTTCTCCTTTTGACATAGCTGAGCATCCTTTGGAACTCCCTGCGCTCATCGCTCTTGGCAGATTCATAGGTTCCCCCAAAATATTCCAATACCTCCAATTCTTTTCGAATTGCATATTCCTGGCAATATTTGAGTTGGGTGCTGAGACTGGCATTGTTGTCAAATTGCTCCTTACTGGAAACACGGGTGTAGATAACGGCCGTATTGTTCTTTCCTATGATCCTTCCCTTTTCCTTTTTCGCAAATTGACTGAATACCTCTAAGTTCATATGTTCCCTTTTTGGACATGGCGGCAAACTATGTCGGCGAGTTCCTGGAGTTGTTCCACGATCTTTTTCGCTTCTTTCTCCGGGCAGTCCTCAAAACCTTTATATGTTCTGAGCCATGTACTGTTGAATGTTCTGTTTTTCCGCTTTAGCTCGATTATCGGGTTTGACATTTCCTATAAATAGCAATAGCTCCTGAATCTTGAAGGTCACTACCGTATTTGTAAAGCAGGCTTTAATTTACCTTTTTTAATCGATCCGGTCCCTTGTGGGACCATTGTTTTATTCCATACTTATGGGTTGTCGGTCAACAACTTTTGGTTTTTGCGACAGGGTCGATCTTTTTTCTAAAGATCCTGTTCACACAGACGATCTTACCATTACTTTGTTTGATTTCCAGATTTTGAAAATCATGTTGTTTCAACATATCGATGATACGTTCCCCTGTGTCCAATCGTTCCAGACCTTCAATGGCATCGACCTCCCCGTTCTTGATGATCACTTTGATGGACAGGAACCTTTTGCTGCGTACCATCTCCAATACCTGGATCTCGGAAGGGGACAATCCTGAATGTTCCTGCTTATTGTTATCTTTCATAAGTTCATGTTCTACAGGCCCAGCCCTTTCCTTTTCTTCTTTCTTTTGGACTTTTTCCTCGCACCATGGTCATTGAGTTCCAGTTTAAAGGGAGTCCAATCCGTTTCATTTGCCAAAGGCCCGGTCATTCCATTTCCCTCAATTTCTCCCACATGACCTTTTGATTGTTGAGTAGGATCTTCAGTGCCTTTTGCAACTCCCTCACTTCTTGGCTCAGGTTTGATTGTCGTTCCAAGGTTTCCTTTGCCAGCTCTATCAGTTCCCCGTTCTTTTCCATTAGTCGATAGTATAACTGTACGGTCTCTGTCTTGCTCATGATCGATTTGTTTTACGATACTGTTCCATGAATATTTTTTGCCGAGCGTACTGCCTTTGTACACTATGCCTTGATAGTTGAACGATATGCCCGAGACCCTGCCCGTGGTCTTGCTTATGTTGAATCTTGGCGAGATATTTTGCTCTTGTAGCAACTTGATAAATTCTGTTGTGTCCGTTGCCCTTGAAATTGTCGAACCGATCCTCTCCTGAAGTATCAGTTTGATGGGTAAGCTGCCCGTTCTTAGGGTTTTCTCGATTTCTCTTTGGTCAAGTGATTTTGTTGCACTGGCTTTTGTTGAAATTTGGGTCAGTCCATATTTCCTCTCCAGATCATTGATCACTTCCCGGCTCCTTCTTTTAATGTTGCTGTCACTTACCAATCTGCTCGAATACCTGACCCTGTTGGCCACTATATGGATATGTTCGTGCTTTGTGTCCGTATGACGGTACATAATGAACTGGTTGTTATCGAAACCCATTTTCATCAGATAGTCGCATCCCAATGAAGCAAATTCTTTATCGTCCAATTGGTCAGAGTAGGGCAGGTTCAAGGAAACATGGAATACCACATTCCCAAGTCCCGGACGCAAATGCCTGATCAAATTGAATTCCTGTGCCATGTTTACCGCTGTGGATTGTTCGATATTGGAATCGATCACATGTCCTACACCTTCGCTCACCTTCTTTTCATTGTAGGCAAGAACACCGTAAAAATCCTTTCCTATGGCTATCTTACCTATCATTGTTGGTGATATTTGATTTGAGCTGTTGCAACAACATTTTTACCTCCTCCAATTGTTTATGAATGCTGAAAGGGTCACGGATACCTGAGTTCGAGACCCTGGCAAGTTGGTTCAGGTTGTTTCCCACCCTGCTCAGCTCGACAAAAAGTTTCCGGTCCATTGGATTTACCTTTTTGGTTGGCAGGGATTTTCCAGTACATTTTCTCCGGATATATTCGGCCGTGGACAATCCGACTGTCTCCGCATTATTTGCAATGATCACGTATTCTCTTTGTGAAACCCTAAAGGCGATGACAATCGTCCTTTGTTTTGATATGTCCTTTTTAGGTCTTGCCATTTTCTATGGTTTTGGTATTGTTCAAAAGGTCACTTGTAAACGAAGTGCGCAGTTTTTGTTTACAAAAACACAACTTGCTCCGTGACCTCCGATCAACTATACCACAAACCTATTGTCTATTGATTGTTTACAAGGGATTTGCCGTACAGAGTTATATGTACGGTAAATTTATCCAGTGTTGGAAATAAGGAATTGGACGAAATCACAGGGGTGAGTTTCTATGGAAAGGGAGAAAAATGGTCAATGTATGAATATACCCTTAATTTTAATCTCTTTACCAGTTGTCCAATTGTCATTTTCCAAACTGATTTTTAAAGCCCGTTTGGGCCAATAGTGGAAAGGGAAAAAACAGAAAGGGTATGACATTGAGGAAAGGGAACTTAAAAATGGTGATTGTTCAATAATGAGGCTTGGCACCTTATCCGCAAACAGCCTTAACATAGCAAATCATCAAGACAAATTTATTAGCGTTTTGAAAAATCCTTACCTCTATACGATGATTACCAGTGTTCTTTTGTCCAGTTTCCTTCCTGTATATTTTACTTTAATCCTCCTTTATTTTCCTTGGAGCACATGATCATTTAAATGATCATACATTTGTACGATCGTACAAAAAATGTGTCTCGTCCTGAAAAAAGTTGTCACTTAAAGCGGTTGATACTATAACGAGTTTACACATTTTTCAATAATCTTAGGTCAGGTTTACACCCAAGGTTCCCTTTGTTATCATGCAGGGGTTTGTTCCCTGATCATATTTATGTCTTTCCTTCCAATAATTTTTCCATGCCCTTGGTATCGGTCCGTGGGACATGTGGGCCGAATCGGGGGTCTGCATATTGAGACTTAGATGGGGCCTACGGCCATTGTAAGAGGAGACGATGTCCCCGAACATATCTATTGCCTCCACTTTGAGCCTTGGTCTATTGTTCTTGAGCCATTCGGTCTTCAGTATGCCGTTCACCCTTTCGGCTATTGCATTTTCCAAGGGATCCACCTTTTCTGTCATACTGATCCCGATGCCGGCACCCTTAAGGATGCTTATGTACCTGTCGCAGCAGTACTGGATGCCCCTGTCCGAATGGTGCACCGGTTTGGGACCGGTCCCATGCGGCAACTGTGATATGGCCATGTTCAGGGCGCCGATCGCACCGGAGGCCGTTAGTTTTGGGGATATGTCCCATCCTATTATCTTCCTGGAATATGCGTCCGTGACGAGCGAAAGGTACATGAATCCCTCCATCGTGTCGATATAGGTTATGTCACTGACCCAGAGCTGGTGTGGGGCATCGACCGTCATCTCCCTTGCCAGGTTGGGGTACCGCCGAAACGAATGGTGTGAATTGGTGGTCCTTGCCCTGCCTCTGGAGCGTCGCAGCAGCATCGAGTTTTCCCGCAGGAGGGCGAAGAGCGCATCCATGCCCATTGAAACCTGTTGTGGGCAGGATGGCCCGAAGATGATGCTGTGGAGCTTGCGCACGCCCACGCCGGGAAGTATGGCGCGTTCATTCTGAACCATCTCGAGCACCAACTGCTTTTCGGCAAGTGTCCTGTACTCGTATCTCAAAAACTTATAATAGGCCTGTCTCGTTTTGCCAAACAGTCCGCACAGCGTCCCAACACTTGTTTTGGGCATGGTCTCTTTCATTTCTTGGACTGTTTGGCACCAGACTTTTTCTGATGTTGATCTTAAGGTCCCTTTCCGCAATGTCTATCATTTTGTTGGCGGCCAGATTTTTGAGCTTCTCGCTTGCCAGATCGGACTCAAGTTCCCTGATCCTGGCCAGCATCCCCTCCGGGGAGTCCGGTAGGACAGTTGAGGCCGGTTCCTTGGTGGTACCGTCGTTCGGCAGGGCCTGGTCCGGACAGAACCTTTTCACCCATTGTTGCACGGATGAAGGTGTTTTGAGACCATACAGTTTTGCCGTTGCCGCCATGCTGAGATCCGATCCCAGATAGTGGGAGGCAACCTTTCGTTTAAAATCGTCCGAATAGGAGTTTACACTTTTCATGATTAAATTTAAATTATTGCTTCTATCATGACAACCTATTCTAGGACAAGACAAGGGTTAAATGGCCCAAGAACATGATACCTACATGTAATTCAATATTAAGTGATTTGGATTATACGATTAGGAACATAGGAAATCCAAAGAGATTTCCAATCCTTTCTTCTTTCTCCCTTTCCACAAAAGAGCGCCCGACAGGGCGCCACCTTCCATGACCAAAACACAATGGTTTCTTGTAGGGAAACAACCAATTTAACGGAATGGAGAAATCTTTTTGGTAGCGGTGAGAGAATAAATGCAAGAGGGCGATAAAGCGTCCTCTTGTTTTTATGAGTGATCCAGAGGATGTTGATATCAAATTGGGAACAAACTCACTGTTTTGTCATATTCCTATACTGTGACATTCCCACTGAATTCTATAAGGGACTGTTATTGCATTCTGCTTTGACATATTCTTTATCTGGCTTTCCTGTCAAAAAGAAGAAATAACAGAAACCCAATCGACATTACTTAAATTTTCCAATAAGTGTAATGCACATGCATATAAGTTATCACCCAAAAATCAATCTGTCCTAGTTACTGTTTGTAGTATTGTTTGTATACGGTTCGTTGGTTTCAAAAAGTGCCCTTATCTCCCTTTTTTCGGATGATTTTATATGAGTTACTGCTTTTTGGCAAAAGTCATTGAACAATGTAGGATTGTCCAGGTTACCGTTGACCCATTCTGCCAAATATCCATTGAATCCTTCAAAACCCATGGTTTGGATCAGCTTATAAAATGCCACGGCCCCTTTATTGATTTCAAGATATTCCGCTCCATCGGCATAGAGCAATGGTGGTTCTTGGTTGGGCTCGTTATTTTTGTCCTTGCCATACTTTTCCAACTTTTCTTGATAAGCTGATTACCGCTTCCCCACCTATTTCATTTTTCACATACAAGAGTCCCAACGCCTCTGGCAACCCTATTGTAAGCATATCCGCCCCTTGCACATTGGCAATGGTCAAGTTTTTTTGCAGCCACAGTTTGGCCAATCCACTACCGATGGTTTGATAGAGATAGGCTTTTTCCTGTAAACCTTCGGTATCGGCCACCCAACCTTCTTTTTCAGAAAGTGCAATGGTATTGGCAAAGGTATACCGATCGTCTTGCCAACGGTGTATTTCTACCAATTGAAGTTGATTGTCGACCGAATTGGCCCCAAAGTTGGTTTGCATAAAAGCAACCCCTTTTTTTAATGCTTCTTGATAGAGGTCCACATTGAACGAATGGGTGGGTTTATGCAGAATGGAATAGTCTATATTCCCGGCCTTGCCCTTGCCAACGCTATAGTCTGATGATCCTACCTGCCAATTGAACACTTGGGGTTTCTTAATGGTATAGATGGAAGTGGTTCTACCATCTTCAGTTTCCATTTTTTGTAAGGCTCCGGCCGTAAACGGAATTTGGCCTTCTTCGGTACTAATAATAATTTTACCTGTAACCCAATCGGCATCCGTAGCAAACACATTTTGGGTAAGGGCAAAGGCATTATCAACAGTGGCCATTCTGGAATCCAGACGTTCCAATCCCTGTTCTTGGCGTTTCCGGTTTTCCAATAACTCCTTGTCGCTATCATATCCTTTCACAGGTAAAAAATCCTGAAGACTACCAAAACTTCCCTTTTTGGTCAAATCTGCCTGAAAATCGCTCTGCACAAAACCGACATATTGTTTGCTCCCTACCAAGGAAAGCTGCAACACGCTATCTTTTTGTAAGGTAGACGGGATTGGATAGGCGGTCAGGTTTTGCTCGACATCCCCTTTTCCCATGGTCAATTCTTGTCCGTTCAGCTTCACATTGGATAATTGGACAAAATCCTTGGTATTGAAAAACAAGGTATCTGCCCCCTTTTCGTTGTTCAATGTGATATCAGCAGTAAATTCTGCCCTTCTTTTTGAAGGAAATAGATCCAATTTTACATCGATTGTTTCATATTTGGGCTGTGGTTTGGTTTCCAGATACTTGTATTTTATCTCGTACTAGGCATCCAATCGTTCCTCTTCGGCATCTGGGATAAAGTTGCCATTATCATACACATTTTTGGTGATGAACGACATCAAAAACAAGAATGCCCCAAAAAACAACACCATCACACCTTTGGAAACCATGCTAAGTTGCATATTCTTCAACGAAAGTCTGTTTTTCCATTTTTTATCCGAGCCCCGCTTCCATAGCCAAACACCGGTCATGACCAAGGTAATGGCCAAAGCCAACCACAATAGGAAGAACCAATTGGCCGATTCTTGAAATATACCATAACCGCTCATTTCCGAATAATCTTCAACTCCAGGAGTAAAACCATATCCTAGCCTTAAATCTTCAATGATGCCCATATCAAAGGAAACAATCAAGAAGATGAAAATGGCCACACAAAGAAGGTGTGTGAAAATTCGATGGCTGGTCAAAGCTCCCACAAAAAACACCAAAGACGCCCAAAGTACAAAGTTCAAAAAGGCCCAACGATAGAGCAAAAGGTCCTCTGCAAATTGTCCTAAATCTATATAAGAAGCTCCACCCAACAACACTTGGGTAAACACGGATACTACAATAAAGCTCACACTTAATATAAAAGACAGTCCAATAATCGCTGCCAATCTGGAAAGTTGGGTAACCCAGACAGGAACGGGCAACGAATCTGTTATTTGCCAAATATTGACCGTCTTGTCCTTAAAAAACAACTCGCCGGCCCAAATCATGATCAACATGGTTATAAAAACGCCCCATTGCAACCTAAAATAGGTCATATTGCTACTGATGGGATATTCATTACCAATATAATAAGCCGCATTCCAAGTAACATTTTGCAAAAACACCATCAATAAGATAATACCGAGGATTATTTTGAAGGAAGTAGGGCGAACAATGTTCAGGAACTCCAATTTTGAGAGTGACCATAGTTTAGTGAGAAAATTAGGTACTTTGTATTGTTTCACGACCTCTGGCAATTTTATGGATGCCGTAGAAAATGACACTTTCTTGCCTTCTTTGATTTTTTTGGATTTATCGGTACCGGCCTGTATGACGTACTTGAAAGAGAAGCGTAGATATGCCGCTATGGCAAACACCATGGCAAGTCCCATCCAAAGCAATCGGTTCTTTAAAACATAGCCGGTCAGTTTGAACAGTTCGGTATTTTTTTGTGTGGGACTCAACAGTTCGGTATAGTGCTGTGCCGCTACATAGCCTCCCGAATCCGCCAAGATGTAAGCCATTAGATTATCCCCACCCCCGGTTTCGTAGGAAGTTTGGGCGATTAAAAATAGAATGACCACCAAGAATACGGCCAAATAACTTGTGGTCATTCTACGGGTAAACACAATGGCAAAAAATACAACGGATACATAAAAAAAGAGGTTGGGTACGGTAAACATGATCCAACCGTGAAACAAAGGGCCCCATTGAACCGGACCAAAACGACCAGCCTCGCCAATGCCGGAAAACGGCACCAACAAATGCCCAACAATCATACCCGTACTTAGAATGACAAGGTATAGGAAAGCGGCCAAAAAGCGGCCTATAAAAAATTGTTTTTCATTGATGGGCAGTGCATAGGTCCACTCCGCGGATTTATACCTGATCTCTTTGTAAAGCACACCTCCGGTAGCTATGGCAATGATGATGATCATAAGCATACCCATGGCCGCATAGTTTCTATACAAAATGCTCGAAGCGTTCATAAGCACCCCTTCGTTGGAAAAGAAATCAAACGATCCCTTGGTATACCATATCATCTGAAAGGCAAGCATGAGAAAGAAAACAAGGGTAACCCAACTAAATACACGCTGTCTTAGCTCGTTTTTTACTATGGAAAATATTGTTTTCATTTTAGTGTTCGCTTAAAATTTTAAAATAGGCATCTTCTAAAGAAGGTTTTTTAGCATCAAAATCACCATTGGGTAAATCATTATATTGGGTAAGAATTTTTTAAAAATGGAACAATCACCAAAATCGATTTAATTGTATTTTTTGAGGCACGATTTCCATGATAAAACCAAAGAAAAAACGGGTCTGCAAATTAAACTCTGTCTGAAAGTAATTAAGTATTAATTTTTAGAGGTCAGTAGTTAGTTACTTATCCAAGATTTCACTTGGTGTATCATTGTACATTATAATGATGAACATCGATTCAAATCTAACAAAAAGGTCGCCAAGGACCGCCATGGGGATAGCATTTTAGATGTCGATAAAGCTCAACAACCGGAACACGGCCAGCATATCACAGCGTGTGGTCTGGGTTAAAGCCATCTACCAATTTTTTATGCTCGTAATCGGCCACCATAAGCTCCTCATAATCAGTTTTTGTTCCCTTGGTAAACTTATGTACCAATTTTTCCATTAAATTGTATATTACCGGTACTATTATCAAGGTCAAGAAAAGCGAACTTATCAATCCCCCGATGATAACCCAGGCAAGACCATTTTTCCATCCCGATCCCGGGCCTGAGGCCAACGCAATGGGAAGCATCCCGAAAACCATGGCAATGGTAGTCATTAGAATTGGGCGGAGACGTGCGTGGTTGGCCTGTATCAAGGCGTTCCTGACCGTTTCCCCTGACCGGACCCTTTCGTTGGCAAAGTCAACCAGGATAATGGCGTTTTTACACACTAGCCCGATCAACATAATTATACCAAGAATGGTAAAGATGTTCAGGGAATTGTTCGTTAACGCCAATGCCAGCAAAGCTCCGATGAACGATAAGGGAATGGAAAAAAGAACTACGAACGGGTGCACAAAACTGTCGTACAGGGAAACCATTACCAAATAGACCAATATAATAGCTGCCAACATAGCAATTCCCAGTGTTCCGAACCCTTCCGATTGCCTTTCTTTATCCCCACCCCATACGTAATCGACCCCCGTGGGCCGTTCGACATCCTGGAAGGCAGCTTCCCATTCATCCGCGACCGTACCAGCTGGTCTGCCAACGGACTGCCCTTTTACGGTAACCGACGCGGTCTTATCCCGGCGTTCCAATTGGCTCGGGCCCAACGTTTCGGTGATGTCGGCGAACTGTGAGAGTTTTACCTCTTGCCCTTGGTCATTAGTAAGGATCAAATCCCCTACATCGACAATGCTTTTTCTATCAAAACTATTGTAGCGAATGTTAATATCATATTCATATTCCCCTGCCCTGAATTTGCCATCGGTATTCCCGTTAAATGCTGTTTGCATTGTCAACCCCACCGTTTGTAACGATAATCCCAGGGAGGCCATTTTATCCCGATCTACTTGAACATTGATTTCAGGATTTCCCGTTTCTACGGACAATTCAATTTCCGTGGCCCCAGGAATCTTATGCAGTTCCGCCTCCGCCTTTCTGGCAAAGACCATGGCACTATCCAAACTAGGTCCGGTCACTACCAAGGCCAACGGGGCTTCCTCCGCCACTCCCAAAAGACTTATAGGGACGGTTTTCACCTTGGCTCCGACCAAAATTTTCTCTAAACGACGTTTTGTTTTGGCGGCAAATACATAAGAATCGTCCTGCCTTTCATTTTCATCAACCATTTGGACGTTTATTTCCGCCTTGTAAGCTGTAGCCTGTGAAGCTCCTAAGCCTTCGCTGGTCTGGCCTACAGTGGTGATAAGGCTCTTGACTTCTTCCTGTGTATTCAAAAAGGCCTCTGCTTTTTGGGCCATAAAATTACTTTCTTCCAATGAGGCATCTTTTGGTAGTTCTATCTGCACCAAAAACTCGCCCCTATCCGATGTGGCAAAGAATTCGCCTCCAATAAATCCTGCCGCTACCAAGGCGATCGAAGCAAAGAAGATAACCAAAACGATGGACAGCGTGGTTTTATAATGATCCAGGCACCAGGTCAATAAGCCGGAGATCCAATTCGTGAAACGTTTTAATTGTGTTTCGAATTTGATGATAAGCCTACCGAACAGGTTTTTACCTGTGATATGCTCCAATTTTCCGAAACGGGACGATAACCAAGGAATAATGGTAAACGATGCCAATAGGGACAACAAGGTCGAAATAATTATGGTCACACAAAATTGGGTAATGATTTTGGACACCAGACCGCTGCTCATGGCAATGGGAAAAAAGACGACCACGATTACCAGCGTTATGGATGTTACCGTGCCCCCGATTTCAGCGGTACCGTCATAGGCCGCACGGACACGGTTTTTGCCCATTTCCATATGCCGGTAAATGTTTTCGAGTACAACGATGGCATCGTCCACCAAGATGCCTACGACCAAAGACAATCCTAATAAACTCATTAAGTTCAAGGTATAATCCAACAACAAAAAGCCTATAAATGTCGCAACCAACGATGCGGGTATGGACACCATTACAATTAGCGAGTTTCTTACACTGTGCAAGAAGAACAGCATTACGATCGCCACCAATAACACGGCGATCAATAGGTCATGGATTACGGAATCGGCCGCCTCTAGGGTAAAAACACTACTGTCATTGGCGACATTGAGACTGAGGTCTATGGTTTTATAATCGGTCTCGAGCTGTGCTATCCGTTTTAATATATCTTCACTTACAGCTACGGCATTGGCATCGGACTGCTTGATCACCTGCAGTAGGATGGCACTTTTTTGCTTTACCCGTGCAATTTTTTCAGGTATTTTTTGACTGTCCTGAACATCCGCAATATCACTGAGCCTCACTTGGATGCCATCTTTATCAGCGACTACCAGATTGCGCAGCTCTTCAACATTTTTATATTTTCCGGCCAACCGGATCAATATTTTTTGCTGCCTGGTCTGAATATTTCCTGTGGGGAAATCCAAATTCGAGGCCAGGATGGTCTGTTGGACCTGGGGTATGGAAAGGTTATATCCATGAAGTCGGTCGGCGTCTAAATTTACCTGGATTTCCCTTTCTTGCCCCCCGATCAAATTTATCTGTGCCACACCATTGACCCGGGAAAGCAAAGGGGCAATTTTTTTATCAATCAGGTCATAAAACTTAATTTCATCCATAGTGCCATTAGCACCAATTGTCATAATCGGAAGGTCGCTCAATGAAAATTTGCTTAAGGAGGGTGTTTTGGCATCATCGGGCAGATCACTGATAATGGCATTGATTTTCCGTTGTGCATCGTTTAGGGAAATATCAACATTGGCATCATCCGTCAAGGTAATCGCAACCGTGGAAAGGCTTTCATAAGAACGGGATTCTATTTTTTTGATGTTCTCCAGAGAGGCAACCGCATCCTCTATTTTTTTTGTCACGGTATTTTCGATCTCGCTGGGCGAGGCACCGGGGTAGATAGTGGCGACGGTTATGACATTTCGGTCGAATTTGGGTATCAATTCATACCCCAGTTGGTTATAACTGAACAGGCCCCCAAGGGTAAGTATGGTGAATAGCACAATGACCAATGAAGGCCTTTTTATGGAAATTTCCGCTAATTTCATAGTATGGAATAAAATGTTTCAGGTTATTGTCCGGTTCTAGTCGATGATGTCTATCTTGGAACCGTTCTGTAGATTGATCTGCCCGGTAACTATTACGAGTTCATTGCTGTCCAGACCATCTAATATTTCGACCTTATCACCGAATATTCTTCCAGCCGTTACACCGGTCAGTTTTGCAACTCCATCCTCAGCGACAAAAACCTGGTTACTGCTTACACTTCCCAGGAACGCATTTCTAGGGGCCACCAGTATCTTTTCGCTTTCCCGGTCTGACGAGGTGAAGGATGCCGTCCCGTACATGCCCGCCTTCAAGGCGTTGTCCGGATTGTTCGATATCTCGATTTCCACAGGAAAATTCAAACTGCTATCCGATTTCGGTGCTATAAACGTGATTTTCCCTGCAAATGTCCTGTCTGGTAAGACACTGGCTTTTACATTTACCGGGGCACCCGTTTTTAAACTGGCCACTTGGGACTCGTTGACCGTAACCCTAAGTTTAAGTTTGGAGACATCGACAATTTCGAACATTGGTGTTGCTGTTGCCAGAACAGAACCTGGTTCGATAAAACGCTTATTTACAACTCCTTTTATCGTAGCTTTTATGCTGACATCACTCGCATTTACCCTCGCTTGTTCCAGTCTCGATTGTGCAGTAACCAAGGTCAACTTGGCCTGATCCATTTGTTGTTCGGTCACTCCACCGGTTTTTAAGGCATTTTCAAAACGGTTGAAATTTTTGGACGCATTCTGATAGGCCGCTTCGGCCGCGTGCAGTTCTGCCGATACCTGCTCACTTCTCACAACTGCCAAAGTCTTGCCCACTCTGACATGATCACCTTCTTCTACCAATACCCTAACGACTCTACCTGGCTTTTCCGCAGAAAAATCCAGTTCTTTAAAGGGCTCGAAGTTTCCATTGGCGGTAAAATTGAGGGGAATAGTTTCCATCTTTACCGTATCAACCTTTACAGTGACACTAGCATTTTTCTGTGCAACTATATCCGTTTTTGCTTGATTTTCTTGTTTGTTGTTCATTAAGATGAAGGCAATCAGGGCCAATACCACTAAAATTGTAAGTATGTATATTATGTTCTTTTTCATCGTGCTTATTAGTTTGTTAGTGACTTTAATTCCCCTTTAGACTTCAACAACAGGATTTCTGCCAGTTTGTATTGTAAAATTGCGGAGTTAAAGTTGTTCCTAGCCTCGGTCAAGGCGTTTTCCGCATCCAATAGATCCGTTAGCGGAGCCAAACCTTGGACGTAATTGTTTCTGGTATTGTCCAAAACTGCCTGTGCCAACCTGACATTTTCGTTTTGATTGTTGACGGTCGCAATACTATTGTTTATTTGGGTTCGGGCATTTTCGTAATCAAGATCTAAGGCCAATTCGGTATCCTTGATATCCTCTTGTAAGATCCGCAGATCTATATCGGCCTGCATTACTTTGGAACGTGTACCAAAACCTGCGAAAATGGGAATTTTCAAATTCAATCCTATCGATGAAAAATCGGACCAATATACCTTGTCCTCAGGCTTTTTGAACCAGGGAAGGTCCGGGCCTTGGCCAAGATAGTTGTACCCAACTGTTAGGGAAAGCGTTGGATAATATTCCGCCTTGACCGCCATTTTCTGGTAAGTCAACAATTGTTCCTGCTTTTTGAGAAGCAGATACTCCGATCGATTCTCGGTATCCGGGGATGAAACTACCTCGCTTGGTCTGAATTCGAACTCGATTTCCGGAATTTCGATTTGGGCGGTTATGGGCATTCCCATAAAAAATTTCAGGGTATTTTCTTGAAGTTGTAGCGCATTGTTTATCTGGAGCCGTTGGGTCTCTAGATTTGAAATTTTAACAATAATCCTGTCCAAATCGATTTTCTTCGCTAGCCCATTTTGAAACTGGCCCTCAATGATATTTTTCGCCTTGATCGTATTTGCCAACGTACTATCAAGTACCTGAAGGTTTAAACGCTGTAGATATACTTGATAGTAACTATTGGCTACCTTTTCTATTACCTGCTCTTGAGTTAATCGATTATTGATCTGATAAAACTCACGGGTAGTTTTTGCTGCTTTTAAACCTGTGTAAACCGATTGGTCAAATAAGTTCTGGTTCAACGAAACACCAAAGACCGAATTCCATTTTTGCCCCAAAGTTGCCTGTATAACGGTGCCCGGTTGCCCAAAGGAACTTCCATCGATCACATTGGTCTGTAGGATGGGATTATAGACCAAACTACCATTTCCTGTGATCTGTGGCAATGCTCGCGAACGAACTTCCTGGATTTGGTACTCACTATTTTCAATGGCCAGCTTCGATTTTTGTGCATCGGCCTTGTATTCAAGAGCATAGGAAACGGCATCCTTTAGGCTAAGCTGCTTTATTTCCTGGGCATTGGCTACGCAAACAAGGCATAAAAGGGAAATGCTTAAAATTTTTTTGATCATAAACGGATACGTATTTAATGGGGGAGAAATTTTAGGATGTCCTATAGGGTTTTTTAAGATCCTCTTGTTTTATGTATAATTCTTTATTACCTAAAGTTTAGGAGCCGTTTCTATGGATGCTATATATACATCTTGCCAAAGCCACTAAATCTTTTTGTCCACTTTGGAAAAGTTCCACGTCCACCACGTTGATGGATTTACCACTTTTAACAATCTTTGCCTTGGCCAAAATATCCCCTTCAACGGTAGGATGGAGATAATCGATCCGCATATCCAAGGTATTTATCCTGTCCTGTAAGGAATCGAGGGTCGTCGCTCCGGCAGCTCCTCCAGCCGTATCGGCCATAGCGGCCAAAATTCCTCCATGCCATCGTTTTTGCAGATAGTCGCCTATGAATTCTTTCTTAAAAGGGACTTTGATGCACACGTACCCAAGTCTGATTTCCATAATTTCTAACCCGAATATTTTATTGGCCGGCATCATGTTTTCAATAGCATGCTTTAAAAACAAATAGTCGTCTTGCCCTATTTCCTGCATTGGTCAGATTTTAAAAATTAAAAGATTTTTTTTTTGCTAAAATAAATATTATTTTAGACTTTCTAACTAAAAAAGTCAAATGTTCAATATTGAAAGTACCGATAATTTTTCGTTAATACTTGATTCCGCCAAAAAAAGATTTTGCCGTTATGGCCTTAAAAAAACAACAATGACGGAGATTGCCGGGGATATAGGTCTATCAAAAGCATCCCTATACTACTACTTCTCCACTAAAGAAGAACTTTTCAAGGAAGTAGTAAAGCAAGAACATAAAACATTTTTAAACGAGATTGAAGGTCTTCTTTCTTCGGTTGTCCCTGCAGAAGAGTTATTCCATATTTACCTAGAAAGGCGACTGATCTACTTTCGCGATTTTGCACACCTCAGTTCTTTGAGCCTGGAATCTATAAACAGTTTAAAACCCGTTTACGCCCGCCTATTCGAAAACCTTCGCAAAGAAGAAATACGACTTGTGAGTAAAATATTGGAAAAAGGTATTGCCGCCCAAGATTTTGAAAATCTTGATATTGCTTATTATTCGCAATTGTTCATTGCCATTTTCCAAGGGTTGCGGCACAATGTACTTATTAAAAAAGACACAATAAATATCACGGAAATTGAGTATTCTCTATTGCAGAGACAATATGAAAGCGCATTAAAAATGTTCGTGAAAGGAATCAAAAAATAAATCGTAGGCCGGCCTTTAGAAAAAAGGAAACTAATTATTTGTTGCCTGTGCCATTATAATTTTTTTGTAATGAAAAACAAGATGCTGCCCAAGATTAGATATTTGCCTTTTTATGCCATCTCGACCCTGCCGATGCCTGTTCTGTACCTGTTATCGGACATATTGTTTGTAGTGGTCTATTACCTCATGAAGTATAGAAGGAACTTAGTCTCGGACAATATCAAAAAATCCTTTCCTCAAAAACCACAAATTACACTGAGAAAAATTGAAAAGAACTTCTATCGGCATTTCTGTGATATACTTGTCGAATCGATTAAGACATTGACCATCAGTAAAAGGTCGGCAATGAAACGTTTGCGTATAGAGAATCCGGATTTGGTAGAACATTATTTAAGCGAGAATAAAAATATTTTGCTTTACACTGCCCATCAGGGAAATTGGGAATGGTTGATATTCCTACCACTTTTTTTCCTTACCGATCAGACACTTTATACAAACCAATTAAAAACCACTATTTCAATAGCCTATTTAAAATTATCAGAGAACGATTTGGTGTCCATTGCATTGAATCCACCAAGGGATATAGGACCATTATCGACCTTGAACGAAAGAATGTCATTATGTTGAACTGCATCATCGGCGATCAAAGCCCTGTCAGAATCAGTACCAAACATTGCTGCCATTTTTTGAACAGGGAAACAGCTTTTTTCTAGGGGCCGAAAAGCTTGCCAAAAAAACCAGTGAAGTTGTTTTGTTCCCTTCTTACAAAAAAATAAAAAGAGGGTACTATGGACTACATTTTTAGTTTGATAACGGAAAGTCCCGTTTCCGTGAGAATCAATGGGATTATAGAAGACTATGCAGAGGCATTGGAAAACGTGATCTTTAAATCGCCGGAACTTTGGCTATGGAGCCAAAGAAGATGGAAGTTAAGTGCCTCAATTTGGGATTTTAAAGTACCCGGCATTATTTGGTCTATCCAAAATGCTATTGAAATTTAAGACCAGTTATATTTGACTAGAAAGAACCGAAACAAAAGGTTTAACGACCTAATATTATTTATCATTTTGGTGATCTTTATCATATTTCGCTATCGTTATAAATACGTAACTTTATGTTGCCTTAATAATTTAACCCAATGATCTGTAAATCCGAACTTGTTGCATGCTCCGCCTTAAACTTCGCTCAATTTGGGAGTAAACGGTTCACACTCGATGAGTTGGCAAATCAGCTTGGCATATCAAAGAAGACCATCTACAATTATTTTAGGAAAAAAGAAGAATTGGTTCAAGAGAGTACGGTCTATCTACTGCAAAGATATTCAAGGGAGATCCAAGAATCGGAGATTGCTTTCTGTAAAGATCCTCTGGAAAAGATAATACTGATATACAAAAAGGGTTTCGAACATTTAAAATTTTTCAGTCCCACGTTCCTTTTCGGACTAAAGAAATATTACCCTAAGGCCTATGATCTCTATTATAGCTTTCGAAATGATTTGGTAAATAAAACTATTTACGAACTCTTTGTCGATGCACAAAAATTGGGCTTTATTCAAAATGAGGTGAACTTGAGATTGGTTTGTGAACTGTACTTTTTGAATTTGAACACTATCGCTTTTGGTAAAACCAGTCTGTTTGATAAATATACCCAGCACGAGATTCTACAACATCTCATAATCAACACCATAAAAGGTATTGTAACCGAAGATTACACCAACAGGTTTATCCAAAAATAGACTGACAACCGTCATGTATTATAATTGCCCCCATCCTTAGGACAGGGACAGGGACAATTACAAACAAAAACTTGACGAGCTAGCCCATAAACTCGCCTAGCGATCAGATAAAGTGCATTGGTCATTTTTGCGCCTCTTCCTTTCCTTACGCACCGCTCTTCAACTAGACTAGGATGGCATTGATAATTTCAGAAATCGGGGCTGTCGGTGGAAAACCACTTTGGGAAAGAAAAATCTGCGGAACTATCTCCATTTCAATAGTATCTTTATCGTGTACTTTGTGCATGGACTATGGAATTTAAGTATGGTAACACTGATCTCAGAAGTCTGTAAGGTTCCCTGAAAAACGAAGCGTTGGAAATTAGAGTTCAACGTTTAAATTTGAGGCAATGAAAAAAAGCAGATTCACCGAGACACAGATCATCAAGGTCCTAACGGCACAAGAAAAGGGAAAGACCGTTGCCGAGATATGCCGCGAGCACGGTATCAGCCAACCGACCTTTTACAACTGGAAGGCAAAATAAGGGGGGCATGGGAGTAGACCAACTCAAGAAGATGAAGGAGATGGAGTCGGAACTTGCCGAGTTCAAGCGCATGTAAGCCGATCTTGCCTTTGAGAACAACGCCCTGAAGAACCTTATCGAAAAAAGCTAAGCCCGCCGAGAAGCGAGAAGCTGTCGGATACCTGGCCAAAGAGGTAGGGTTGAGTATCAGGCGGCCTGTGGGGCGGTGAGCCTTAGTCTGTCGGTCTATTATTACCGTTTCAAGAGGAAGCCCGAAGACGAAGTGATTATGGATTCTTTGGAAAAGCTGGCCGAAGGTCACCCGACCTACGGGTTCAGAAAGATGTTCCATATGCTCAGGGCAATGGGCCACGGCTGGAACCACAAAAAAGTCTACAGGGTCTATGTGTTGATGGGGCTGAACATTCGAAGAAAGCGAAAGAGAAGGTTGCCCGAAAGGGTAAAGAGCCCACATATACACCCCGTGGACTGTAACATCACATGGAGTGCCGATTTCATGCAGGATACCTTGACCAACGGAAAATCGTTCAGGGTCTTCAACGTAATCGACGACCTAAACAGGGAACCCCTGGTGTCCACCGTCGACACTTCGCTCAGTGCGAGGAGGATAACAAGAGAACTGGACAGGCTCATCGAATGGAGGGGTTCACCGGAGACCATCCGCGTGGACAATGGCCCTGAGTTCACTTCGGCCATTTTCAATACATGGGCCACAAAGAACGGTGTCGAGATCCGGTATTTCCAACCGGGAAAACCGACCCAGAACACTTTGGTCGAGAGGTTCAACGGCATCTACCGTAAAGAGGTTTTGGATGCTTATCTGTTCACGGAGCTTGATCTGGTCAGGGACCAGACCCAGAGATGGTTCCGGGAATACAACAATGTCCGACCACATGAATCATTGG
Organism: Flagellimonas baculiformis; assembly: GCF_033441575.1. Lineage (NCBI taxonomy): Bacteria > Pseudomonadati > Bacteroidota > Flavobacteriia > Flavobacteriales > Flavobacteriaceae > Flagellimonas > Flagellimonas baculiformis. The sequence continues at coordinate 113,871 of NZ_JAUZVW010000014.1, forward strand.
GCAACAGGCCACCGAAAAAATTTTGGAAAGCCGAGGGAAATCCAGCTTTCCCTAATTGCTAATGGACAGCCATTTCACAAAAGAAAGTATATTTATGGACGCTTTGCTTTAGGGGAACCTTACACTATCTCTCGTCCAAAAAAAGTTTAAATCACTTCATATGCAAAATAACCTACTGAAGCAAGGTCGTGTTTATGACTTATATTGAAAAATGGTTATTCCAAAACTTATCAAATTTTCTCAATAAACCTCAAATGTAATATTTCATGTTTTAAAGTAACGCCAAAGACAACAGGCACTGCCAGTAATTACCTTCTTTAGAAAAGCAGAAACGAAACACAAAACACCATAAATTCGTTACATAATTAGGCATTAGAAGCAAATGCAAAACCATGTTTTGATAATATGTAGATTGTTGTTTAAAGGCTTTGGTCTATTTGTATTAAAAAATAATACTTAACGGTTTCGCCCGGTTTCAATGTGACGAGGTGTGACTTTTTTTCAATATCTTTTGGAGAATCCTCAAAATCATGATGTGAGGCCATAGGCTCAATGCACACAAACGGATATCCTGGAGGGCTCCAAATATTGACATTCGGAAAATTACCCAGAATCAAACTTATGTATGGTTTTTGGCCAGATTTGGCCAGACCAATTTTAGTGATAACTGAATCTTTGATGAAAATCCCAGTATTAGGTATCCTGTCATCATCAAATCCAAGAGTTGTCTCATTTTGTAAAAAGGGGGCTACCGAATCTTTCAGAAGACTATTTTTAATTAGTTCTCTTTGGGCAGAAAGGGATTTATAAAAAAACAACTCATGCTTTTTTCTATCATTTGGTTGACCAAGTGACAGATTAAACCCAGGATGCCCCCCAAGTGCAAAATACATGCTATGGGTATCGTCATTTCTGATGACGTATTCGTTCAAGATGGTATTATCGGTCAATTTATATCGAACTGAAATTTTGAACAAAAAGGGATAGTTTTCATGCAATATTTCTTTGTTGGGAACAAAACTTAATGTAACCTCATCATTTGATTTATGTTTTACTGTCATAAAGCGCTCTTTTAAAATTCCCATTTTCGGCATATCGTATTTGACGTTCCGAAAATAAAATTCGTTGTCCCTGAATCTGACATTTACTGGAAACATTATGGGAGCCCTGTCCGCCCAATATTCACCATTGCCCTGCCATAGGTACTCAAACTCACTGATTTTGCCTTTTATGCTTTGAAGTTCAGCCCCTTTTTTGCTTATTGATACCCTAATGGAATCATTTTCGAGCCAAAGTAACTCAGAACCTTGGCCATGGACTGTAAAGAAAAATGTCAAAAAAATAAATAAAAAAGCCAATACTTTCAGGTGTGGCATTTTACAATCCCACTTAAAAGTCTTTTTCGAATCTGTTGGTTTCACGGTGTGAATGTATTAGTTCATAATAAGAAAATCAGCATAAGGACAGGAACTGGAAGCAAAAGTAAAAAAGCGCAGACAAGCTGCGCTCCCTTAAAAAAACTAACTCAAAATCAACCTATCATATTACTTTTCACCATGTAGGTAAGCGGACATAGTCGGAAATACCTCACCGATGAGTTGCTCACTGACCTTGTCACTATGTTTGCCGGTGTACCAGCAGGTGCTATGTGGTATTTTTTCCTCTTTCAACAATGTAGAGAAATAAACTGAACCTTCGAGCAATCCGGGAGTTTCGTCCTGATAGCCACAACTCAATGCAATTTTTTTGTACTGGGTTAAATTGTTCTTGTAATTTTTCACTTTTTCTTCCAAATTCCCAAAACCAGCTACCCATTTCTCTAGGACTTCTTCTTTCTTGGAAAAGGTGCCATCGGCATTCATCGTAAACGGGAATGCAATCTTTAAGGGTTGTGAAAGATCGGGAGAGAATGCAGATCCAAAGGCAAGAATACCAAATATGCTCGTTATCTTTCGGTCATACGATTTTAATTCTTGTTGCAAGGTTTCAGAAAAATCCTCATCCCTCACATTTACCATTTTTTCGGATAAATTCTGAACCTGCACCAAGGTCGAATCGTTCTTAAACATACCATTCAATAAATTATCATTTGCCAAAACGGCAGGACTCATGGCATAGGCCACAGAAAATACCTCGGGATGCCTTAAGCTGATATTGATTGTTCCACCTCCGCCCATTGAATGTCCACTTATTCCACGAGATTCCCGTTTCGCCAAAGTTTTGTAATGGCTGTCAACATAAGTAATGACATCTCTTACAATAAAATCTTCCCAATTTCCCGAAACAGGTGAATTGGCATACATCGACCCTTCAAACAGATTATGGCCGTTGAGTTCTATTAAGATGAACTCGTGTTCTTTACTATTCTTCATATAACTGTCAAAAGCCTCCGTTTTGGGATATTCGCCAGCCTCAACGGTATAACCGTTCAAAAAATAGACAACTGGAAACAATTGATCTGAGTCTAAGTAAGACGGTGGTAAATAAACCCCAATCTTTTGCACATCTTTCGTGCCTATTAAATTATCCTTAAGTGATGGAGCCGGAATCTCCACCAGCGAATAGTTGCTTTTTTGGTCCTGTGCTACTATGCCCCCGCCTAATAGAAGCAATAAAATAACCACACATTGAATTTGACCTCGTTTTTTCATATATATATTGTATATTGATAAATTAAAACTAGTTTGAAATTTAATTGATAATTCAAAGGTCAACCCCTGTCTTTCAACTGATCTTCCCCTTTGACCAAATTTAAATTATGGATTTTGACCAAGGCTTTGATTTGCTCAATGACATCAGGGTTACTTTCGGCAACATTATATTTTTCAGATGGGTCCACTTCAAGATTGTATAGGAGTGGGGGGTCATGTTCTTCACGCATCGGTGGGCCATAGGCACCTTCCGTTATGAAATGGGCTTTGAAGGCTCCCAGCCTAACCGCATAAAGCTCATCTCCCCTGTAATAAAACACTTCTTTTCTCTCACTTGGTTTTTTTTCAAAGAGTGTTGGCCCAAGGTCATTTCCATCCATCTGTCGATCTTCGGGCAATGGCACGTTTGCCAATTTGCTGAAAGTGGTAAACAAATCCATGGTGGTGCCAATTTGGGTGACCAAACCAGGTTGGATTCGGCCTGGTCCCCAAAAAATACATGGCTCACGCATACCCCCTTCCCATGTAGATCCTTTTCCTTCCCTCAATAACCCTGCACTTCCACCTTCTTGGTTCATGATGAGCCATGGTCCGTTGTCTGAGGTGAAGACTACAATTGTATTCTTATCTAGGCCACTATTTTTTAATTCGGCCAATATTTGTCCCACCCCATGGTCAATTTCTTCAACAACATCGCCATAGAGCCCCCTATCGCTGGTGCCCAGAAAGTCCTTTGATGCGAAAAGGGGCACATGTGGAAGATTATGGGCCAAATAAAGGAAAAAAGGTTTTTCCTTGTTCTTCCTTATGAACTGTACCGCCTCTTCATTATAACGTTTTGTCAATGTGTTCTGATCAGCTGGGCGCTCCACTATCTCCGTATTGCGCATCAGTGGAACATTGAAAGTATTTATATCTTTCCTCTCTTCCGATTTCCAAAAATCAATATACCCTTGAGTTGACCTGAATGGAATAATGTTGTCCATGTCATTGCTGTAAGGAATACCAAAATAATAGTCGAACCCTTGGCTCGTTGGCAAATACTCCTCTTTATGTCCCAAATGCCATTTGCCAATGCAAGCCGTCACATAATCGACTTTTTTTAATTGTTCGGCCAAGGTTATCTCACTTTGCGGCAATCCTTTATGGGAATCGGGAAAAAGAACACGGTTCACCTTACTGGTCATTCCATTTCTGATGGGCAATCTCCCGGTCATCAATGCTGCCCTGCTGGGTGTGCATACGCTCGACCCAACATAGAAGTTCGTCCATTTTTGGCCTTCGACCGCCATTTGGTCCAGGTTTTTGGTGTGTATTGTAGGGTGCCCATATGAGCTTAAATCACCATACCCAAGGTCATCGGCAAAAATGACAACAAAGTTCGGAGGTACGTCTTCTCTCTGTGTAACTTGGTCGACATTGGCTTGTTGTCCCGTGCAGGTGCCAACCCATGACAAGAAGGCAAGTGTCAAAAACAGCTTTATGTTCATGAATCTAATCGTATTTACTTTCATCTAAATTTAATTTTTAATATTCAAGCAAGGCCTGGTAAATCCACAGAAGTCTACCAAGATAGACTTCAGTAAAGCGAAAAGGTTGGAAGAAACCTTGAGGTAGGCCGACCATTAAATTAATCTGGAATACTTTTCTTTTCATTATATATTATATTCTCGACTCCCAAAAAGAACACTGATGTTTTTAATATCCAGGATTTTGTTCCAAATTTGAATTGGCATCCAGTTCTCTTTGGGGAATCGGATAGAGCACATGAAAATCCTGGGCATTTTTCCCCCTTGCTTGGGCCCTAGAAATCATGACCCCGTGTCTTATTTGGTCTTCCCTCGCATTTCCTTCAAAGTAAAATTCCCACTCCCTTTCACTCAATATGGCATCTCTTAAGGAATCTTTGCCAAAACTTCCCAGATTCAAGGGGGTGGCACCGGCCCGGTTCCTGACCTCGTTGATCAGGTCGATGGCCTCTTGGGTGGGACCATTGAGTTCATTGAGTGCTTCTGCCCTTGTCAACAATATGTCCGCATACCTGATGACAATAATATCATTGCCAGCTGACGCTCCCACGGCATTTGGGTCAAAAGGTAATTTATAGGGGTGTGATTGATCGTTGCCCAACCCCATTACCAGTTCACCGGTTGCCGTACTCTGCCATTCGGTTATTATACGGCTGGTTCTAGTATCTGTCGCCTCAAAGGAGTTTACAAAATCATCAAATAAGTAAGTGCGTGCAGCAAATACAGAATTGTTCGGGAAAGGTCTTGGATAATCCGGTGGGAAAATCAGCGCATTCATAAACTGGCCCGCCCCAGCAGCATCTTTGGGAAGTGCCCAAATGACCTCGGCATTGCCCTCGTTCGATATTTCAAACACGTCTGAGTAATTGGGTAAAAGACTGTACAGTCCCAAATCGATAACGCCCGAGGACATGTCGGCCGCTTTTTGCCATTGCTTGGTGTTCAGGTAAAACTTTGCCAAGACCGACATGGCCACGCCTTTGGATGCTTTTCCAAAGGCCGGAGGTTGGTTGGGTAAAGTGGCTATTGCCCCCAACAGTTCCTGCTCTATAAAGGCCTGAGTCTCTTCGTCAGTTGATCGGGGCAGCAAAGGATCATCAGTAGAAGACCGATAAATCGGCACCCTACCAAAAAGCTTGTAAAGCTCCGAATAGGCCCATCCCCTTATAAAATGGGCCTCGGCTTCCGTTCTCTGCTTAAAATCATTCGAAAAAGAATCATTGTCCAGGTTGTCCAGGACCAGATTCGCATCACGAATGGAACTAAAGTACACTATCCATACAGGAATCAATTGGCCATGGTTGCTGTCCCAATTGTAATCGATCAATGATTGCCATACACTTTCAATCGACCCACCAGCGCCCCATACCTCACCGGCTGGCATGGTTCCCAAATAATAAGGGGACCAGGATTCATCATCCCCAGCCCTATGCGAATAGGCATAAGCTGCATTCAATAAGGAGCTGAGACCTTGCTCAGAGGTAAAAAGTGTTGAGGGCGAGAGCTCAGAGAACACCTCTTCCTCCAAACGTTCTTCACAGCCCAGCAGGCCAGACAGCATTATAGTGAGAGCTATTCTATAATAATAAGTTTTCATAATTATGATTTTTTTAATTGTTTGACCTAAAAATTGGCAGTAAGACCCAACATATAGGTTGTTGCCAGGGGATAACTACTATAATCGATCCTAACGTTACTTCTACCGAATGAATTAGCCTCAGGATCAAATCCCACATAATCAGTAATTGTAAACAGGTTCTGGCCGGTCACATAGACTTGAAGTGAGTTCAAAAAATCAATATTTTGAACTGGAACGTTGTACGATAGCCTGACATTTTTCAAACGCAGGTAAGATGCATCTTGAATGGTCAGGGTATTCACTTTTCCTGCACCATAGGCATTGGGGTTTACCCCTGATGGCCATTTAGCACCTGTATTTTGGGGCGTCCATCGATCCAATATTTGGTGCGCAAGTCGGTTTCTTCTGAAGTTTGCAGGATAGAGAGACTCTATCAGGTTGATATTCAATAGGTCGACACCTGCCTGACCTTGAAAAAAGAAGTCCAACGTCAAATTCTTGTAGGAAATTGAATTTTGTATACCATAGGTAAAATCAGGATATGGGGTGCCTATAATGGTCTGGTCGGTAGGCGTAATGGCCCCATCTCCATTTCTATCTTCAAAAATTGGAAAGCCTGGCTGGGCTGTGGGCTGTGGTGAATTGGCTATATCGTCACCTTCCTGAAAAATGCCGGTGACAACATATCCATAATAGGAGGCCAGGGGATCACCTTCTTGAATGATCGCCGTGTTGCCCACTGCTTGTACACTTCCCGTCACAATACTTTCAATTCGTCCCAAATCCACCACTTCATTCTTAATGGCGGAAAAATTCAATGAAGTATCCCATTTAAAATCATCGGTCACTATGTTGGTCGAGTTAAAAAGAAACTCAACCCCACTGTTCTTAACTTCGCCTACATTTGTCAATATTGATGAATAACCGGAAGCAAATGGCAATGGAAGGTCAAACAACAAATCCTTCGATTCTTTTGAAAAATAATCTAAACTACCACTGAATCTGCCCCCTGAAATACCGAAATCAAGACCGATGTTGAGTTGTTCGGTGGTTTCCCACTTAAGGTCTGGATTTGGAATACGCTGGGGGGAGACACTGCCTGAAATGGTGCCACCAAACACTACGTTGGGTCCTGTTCCAAAGGTCAGTTGCGATGCATAGTTGCCAATTTCCTGGTTACCTGTCTGACCCCAACTCGCCCGTAGCTTGAACTGGCTGAAACTATCGGGAATAAATTCTTCTTGGTCAAGTTTATAGCCCAAGGCAAAGGATGGAAAATAACCCCATTTGTTGTTCTCTCCAAACCTTGATGACCCATCCGCCCTTATTGAGGCGGTAAATAAAAATTTGTCAAAAAGGTTATAGTTCACCCTGCCTAGATATGACAACAAGGTATTTTCTTCCTTGCCACTAGAGAGTACATCCGTATTGGTGTCGCCCAGTGCCAAATTGTTAGTTTTGATATCATCTGTCGGAAAACCGCTGATATTACCGGAAAAGAACCGCGAACTGAACTTTTGAAAGGTGATACCACCCAATACCGTAAGTGCATGGTCTTCGTTAAAAGCTTTGTCATAGGTCATCGTGTACTCGAACAGATAGTTGGAGCGTTCCAATACGTTGATGTTCGCGATACCGCCAGCGGCACCGCCACGAATGGTCTGGGTGGTATTGTAAATGTCACGTCTCGATGTTTGTCTGTCGGTCCCGAAATTGAACTTGCCTGAAAGATCTTCAGTGAAATCGTAGTTCAAAAAAGCACTTCCGAATGTTCTATTGGTCTCGCTCTCGCTAATGATGGCATTTATCAAGGTAACTGGATTGTTGACAGTCAGATTCGCCGACTGGCTAAAAGTACCATCGTCATTAAATATGGTCTCCGTAGGATCATATAACAATGAAGAATAAATAGGCCCTGCTTGCTCATTGGTATTGACGCCATCGACATTGTTGTTGTCCTTGACCAAACTTGTGTTGAAGTTTAGGCCTATCTGGGTCTTGTTCCCAATTTTTGTCTCAAGGTTTATTCTTCCGGTATATCTTTTTATCCCCGTATTTTTTACAACACCTTCTTGATCAAAATAGTTGAATGAGGCATAATAGTTTGTGTTTTCGCTGCCCCCGCTCACAGCCAGGTTGTGATTGGTCAAAGGAGCCGAGCGAAAGACTTCATCTTGCCAATCGGTCCCCCTGCCGATTCTTGAAATATCCTCATTGTTGAAAACCACTGCGTTTCCTTGTGCAATTGACAAGTCGTTTATGGCATCTATGTATTGTGAGGTGGAAAGCACATCGATTTTTTCAGCGACCGATTGGATACCTGCATATACATCATACGTGACATTTACCTTGCCTTTGCTTCCCTTCTTGGTAGTGATCAAAATTACCCCATTTGCCCCTCTTGAACCGTAAATTGCCGTTGCTGAGGCATCCTTTAAAATCTCTATCGATTCCACATCAGCTGGATTCAGGGAATTCAAGGGATTCCTAGGGCTCAGGTTTTGACCTACTTCGGCCACCCCGCCAGAACCAAGGTTGGGGCTGTTGTCAATCGGGAACCCATCTATTACATACAAAGGCTCGTTACTGGCATTCAAAGAGTTGGAGCCCCTGATCCTAATTGCCAACCCACCTCCAGGGGCTGAACTGGCTTGGTTTATCTGTACCCCAGCAGCCCTACCTAGCATCATTTGGTCCACGGATACGTTCGCCCCCGGGTTCATGTCGTCTTGACCCAATGACGCCACGGACCCAGTTAAGTCACTTTTCTTCTGCGTTCCATAGCCGACAACCACGATTTCATCAAGGACGGCAGTACTTTCCTGCAAAACAATGTTCAAAACCGATTGTCCGTTGACAGGGATTTCTTTCGTAGTGAACCCGATATAGGATACGGTCAATATGACATCACCGTCAGTTACCTTGATCGAAAAATTTCCATCAAAATCGGTTTGGGTGCCGTTCGTGGTTCCCTTTTCGATGATATTTGCTCCTGCCAAAGGAACTCCTGAATCATCCAAAACCGTTCCGCTGACCGTAAAATCTTGAAAAAAAACGGCGTCGGTGTTTGGTATATGATAGGTTTGATCTTTAAAGACTGTTACTTGTCTGCCAATAATATTGTAACCTAGACCGTACGATTCTAATAAAGAGTCAAGAACGTTAGGTAAGGTTATATTGTTTTTCTTGAGAGTAATTGAATTATCATTGGGCAAAATACCATCTTTGTAAAAAAAGATGTACTCGCTTTCATCCTGTAACTGGTTGAATAGTGTCTCTAAACTTACATTTTTAAGGTCAAGATTAAACTTGGTCTGTGAGTAAGAGTGGTTTGCATAGAGAGCGGTTAACCCCAATAATATGTAACAAAGAAAGGACCTCATTATTTTTATTGAAATGGATTGACCATTTAATTTGCCTAGAACATGGGCAATACTTAAGTAATTATTCATAATTTTAGAGTTCAGTTTAGTTATTACTTCGGTAATACATTTTACCGGCAGATGCGCCAACATCTGTCGGTTTTCATTTCATTCTGTATATTTTATTTCATAGGCACTGTATCTTTTAAATTTAACTTGGTGGAGGCCAGTATGATTTTGTCGGTTTGATATTCCGCAAAAAAGTTAGATGCTTCTCCTATAGTTTGTATGACTTGCCCCAGATTTTCCTTTAAGTCAAGTTTTCCAGAAAATGTTTCTGTTTTTAAATGATTTTCCTTTATGAAAATTTCCACACCATAATATCTCGACAATTTTGTGGTGATATATTCCAAATCACGGTTTTTCAGATTTAGGAAGCCTTCTCTCCACCCAAAATATTCATCAATGTTCACATCGTGCATTTCTATTTCTTTGGTTTTGGTATTATAGCCAGCCATTGTGCCCGGGGCCATCTTAAAAGACTTTTCGTCATCATGGTCATAGGTCACCAAAACACTGCCGCTCTTAAGAACTGTACTAGCCATTTCATCATCGGGATAAGTGCTGACATTGAAAACGGTTCCCAATACATTGATCTCCTGATTGGTCGAGATCACCCGAAAGGGTTTTGATGGGTTATGTGCAACTTCGAATATGGCCTCACCTTCGAGAAAGACCTCCCGCTCCTTATCCCTGAAAAACGCAGGGTAGATAAGCCTAGACCCTGAATTTATCCATATTTTCGTTCCATCAGAAAGGGTCACGTCGGTACGTTTTCCAAAGGGCACCAGTATCGTGTTGAATACAGGTTTTTTTTCATCTTCTATAGTTTGTCTATATTTTTCACCTGTTCCCACGTGCAGATCTTTTCCCGTTGACGAGTACCTTAATGTGTTGTTCTTTTCATTTAGTTGAATTTTTTCTCTCTCTCCGAGCACCACGATTACTTGGCTGCTACTGCCAAAGTCAACAATTGATTTATTTTCATCAATATAATCCTGCAATGACTGTTCGCTAGATTTGTCAAAAACGGTAAAAACAGCAAACAACAGCGCTATCGATGCCGCCGCACCGTACAACAACGTTGCCCTTCGTTGCCTTTTTGCATTTTTTCTTAGAAGTTTGGCCGATCTTATAATACGGCTCTTAAGCTTTGTCCGCTCTAAGTCGGAAAGTGGTTCGTTCTCGCTAAAGTTCATACTTTATTTGTAATTATGGGGTAAATGGAACTTACCGTCCATATATAAGAGGGCAGTTTTTGATATTTATAGACAAAAAAAAACGCTTTTTTAAAAGAACAATGTTAAGGCCGTGTCGCGGATCGTTTTTAACGTTCTGTAAACCAGCGTTCTGGCAGAAGCAACAGAAAGTCCCAAATCTCCGGCGATCTGTTGATATGTCTTTTCTTGGGCGAAACGAAGTCGAAGTATCTTTCGTTGATGATCCGTTAAATTAACCATTATTTTTTTTAGCCTCTTTGACAGTTCATTTTCTTTTTCATCTTCGATCATTTCTTCCTCATGTGAAATAACCGTCAGGCCTGCAGTAGAGTAACTATTGTTAAAGGTTTCCAATTCGCTCTCCAAACTCTTGATCTTATGGTCGCTTTGCTTAATGAGTTTTCTTTTAAGGGACATTATCAAATAGGCCTCTATGTTTTTGACATCCGATAATTTCTTGTGGTATCTATAAAGGTCTAGAAAAAGATTGTGGATTTCATCTTGAACTTTAGCTCTATCTCCACTGATTTTGTACCCATAGGCAAAAAGTTTGTCAACGTAAAGGTCATATAGAGACCCCAAAGATGCCAAACAGCCTTTCTTCAGATCTTTCCAGAGCAGTTTCTCTATAGAGTCTAGTACTTGGTCTATTTTTTTTTCTCTTCCCATTGATACCGTAATCCAAATGGTATGGCAAATTTGCCGATTGACAAAATCATAATTAGTAAATGGAATATTATCATGTCCCATTATTGAAATTATCGCAACTAATGTATAAAAAAAATAAAGAATTGATAACAATGATAAATTTTTTTACAAATTAACTTTTTAATGATATGAGAAGTTGGGTGCCCAGCTCAAAAGGGCTAAGAGTGTCAAGAAAACAAAAAATGATGTCTATAAAAAAAGGGTTTTCATCTCTTACTAAAAATGGGCGACCAACAAGTTAAAACTCTGCAGACATGAAAAGTCATCTTAAAAAAATAGGTCAAGGAACGACTAGGTTGTTGCTTATGGTTGCCATCTTATTGGTTTTTCTTATGTGTAAGGTGATGTTTTCTCAGCAAAGCCCGAATATAGTTTGGATAGTATGCGAGGATATTTCCCCTTTTTTGGAAGTATATGGCGATTCAATTGCGAAAACCCCTAACATAAATGCTCTGGCTCAAGATGCGGTTGTTTTTACAAAAGCATATACCACGTCCGGGGTATGCGCACCTAGTAGATCATCCATTATTACCGGCATGCATGCAATTTCTATAGGCACACAACACATGCGCACCCTTTCTAACTCAACAATTTTTATGCCGGAAGGCCTGCCAAGCTATTCAGCCGTTTTGCCGGACAATGTAAAGGCTTTTCCTGAATATCTAAGGGCACGGGGCTATTATACGACAAACAACTATAAAGAAGATTATCAGTTTGAAGTGCCGGTTACAGTTTGGGATGACAGTAGCCCAGCGGCTTCTTATGAATATAGGCCTAAAAACGTTCCGTTCTTCAGTGTGTTCAACTTGGCTGTCACACACGAATCAAAGTTGATGGCGTCGCCAGACAGCATTTTTTTCGACCCCAATGACATGAAGTTGCCTCCATATTACGTCGATACCGAAACTGTGCGCAAAGATATGGCAGTTCTCTATACCCGTATCGAACAAATGGATCAGGCTGTGGGCGAGATTGTTGACAAGTTAAAAAAAGATCAAGTCTATGATGACTCTTATGTGATATTTTTTAGCGATCATGGTGGATGCATGCCTTGGACCAAGCGGGAAATTCTTGAAAGGGGGACGCATATACCTTTAATCATTAAATTTCCCAAAAACCGTTTTTCCGGCACCAAAGACGATAGGTTGATCAGTGCAGTGGACTTGGCACCAACAATGCTTTCCATAGCGGGTATCAAGCCTCCCGACCATCTTCAGGGAACCGCTTTTCTGGGGGCATACAAATCTTCGGAAGGAAGAAAGTATGTCTTTGCGGCGAGAGACCGTATGGCAAATAAATATGATAGGGTACGGTCTGTGAGCGACGGTGACTTCAGGTATGTGTACAACTTTATGCCAGAACTCCCCAAATACCAAGACCTGCAATACAGAAAGGGCATACCCACGATGAAAGAAATATTGGAACTCTATAAAGAGGGAAATTTAGATAACCCCTATCTGTTGGACTGGTTTGCCGGAAATAAACCTTCCGAAGAACTCTATCACACGAAAATGGATCCCAATGAGTTGTTAAATATTGCGGAAGAGCCCCAATATGCGGCAAAAAAGAAAGAACTTAAAGAAACTCTTTTTGATTGGATAACAAAAGTGGGCGACCTATCCTCGGTCGGCGAAAAAGAGATGGTATTCAACAATTGGTGGAAAAACACAAAGGAACCTCCTAAAACATCTCCCCCGAAAATAATAGGTAACAAAAATGGGGTTACTATAGAATGTGCTACTAAAGGAGCTTCGATCGGTTATCGCATAGTTGACCAAGGTGACCTCCTTGACGCGAAATCAAGGCGTAGGGCCAAAAGTTGGGATTTTGGTTTTACAATCGACCAAGAAAAGACCATTGAACTTGTTGATGTGCACAAGCCATGGAAGATCTACCTAGGAGAAACCATTAATTTGGAAAAGGGACAGACACTTATCATCAATGCCCATAGAATCGGGTATTTGCCCAATGAAGTGACCTATACATATTAGAATTTTAACAAAAATTATATAAATCAATTTAACTATGAAGAAAATCAATCGCTTATTTTTTGGAACGGCATTTTTGTCATTGCTATTGTTCGCCTCCTGCTCGGACACATCTTTTGAGGAAGAAAACCTGAATGCTTCCAAAAACCTAACCGAGTCGGATAAAGTATCGCTGTTCGGCAACATGTCCGAAGACATTCAATTTGATGGTTACTACGTAGGGGCGGACACCTTACTTTTTGATTATCGGACCACCAGTATTCTGGATGTGCCCCCAGTATACCCAGAAACAATCACAAACGACGAACCCATATGGTTTATCAACGGTGCCGGCAACGATGTGACAAGACAGTTCAAAAGCATGCTTGAAATTGCAGAATTTACAGGTCGCCCCGTTGTTGGCATACACAATGGCACCAAAGGAGGAAAACTGGATGCTCTTGAAATCATCTTGCCCACCAACGAGGTCGTGGAGGCCGCTATTGAAAAGAGTGTGCTCGAAATCATTGATACAGAGACCAGGGTACTTTTGTTGGGACACAGTCAGGGGGCCTTTCACTTGGCCAGATCACTACGTTCGCTGGAAAACCAGCTTTCGAACAGCCAATTGGGCCAACTCATGGTAGAAACATCGGGTGGTGCAGGTATGTGGTTCCCCCGAGGCCCCCAATATGTCCATTATGCCAACGAAGGTGACCCAGCCCCAAAGTTGCACGGAGTGCTCACCCCGGGCGCATTACCTGGAAATAGAAGCGTTATCTTGATTTTTGATGACGAATGGTATGATATCCCACCTGAGATTGACACCCCTTTTACACGAGTACATGCCCAAATCGTTTATTTGCGGAATCGACTGACTTTTGCCGAGGCTCGGACCTATGCCCCTTTGTTCGGCAGCAAAAAGATCAACTTGGATAATCTATAAATAACAAAAAATGAAAAAATCAAGAAGTTCTATTACTTCAATTGCCATAACTCTACTAAGCACGATGTTTTGTTTTGGCCAGGGAAAAGTTTTGGAAGGACAGTCGGTAAAAAGCGCCATTTTGGGCAAAGAGGTTGATTATACCGTTTATTTGCCAACCGGTTATGATGACTCTACAAGAAGCTACCCTGTAATCTATCTTTTGCACGGTTATGGGGGTGATGAAAATGTTTGGGTACAATATGGGCTTATAGACCATTTCATGGATTCTGCCATTGAGAAGGCACAAATCCCTCCTTCAATTGTAATAATGCCTGATGGAGGGCAGTATTTTTACATCAATGATTTCCAAGGCAATTCAAGGTTTGAAGATATGTTCTTTCAAGAATTTATACCAATGGTCGAAAAAACCTATAGGATTAAAAAGACAAAGGAACACCGGGCCGTTGTAGGCAATTCAATGGGTGGCTATGGCGCCTTTTTGTATGGGGTGAAACACCATGATATGTTCGGTACCTGTGTGCCACTCAGTGCGGCAATTATTTCAATGGATGATCCAATGACCAAAAACCCCATGTGGAAAGGACTGGCTAAAAACCTTTATGGGATGGATGTAGATTCTGAAAACCCGGATACTAGCCATTGGGATGCCAACAACCCCATGAAATTGATTAATACAATAGCAAAGGATAACCTGAAATTAAGACTTTACTTTAACATCGGCGATGATGATTTTCTATATACAGGTAATGCCGCGGCCCATGTCTCATTACGAAACATGAAAATAGACCATGAGTTCCGCATCATTGATGGTGGGCATGATTGGACATTTTGGCGGTCCTCTATCCCCGATTTTCTAAAATATATAGGGCTGGGCTTTATGAGACAGTGAACTTAAAACAGGGAGAGAGCCAAGCCCCATGCGGGCAGGCACTATGCGTAATCTTCATTTCCCGTTATATTGGAAAAACAACGCGCCTTGCCCTAGGGGTTTGGTCTCTATTCCCTTTCGCTTTGGACTTACTACATTTGACTGGACATTGAGAAAAGAGCATGTTGACTGTTTGAATTAACTTTGAAAACATGTCAAAACAAAAAAGAGAGTACACAATGGAGTTCAAGCAAAAGGCTGTCGAACTGAGCCATGCAAGGGGCAATGCAGCAGAGGTATGTAGGGAACTTGGGCTGAACCCCTCGGTATTGGGACGCTGGCGCAGGGAGGCCAAAAAAAATGGGGAGAACAGTTTTTTCCCGGAAAGGGGAACCCCAAGCTTACTGATGAACAAAGGGAGATAAACCTAGCTCAAGAAAAAACTGAGGAGCGTGGAGATCGAGCGCGATATCCTAAAAAAGGCAATAGCCATCTTCTCCTAGGGCGACAGGAAAAATATAGGTTCATAAAACACCACAGGTTCAAATTTCCTGTCGGGAAGATGTGCAAAATGTTCAAGATAAGCAAAAGTGGGTATTACAATTGGTTGAACCGGGCCTTCCAGAAGATGGTTGGAGAACGAGGCCCTGACGGTGGCCATACATGGTATTTTCAAGGACAGCTTTGGGAGTTACGGGGCACCAAGGATCCAGGATGAGCTCTTGAAAAGGGGATATGGGGCCTCAAGACCGAGGGAGGCCAGGATAGTGAGGGCCAACAGGCTTTTCGCCAAAAGAAAGAGAAAGTTCAGGGTCACCACGGACAGCAGACACGAT
>NZ_JAUZVW010000015.1:0-111526 GCF_033441575.1 Flagellimonas baculiformis
CCAAACCAGAACAGGATAGGAACGGCAAGTACCAACGAAATCCACCTACCCGGGACCCAATCCATAAAAAACATCCCAAGAAGGAAAATGGGAAGTGTCAAAATAGCGGACCAAAGGGTTCGCTTTTTTATGGATACATAATGCTTTTTCGAAAGCTCTTCCTGTACTTCGGTAGGATCCTCGGCATCCACAATTATATTATAACCGATTTGACGTACCGCATTTTGAAGATCGCTTAGGTCCATAGCACTGTCATACTCCACAAGGACCGTACTGTTGGCAAAGTTGACACTGGCATTGTAGACCCCTTCCGTATGGCCCAGCATGGATTCCACGCTGGATGCACAGGCAGCACAGGTCATTCCAGTGACCGGGAATGATTTTTTGGACACCGTCTTCGCTTTCCTTGCAGTATCCTCTATAATATCGATTGCATCCATTTTCTACTCTGATTTGTATGGTACAAATTTCAGAACAGAATTATGATGAGAAGTTATAGAATTCTCCGAAAGAATTATAAAATTGTCATAAGGGCATGGCTATTTATTGTAATGGAATGGATCAAACTATGTTTTGGACCGACCTAAATGTTCTTTTATATAACTATCCAAATAGATATTGGGCTTATGTTCATTTTCCACTAAATTGAAGGTCCGCTCAATAAGTTCTATTCCTGCCTTGTTAAAAGCAATGTCAATTGTTATAAAATTAGTGTTCCGCGGAATTCTAACGGCTTCTTGATCCAGAATAAAACCTTCATCAATTTTTTCATCTATAAGGTGAGTGGTTACTCCTGAAACCCTAGCCCCCAAATCCATTGCATCCTGTATTGCTGTTTGGGTGTTTTTAAATGATGGTAACAATGAAGGGTGAATATTCAATATTCTATTTTTAAATGGCACTAATAATTCAGGCCTTATCCTATACTTATATCCCAACAAAAAAAGATAATCAATTTTATTCTTCTGAAGAATGTCCGCCAACCAAATCTGATACTCTGTGATGGAACCAAAATCACCCGGATATCGATCAATAATAGTGATTTGATTATCCGAAAAGTGTTTGAGGTTTCCAGCCGGCTGCCCCGCTGTCACCACACATTTTATTTTATGTCCCCTTAGTCGTCCCTCCGTTAAAAGGTCCAAACAATCCTTTGCACATCTTCCACCTCCAGAAAAGAAGATACCCCAAGTTATTTTTTCGTTTTCCATGATAAGAATATTTTAAATTCGACTTATAAGACATTGCAGAAGATTGAAGACAAGGCCAAAACCAATTCTTTAATCACAGTTTCGTTTGTAATAAGATATAATTCAGAAGCCTTCCATATTTAATTTCCTTTAATTTAAATCTCATCCAAAGACTTTCTATTATGCTTCAAGCTTTGCTTAAAAAAAGTCGGGGTCATACCCGTCACCTTTTTGAATTGATTGCTCAGGTATGCGGTACTGCTATAATCCAATTGAAACGCTATTTCCTTTAAGCTCAATTCGTCATAAACCAGTAACTCTTTGACCTTTTCAATCTTTTGGTTGATGATATATTGCTCCAAAGTGATGCTTTCCACCGAGGAAAACAGCGAACTCATATACTTATAGTCAAGATGCAATCCATCGGAAAGGTATTCGGGCCATTTGACCTTTTCCATGGATCGAGCATAATGGATTGCCTCAATCACCAGGTTTTTAATCTGTTCGATCAACTGACCTTTACGATCATTGACAATCGTAAATCCGATTTTCCCAAGTCTTTTGTTAAGACCTTCCCGTTTTTCATCCGTTATTTTTCCGCTAAGTGTTATTTCACCCAACGATACATTTATAAAGGGAATGTCCTCATTGTCCAAAATACCTTTGACGGCCATGATGCATCTCGGACAGACCATGTTTTTGATATACAACACTTCTTTCGATTTACCAGGCTCAACCTCCATATTATACAGTGAATTTCCACAGGGCCTTCAAAAAAATGACGACCACTGCCAATATTACAATCAGTACCAATGCCAATATACCAAGGATTTTCATTCTTTTTTCCTTTCTTTCCTTGGCCGGGTCCCGTTTCCTCTTTACCAGACCCCTTTTTTTCTTTCGTCTTTGCCTTCTAAGTTCGCTCATTTTCCCAACATTGACTCAACTGTCCCTATGGACGACTATTTGCTCCTAACATAAGTGCTTTGCCACTTCTGATGTCTAAGTAGTTGAACTATCGTCTTTTCCATAATTTTCTGATCGTTGGGGAGCTGACATACCACAACAAGAATCCGCTCAAAACGGTAATCAATCCCATTAGGGAAAAAATCCGTAAAACCATGGTGTTAAAATCGTCCCGTCCCTCATAATCCATGGTATGGGTCATCCATAAAAAATCGAACCATCTCCAGGCCCGATGCCTTACACGTTGGAACGACCCATCGGCCTCTGAGACATACGCTTTTAGGTTTTCATCCGTTTCATAGGTGATCACATAGGCCGGTAATGGACGTCCCCGATACTCGTGCTGCCCACCTGTTTGGGTGAGTCTTTCGACATCTTTGACCTTAAGGTCTGGCAACATATATTGGGAAGCAACGGCCAAAGCCTGTTGTTCATCGATACCCTTTTTAATCTCCCCCGTTTTTGCATCCATCAAAACCCCATCATTTATCCAATAGTAGGGACTTCCCCCTATATTTCTCATTTCCAAAGATGTGATCTTAATGTTTATTTCCCCATTGGGTGCAATCAAATTGCCAAACTCGGGCTGGCTCACAGGCTCCTTGATGAATTGATCTCCATGGATTTCGTCAATGTCCGTCCAACTAAAATATAGTCCGCTTATAGTCCACATAAGGAACTGGATCCCAATAAAAAGGCCAAGATACCTATGTATCTTTCTGACCTTCATCGATGTTTTTCTTCCGACCATTAGTTCTTCCCGTTGTTTCGTGAGGAATTATGCATCTTCACAATTTTCCATTCCCCATCCGTTTTTTTAAGGATGGAGGTGGCAACCCCTTTTCTGCTGATCGTTTTGCCCTCACCTCCATTTTCGGATTTTAGGCCAATGGTATAGACATAGCTTTCCGTAGTAAAGGCAAAGGGTAGCTCCACCTTCACTTCAATGGTATAATCCGAAAACCTAAAGCTGTTGAAATGGCCAAGTTCTGGGCCTATATGATGGTCGAGATAATATTGATAGGTGCCTTCGACGCCCCCGGATTCAAAAACCTCGGAATCTTCCGCAAAAAGTTCCAAGGTGCCTTCCGTGGTCAAATTTTCCAGGGCCTCCTTGTAGCTTTCCATTATCCGCAGCACAGTGGCCCTGTCCTGGTTTTGGTTTTCCATCGTAGGGTTTGTTTGACCGAAGCAGGCTCCTGTGATAAGTATGGCCAGTAGAAAAATCTGTAAAGTAATACGTTTCATTGGTTTGTTCTATAATTGTTTAGGTTAGTATGTATTGTACGAAAAAGGCCCCTAGGACGATTGAAATGACGATCCCATACAGGATATAGCCCAACCATTTTTTTAAACGGCCTTTTTCGTCTGGATAGGTCCATTGGTACGACAACAATCTTTCATCTTTTTTTACCATTAGCGCCTGACAAGGGAAGGGAACGATTAACTAACTAACTCACCAACCAATCAACTTTGGGTGCTCCCCTCCCTTTCAGGACTTTATTTCCTCATTCATAGTGACCGGACATGACCAACAACAATAGCAATATCGTTTTTCCCGGTTTCAGGGTATTTTCCATGTCATTTTCAATTATCCAATTCTTCCATTAGATCATTTACCAAGGTCAATATCCGTTCTTTCTCTTCCACCGATAATTTTGCATCCTTATGGATCAGGGTATAGGAAGATAAGGGCATCTTATCGTCTTCAATTTGACTTGCGATGGACTTTAGTTTGCTCCTTTTTCTTCGATCCGAATAGTCGCCCCATTCATTGAAATTGAGTTCCTCCTTTCCCTCCTTGATGTGATCTTCCAGAAACCAGGCGATGGGTTGGACCTTATTGTACCATGGGTAATGGGTGTTGTTACTGTGGCAATCATAGCAAGAGACCCGCAAATTGTGTTGGATATCCTTGGCAACCTCGTTCACCAAAATGAAGTCCGTATCGGGAACTACTTCGCTCAGGTTGGGCTCTGTGGGCACAAACTGGATGCCCACAAATCCCAACAGCACTACCAAGGCTATGATTTTCAGTACTTTCATCTAATTGATTTCCTTTTGCACCTTACCACAGGTCAACATCTGACTTCCAAAAAATGGATTCTGGATTTCGCTGCTTGCGCTGAGCCAAGTTCCTCCTTGATTGTTGTTGTACATGGGGCAAAATTGTTGGTACAAGGTTTTGGAAGTCCCAGTTATGGCTATAAAATCGACCATATCCTTGCCCAATCCCTGAAAGTGTTCCCTTTGGTGACCAATATCACTTTTGGCAATATGCTCCCCATGTTCCTTGGCCACTTCAATGATGTCGGACAGCTCCTTCTGTTGCTGTTCATCGTATCCGCTGATATCAAAGCTTCCCAAGGCACTGGCCAAGGCCTGGCCCGATTTGGCCGCTTCATCCTTGTTGTCCGCCACCAGGGCATCCTTTAGTTGGAGATAGCTGTCGATCACGGTCATACCCTGTACATCGGCCTTCCCCATATCATGGTCCATGGTCCCATGGTCCATTTCACCTGCCGAGCTCCCCTGGTGATGGCCCTCGTCCGTTCCCATCTCCATATGGGTACCTTCCTTGTCGTTTGTTTCCTTTTTACCGTCCTTGCAGGATATAGCGGTAACGGTCAAAAGCGCAATGGCAATTGTACTTAATGTAACTGTTGTTCTTTTCATTGTAATTGATTTTAAGATTAATTCCTCATTTTGATTGCCCGGGGTCGGCATTTTTGTATTATCCCCCATTATTGTTACTATTTTAATTTTTACATCAAATTTTCCATTTCTCCCACGCAGGCACTCAGTCCTCATTCTTCCTCGACTGTACGCTTTTTCCCCAAAAACAATCGTTCCCCGAAAAAAATAAGCACCATCAATACCAGGGCAACAATGACCACCAAAAGGTCACTACCGGCCTTTGACCAAATAAAGGCGCCTAACACCAGTACATCCAGCACAAGGGCCGTGATGAGGATAATGGGATTTGCACCGATTTCCTTTCGTAGATTTTTTAGGACCCCCCAATGGATCCCGATATCCATGATCAAATAAAAGATGGCCCCCAATGCAGCGATCCGGCTCAGATCGAACAACACTGTGAGCCCTATGGCGATCACCACGGTATACACCAACATATGTTTCTGTATGTCCCCGGGCATCCCAAAATGTCGATGTGGTATCAATTCCTTATCGGTAAGCATGGTGGTCATGCGGGAAACGGCAAAAATGCTGGCAATGACCCCGGAAATGGTGGATACGATCGCCAAGCCGACGGTGAACCAGACCCCATACTTTCCAAAAGCGGGTCTGGATGCCTCGGCAAGCGAATAATCCTTGGCCGCAATGATTTCCCCAATGGAAAGATTGGAAGACACAGCAAACGCGACCATGATATAGACCAAGGTGCATATCACCAAAGAAATGACTATGGCCCGTCCCACGTTACGTTTGGGATCGACGATCTCGTCCCCGCTATTGGTAATGGTGGTAAAACCCTTATAGGCCAATATTGACAGTGCCAGTGCTCCCAAATAATCCACCGGGGAATGCTCGGTCAAGGGCTGGGAGGGAACGATCTGATCAAAGGTGAATCCAGCGACCCAAAGCCCTCCTAGGGCAAAAACCGCTATACCGCCGATTTTTAGTATGGCCATGACAAAGGACGATCCCCCGATCGCTTTGTTCCCCATCACATTGACAATAAAAGCAGCGACCAATAAAAATACCCCAAGGACAGGGGGCCAGAATGCTTTCGACTCCACATCAAAAAGCTCCAATACGTAGGTCCCGAACGTCCTGGCCACCAAACTCTCATTGATGACCATGGAAAGGGCCATCAACAGGGCACCGGTAGCAGTCCAGGCAGTTTTACCGTATACCTTTTTGAGGTACATGCCAATGCCCCCGGCAGAAGGGTAGGTATTGGACATTTTGACATAGGTGTAGGAACTGAAACCTGAGATGACTGCCCCGATTAAAAAAGCAAAGGGAAACCAATGGCCGGAGAGTTCGGCAACCTGACCCAAGAGTGCAAAAATTCCCGCACCAATCATCACACCGGTTCCCAAAGCAACGGTGTTGGTCAGACTCAGACTATTTTTTTTGTATTCCGTCATTTAAAAACGGGCTAACAGGCCTCCACCCCAACCATATCGGTTGTTGTAATTGGCCTGGATTGAAAAATTACGCGAAAGAATATAGGAAGCCCCCACCAGCCATTGGGTCTCACTTTCATAGGATGAACCCTCCAAATCGTTGACCCATCCAAAATCGGCTCGAAATTCATATTCCCCCTCGAGGAAAATCCTTGGAAAAAGCAATAGTTCCCTATCCAACCTTATTCTTGGACGCAGCTGGTGGTCCATACTCACATCCATATTAAAGCGGTATGGGGTAAAATACTTGACCCCAATCAGTCCCACTGTATTGAACCGGTCATAGGAGTCAGGGATGGACGTTTCCGTGTTCACCCCTGCATAGACCCGTACCCAGTCGTTGAGATACCTGTTATAATTGACTTCCACCTCGGCATTTTGGTCGTAGTCAAATTCTGCCCGTACTCCAAATTCATTCCTGATATTACTTGAAACCAGGAATAGTTCATTAAAATTGGAACCCAATCTGGCAGCACCCCAAGAATAATAATGGTCAGTTTCATCTACCAACTTTTGAACGGGAAAATCCTTCATCCTTGCATCTCTTGGGGTATCATAACTGAAAACCCTGGCCATGCCCCCCATCATGTGGTAGAGGATATGACAGTGAAAGAACCAATCCCCGTACTCTTCATTATAAAATTCGATGACCACTTTCTGCATGGGCGGCACATTGACCGTATGTTTCAAGGGTGACTTTTCACCATTCTCATTGATGACCCTGAAATAATGCCCATGGAGGTGCATCGGATGGTGCATCATGGTCAGGTTATTGAGGGTGATCCGGGTTACTTCCCCACCTTTGATCTTGATCTTATCGGTTTCTGAAAGTGGCACACCGTTCATACTCCAGATATACCGTTGCATATTTCCCGTCAGGTTCAACAGAATCTCATTGACGGGCAGATTGGCATTATAGGTAGTACTTTCCTTTGCCTTTAAGAAATCATAGTTGAAATACGTTTTACGGGTATCGTAATCAAAAGCTGAAGTATCTTTCTGCATCTTTGGCATATTATGACCCATAGGGTCATACATCTTATCCTTATGTCCAGTGGATTTCATTGACATTGAATCCTTTTCCATTGCTGCCATATCCCCCATCTTTGTATGCATCTTCGCAACGGGTTTTTCCATTTGACCGCTCATTTTGGTCTTATCCATAGACATCCCATTGTGCATACCCATATCCATGCTGCTATCCTTCATGCCCATCTGCATCCCATACTTTTGCATCAAATATTCGGGTGTATTTTTCTTCTTGTTGCCGGCCATTGCCGGAGCCCCCATTTTCATATCCATTTGGGCCATTTGTTTCATCATCGCCACTTTGTCGGGCCTATCGATGGTCGTTGCGGGAAAAAGGGTTCCCTGACCTAAATGCAACGAGGTATGCCCGGAGCCATCCTGTGCCGTGGCCGTTACCTCCAAAGTGCCTTCAGGAACGGTCACGATGACATCATAGGTCTCGGCAATACCAAAAAGAAAACGACTTTTGGAAACTGGCTCCACATCGACACCATCCCCGGAAACCACCATGGGGTTACCGCCACCGAAATCCATCCAATAATAGGTGGAGGCAGAGGCATTGACGAACCGGAGCCGCACTTTTTCACCGGGTTTGAAATCAGGGTATTCGGCCAATATTTCCCCATTGGTCAAAAATGCCGGGTAATAGATATCGGCAATATCCGCTCCTTCCATACGATCTCGCCAAAATTTGAGCTGTGCCCCGAGCGCACCTTCCTTGATGACCCTGCCCAAGGGTACGGCGGTCCCCTTTTTGACCTGATACCACTCGTTTCCCCTTTTAAGGTTTCGAAGCACGTTCATGGCCTTTTCGTTTGTCCAATCGGAAAGTACCACGACCAAATCCTTATCGTAGTCCAATGTCTTTTCCTTGGGATGGATCAGTATCGAGCCATACACCCCCTTTTGCTCTTGTAGCATGGTGTGGGAATGGTACCAATAGGTACCTGATTGGTTGATCGGAATCCGATATTGGAAAGTTGTGCCAGGTTCAATGGGAGGGGTCGTCAGGTACGGTACCCCGTCATAAAAATTGGGCAAGATCAATCCATGCCAGTGTACGGAGGTTTCCACATCCATCTTATTGGTCACGTTGATCAGGGCGAGGTCACCCTCGTTGAATTCCAAGACCGGTCCGGGAATACTCCCGTTGATGGTCATTGCATCGGCGGTGACCCCACCGAGGGTCAATTTGTTCTGTTCCAGTACAAGATTGTATTCCCGAACAGGCCTACCTTCCTCTTTTCTGTCCTCGCCATTTGTTCCCACTTGCCCAAAAACTTGGGTCGTCAGGGCCATTAAAACAAAAAACGGGAATTTAGTTTTCAATATCTTCCTTTTCACCATACATTTCATCCTTTACATTCTTTAATTACATTTCATCGGTAGTCTCCCCACAGGTCAACATAGCCTCACCGAAATAGGGGTTTTTGATCTCTTTGGTCGTACTCAACCAATAGGCACCTTTGTTGTTGTCGGCCATCGGGCAAAATTGTTCGTATATCTTTTGATCGACCCCAAAAAGCTTGACACCTTTGGATAGATGGGCGGACAGATGTTTAAAATGATCGCGTTGCGCCTTGATATCCGATATCTTTGAAATGGAATTCGCCGAATTGGAGATTTCCTTCGAGATCGTCATCCAATGGTCGTGCGCCTTTTTGTCCGTCAATTGTTTCATATCCACATGTTCCAAGGCCGACAACACTTTTTTGGAAGCGGCATTGGACTTGGTGGCATTATCATTGACAAGCGCATCCTTTAACTCCAAGTAGGCGCTCACCACCTGTTTCAATTGGTTTTTAAAAGTCCCTGTCGTCGCTATTCGCTGGTTCATATCGGAATGGTCTGTTTTACTTTCCTGTTTGACATCGCCCATATCCATATCCGAATGATCGCTACCGCCTGTACCCTTGTCATCCCCCATCTTCATTCCTCCGTGGTTATGTCCCGTCATGGCGGGCCCACCTTCAGGATTCATCATGCTCGGTTTCCCGGCCAATTGGGCCGCCGCGTCGATACTAAAGGTCCCGTTTACCGCGATCTCATCCCCTTCTTGCAGACCCTCCTTGACAATGAAACCATTTCCCAACGATGGCCCCAAAGTGACATCGCGCAACACAAAATTCACCCCATTGGACGTGGTATTTTTGATATATACCACAGATCGTTCCCCGGTCCACATCACTGCCGACTTTGGAATGGTTATCGCTTCTGATGCAATGGGCTGTTTTGCTTCCACGGTTCCGGAAGCGAACATTTCCGGCTTTAACCTTAGACTGGCGTTCCCGATCTCGACTCGGGCCTTGGCAACCCTTGTCATGGGATTGATCACCGGATCGATATAGGAAATCCTGCCTTTGAAGTTTTCACCGGGAAGTGAGGGTATGGTAAAGACCACTTCATCGCCTTTTCTTATCCAGGGCATGTCGGTCTCATAGATATCGAAAAGTACCCAAACGCTGTTCAGGTTGGCAATTTGATATAATGCCTTGCCCTTGTTGACATAGTCGCCAAGGTTTACCATTTTTTCGGTAACGTAGCCTGAAACATCGGCATGTATCGGCAATTCCTCCTTAACGGTCCCGGATTGAAGTATCTGTGCGATTTGGTTGTCGGAAAGTTTCCAGTTTTTTAATTTTTCCTTGGCGGCATTAAAAAACTGCGGTTGGGTGTCCGCCACCTTTCTTGCTTCAAAAAGTTCTTCTTGTGCAGTGACCAGGTCAGGGGAATAAATATAGGCGATAATCTGCCCCTGTTTGATGTACTCCCCTGTAAAATTCACCATTAGCCTTTCCACCCTGCCGGGAATATGGGAAGATTGGGAATAGATCGATCGTTCGTCCGCTTCCACTTTGCCATTTAGATCGATCAATTTGACCGGGGCGGTCTTGCCCACGATTTCCGTAGTGACATTGGCAAGCTGCATGGCGGTTTTCGACATGCTAACGGCCATGGGGTCCAGTTCCGAACCGTTGTCATTTTCCAAAGGGATCAAGTCCATCCCACAAATGGGACAATCTCCCGGTTCCGTCTGTCTGATCTGGGGATGCATGGAGCAGGTCCAAATGGTTTCTCCCGATACTTCCGAAGTATGTTGGTGTTCCTCTGTGGCATTGCCCTTGGAGCCCCCGAACAATAGCCATCCCAGCAAAAGTCCAAGAACCAAGGTGGACAAGGCTATTTTTACTATTTTTTGTGTTTCTGATTTCATCTGATTATTTTTTTGCCGTGATATAGTTAAACTTGGCCAACGCTATTTCATATTGCGTCAATGCGCTTATTTTCAATTTAGTATACTTCAACAATTGTTGCTGCATTCGTAACACCTCCTCGAAGTCCTTCCCGGAATTCCCATAGGCTGTGAACAACAGATTGAGTGCTTGTTCCGATTCCATGATCTGTTCATCAAAGAGGGAAATCAGATCGGTCTGCTGCCTTATGTCAAAAACAGCCATTTCATAATTGGTCTTCAATGTATTGGTGACTTCCTTTTTTTGCAGTGCATAACTTTCCTGCATCAATTGGGCCTCTTTTTCGGCTGCCCTGTACTTACCCCTGAATAGGGGCAGGCTCAAGGTAACCATGGGCATCAATACATCCTTGCCGTTATCGGGAACCACCATGTCCGTTCGCTCATCGACCATTACATAGTCCAGTCCGATCCCGACTTTTGGCAAGCCTTGTTTAAGGGCTGCCCTTTCAGAGGCCGCTGCTGCCTTGACCTTTAATTCCAGGGAATTCAAAAGCGGATGGTCCACCACCAAGGAATCTTTTGTGTAATCAATGGGCAGTACATTGACCCCAAAGGTCTCAGGGATGTTTATTTGTTCATCTTCCTTACGGTCCAATAGTTTATTGAAGGACGCCAGAAGGGGGATTTCCTTATGTTTAAGGATACCCAGATTCGTCCGGGCTTCCTTTAAAAGCACGTCCACCCTTAAGACATCGACCAATGATCCCAGGCCGTTTTTAAATTTCGTATTGGAAACCGTCTTGTAGGATTCCAGGATGGCGATGTTGTCCTCTTCGATCCGTACCCACTCCTTAAGTTCGTACAATGGAAAATAAGCTGCCGAAACCTCGTAATAAAGTTTGTTCCTGGCATCCAAAAAAGACTGGTACTTGGCCTCTGCCATAAGTGCAGCGGCATCACCTTGGGCCTTTAAGGTTCCAAACCAAGGAAACATCTGGGTCAGTGAAAACCTTGCCTTTTGGGGCCCTACCCGGGTTTCGACCGGGGAGATGAAGTACCCAAAGGACAGGTTTGGATCTGGTAAAGCCTTCACCTGCGGTACCTTTTGTAACGCCGCCTCAAAATCTTTGTACTGTGAAAGCAGCCCCGGGTTGTTCCCAGCAGCAATCTCAAAGTAGTCCTCCAAGGTCTGGCCATTGGATAGGATACTTGTCAAGATAAATATAATGGTCACTACCTTTTTCATTTTACTGTATTTTTTTCAATGCTTTGTTGCGATTTTTAATGACTGTTTCCCTCCAATAGGCTTGGAGTACCGGGACCACGAACATGGTCATGATCTGTATGGTCATTCCCCCAAAAGTCGGGATGGCCATGGGAATCATGATATCGGCCCCTTTTCCGGTCGAGGTGAGTATTGGTAAAAGGGCGATAATGGCCACTGCGGCCGTCATCATGGCGGGACGAACCCTTTTTTTCCCTGCCTCCAGAACCGCCGCTCTCACATCCGGTACGGTTTGAGGGTTCTTTTCCTCGAAAACCTGGTGGATGTACGTACCCATGATGACACCGTCATCGGTGGCAATACCGAAAAGCGCGATAAATCCTACCCAAACCGCAACGCTTAAGTTGATCGTGTGCATTTGGAACAGATCGCGCATGTTGACCCCTGCAATGGCAAAATTCATGAACCAATCCTGACCATAGAGCCAGAGCATTATGAAACCTCCCGCAAAAGCAACAAAAACGCCTGAAAAATGGATGGAGGATGCGATGACCGTCTTGAACTGAAAAAACAGGAGCAAGAAAATCACGATCAAACTGATCGGTATGACAATGGACAGTCTTTTCACTGCCCTGATTTGGTTCTCATAACTCCCAGAAAACTTATAGCTTATTCCGGCGGGAACCGTTAATTCCCCTGCATCGATTTTTTTCTGGATGGCTTCCTGGGCATCGTTCACCACATCGACTTCCGCAAAACCGTCCCGTTTATCAAAAAGCACATAGCCCACCAAAAAGGTGTTTTCGCTCTTGATGGCCTGAGGCCCGCGGACATATTCAAAATCCACCACTTGGGATAAGGGAATTTGCGCCCCTACCGGTGTGGGAATCAAAATTTTCTTCAACGATTCCGGGTCGTCCCTCAATTCCCTCGGGTAGCGCACCCGCACGGGAAAACGTTCCCTTCCCTCAACGGTGGAGGTGATCTTCATCCCACCGATCGCTGTTTCGATGCTTTGCTGCACATCTTCAATGTTCAAACCATATCGGGATATCCCGTCCCTGTTGATATTGAGGTGCAAATAAGGTTTGCCGACTATTCTATCGGCGAATGCGGCTTCTGCCTTGACCGAGGGCACTTCCTTCAAGATACCTTCCAATTGCATCCCAAAATCCTCGATGGTCTTCAAATCGGGCCCAAAAACCTTGATCCCCATGGGAGCGCGCATTCCGGTCTGCAGCATCACCAACCGGGTTTCAATGGGCTGTAATTTGGGAGCAGAGGTTATGCCCGGGATCTTGGTGACCTTTACGATCTCATCCCAGATATCGTTGGGGGATTTGATATGGGGCCTCCAGTTTCGGAAAAACTCACCGTCCTCATCCACGATCAGGTCCTTCTCGGCAATCCCTCGCTGCAAGGCTTCCTCATTGGTCAAAGTGTCTTTATGCTGGGTAATGAACCTGTCCTTTCGATCTACTTTATAACGGACCCTATGTCCGTCTTCATTCACAATGAATTCAGGTTTATAGTTGATGATGTTCTCATACATGGAAATGGGTGCAGGGTCCAGTGCGGATTCAACGCGACCGAGTTTACCGACAACCAAGTCCACTTCGGGTATGCTTCCCAAGAGCATATCCAACTGTCCAACCACCCTTTTGTTGTATTCCACCCCTGAATGCGGCATGGATGTCGGCATCAACAGGAACGAACCTTCATTGAGCGATGGCATGAACTCGGACCCTATTCCCGGGAATCTCTTGGAAGCTGCCTGCCATCCCGAGGTCTGTCTGACACTTTTCCAACCTACCGATTCAAAGCCTTTGGCCACGATTCCAAAGGTGCTATCGAACCCCAGCCAAACCAATACCCCAAAAAACAGGGTCACGAATGGGATGAGCATGAACTTTCCCTTGTTTTCCAGACACCACTTTAGGACCGGGGTATAGAAATGTACGATTCCCATCAAAGCGGCCAGGATAATGCCCACTAGGAACAACACAAAAAAGTAGTTGACCACAATACCGTTTTGGGGTCCCAAGGGCATCCATTCCTCGGTCAGGAAGAACGAGGCGATAAAAACGGTCAATCCCAAATTGATATAGTTGGGAAACGATTTATAGTGCTCCGGCCATTTGGGTTCCATCAAATTGTTCAACCCAATGAGTGAAATGACCAATGGCAACCACATCTGGGCATAGAATGCAAAGATAAGCCCAGTGGATATCAATAGAATGGACCAAAATCGTCGCACCCGTTTCTTGTCATAATCCACCCCCAGTACAAAATGGGCCAAGGCAGGCAGTACAACGATTCCCAGTACAAAGGCGCTCAACAGGGCGAAGGTCTTGGTAAAGGCCAAGGGCCTAAATAACTTGCCTTCTGCCGATTGCATGGCAAAGACAGGCACAAAGCTCACGACAGTGGTCGCCAATGCGGTGGTAATTGCCGAGGCCACTTCCACGGTGGCCCTATATATTACCTGAATGAGTTCCTTGCCCTTGGCACCATGGTTCTCGGGCATTTCCAAATGACGGATAATGTTCTCGACGAACACGATCCCCACGTCCACCATCACCCCTATGGCAATGGCTATCCCGGAAAGGGCCACCACATTGGCATCAACCCCGGCATATTGCATGACAATAAAGGTCATTAGGACCCCAACGGGCAATAGACTGGATATGATCACAGAGGCCCTCAGGTTGAGCACAAGTACCAATACAACGATGATGCTGATCAGTATTTCGTGGGACAGGGCATTTTCCAAAGTACCTATAGTCTCATGGATGAGCTGTGTCCGGTCATAAAACGGGACCACGGTCAATTGGCTTTCGACACCATTGGCCAAGGTCTTTTTGGGCAAGCCGGGCGCGATTTCCTTGATCTTGTCCTTTACATTATTGATGACCGCCAAGGGATTGGAGCCATAACGGGCGACCACGACGCCACCTACCACTTCGGCGCCCCCTTTATCGAGCACACCCCTTCGTGTGGCCGGTCCCAAGCTGACCACCCCGATATCCTTGACCCGAACCGGAACATTGTCAAAGACGGCAACCACGGCCTTTTCGATGTCCTGCGTATTTTTGACATATCCCAAGCCCCTGACCAAATACTCCGCCTGATTGACTTCAATGGTCTTGGCGCCCACATCCCTGTTCGATTTCCGTACGGCCTCCATGACCTTATATAAGGGGATATTATAGGCTTTCAGGGCATCTGGATTTACATCAACTTGATATTCTTGGACGAAACCACCGATCGAAGCCACTTCGGACACCCCATCCACAGCATTCAACCCGTATTTCACATAAAAATCCTGGGCAGTCCGTATTTCGTGCAGATCCCATCCTCCCGTAGGGTTCCCATCCTTGTCCCTTCCTTCCAGGGTATACCAGTATACCTGTCCCAATGCCGTGGCGTCAGGACCCAAAGTCGGGGTTACCCCATCGGGCAACAGCCCTGCGGGAAGTGAATTCAATTTTTCAAGGATCCGGGAGCGCGACCAATAGAATTCCACATCATCATTAAAAATGATATAGATACTGGAAAATCCAAAGATGGATGAACTACGGATCGTTTTCACCCCTGGAATTCCCAGTAAATAGGTCGTCATTGGATAAGAAATCTGATCCTCGATATCTTGTGGCGATCGCCCGGGCCATTGCGTGAAAACAATTTGCTGGTTTTCCCCAATATCGGGAATGGCATCCACGGGGACCGGATCTTTGGGCAGAAAGCCCGTATTCCAATTGAAGGGGGAAGTGACAATCCCCCAGGTAACCAAAGTTATTAAAACGAGAACGGTCACCAGTTTGTTCTCTAAAAAGTATTTTATGATTTTATTGAGCATATCATGAGTTTATTGTGTTGGAAATAATGAAAATGTTCCAAAGGCAATAAATACCTAGGGCCATGCCAAAAACCATAGCACGGCCAAACGTCATCGATATGCTCTTAAATAAGGAAAGTTTGATCAAGAATCTGAATATCCTTGACCAAAAGGGGCGGAGGGTAATGTACGACAGGAACTATATTTTCCTGTAATCCCTCAAAAAGATTGATGTAACTGTAGGTGAAGGCAACCAGAAACTGATGCTCCCCAACACTTAAGTTTTCAACGGAAAGCAATAGATCCCCATTTCCTTGTACGGAAAGGGTTTCGTCATCGCAACACCGCTTTTCTTGCAGCTTGTGCTCGTGTGAATCCGATGGCTGGTGCATATCCATTCCACAGGATTCCGCTTTGCCGAAGAAGGAAAAATCAACAAGATCGTCCCCACAATAGTGTTGTGCCACTGCAAAGGAAAAGGTGGATGCCAGCACGTTGAGTGCCATAAAACAAGATAATATTTTGAACCAAAATACTCTCATAAGCGGTTACAAAACTACAAAAATTTTAACAACCTCATTAAATTTAACACAATTTATACAAGGATTCCACCTAAAGCCCCTGCTTTTCAAAGTACCGACCATGGCACCCCATACTTTTGATCTTCAAACATTTATACGACCATCGTATCTGCTCCGGGACGGTATAAAGCACTTCGTGGTTCGAAGGCCCTCCTTATTGGCAACGGATGGAACCCTGACCAATAGCATTGTATTTTCAACCCGATCAAATTTGGAACCATTGCCTTTAAATAAACCCTAATGGACCTAAAATTGCCCAATACCGAATCCGATGGTTGGACGGCCGATGGTCATTTATTGTATACCGGTACCATTTTCTGTTCTTTCTAATGGCCCAAGTATAGCACTTTTGGAAAACCTGATATTTGTCATGTTTTTTCCGAATCCCATACGTTACTTTTGGAACAGAATCCTTCTGAAATTGCACACAAACAGTTATAATATAGATATTTGCGTTATTAATAACCGTTTTATTTTTAGAAGGTTAAACAAAATTTAGTAACTTTAGGAAGTGAAGCAAGTCGTCTCGAAAATATTGTCTCTGTTCCTGGCCTGTTCGGTATTGATCAGTACCACTTCCTTTGCATCGAGTGCCCATTTTTGCTGTAACAAGTTGGTCAGTTTTTCTGTGACCGGCAAGGCAAAACCCTGCGACCAAAAGCTTCAAAATCCCAAAGACACCTCAAGGAAGTGCTCTTTGGAACAAAAGGATTGCTGCAGCACCGATACCTATGCCAATATTGGCAAGGATGACCTGATGCTGGATTCCTTTGACCTTGATTTCGATACACTTGTATTTCTAAACGCCTTTATTTTTTACCATATCGATCGTTTCGAAGGGCTACAGGAAAACGTAATCCCTTTTAAAGACTACGATCCCCCGTGGATCGAACAGGATCTTCTTGTCCTTCATGAAACTTTCCTAATTTGATTTTTACACTGGCGGAACGTCAATGCAATCGTTCGCTCTTCACATTGGTCATGGCCACTAATTGACCTTTTTTGTCGTGTGCTATCTCCACGACGGCATATCCTGATCGATTCTCCTATCGGGTTTTGACCCGATATTATTTACGCTTAACAATAACTCAGGCGCCATGGATTCCAAAAAGGAATACTGGATAAAGCATATGGTCTGTAGGCGATGCCTCAAGGTCATAAGACAAGAATTGCATGAATCGGGCATTGAGGTACTATCCCTTGAACTCGGAAAACTTACGGTAAATGCTCCTGAAATAGGGATTGCCGAAGTTGACCAAAAAGTCGTGGACGTCCTACATTCCAATGGCTTTGAAATAGCCAAAAGCGAAGAGGAAATGATCGTTGAGAAAATCAAGATAGGCTTGATTTCCTTAGTGACCAACGTCCCGATTAACCACAAAGGGAACACCTCGGACTACCTTGTCGATTTATTGCATCGCGATTACAAAGTACTGAGCAAGGTTTTTTCCAGAAATGAAAACATCACGATCGAAAAGTACTTTATCAAGCTCAAGATCGAAAAGGTAAAGGAGCTCATCCAACTGGGACAATATTCATTTTCCGATATCGCCTATATGCTCGATTACAGCAGCGTCAACCATTTATCCGGACAGTTCAAGGAAATTATGGGGATGAGCATGACGGATTACAAAAACGG
This sequence comes from Flagellimonas baculiformis, assembly GCF_033441575.1. NCBI lineage: Bacteria > Pseudomonadati > Bacteroidota > Flavobacteriia > Flavobacteriales > Flavobacteriaceae > Flagellimonas > Flagellimonas baculiformis. Next base: position 17,819 of record NZ_JAUZVW010000015.1, read on the forward strand.
ACAATTCTGGCAAAGGGATTTTCTTGACGAAATTATATAGAAATCCAGGAATATTATGAAGATGGCCTGTCAGGTCAAACAGTAGTTTTAACGCAACAACCTAATAAATAATAAAATGAAACTTACACAAAAAAAATCGATACCCATAATGCTAACGTTCCTAATGACCCTTTTGGCCCTACAGGCGACCAGAGCACAGACCCAATGGGAAGCCCCGGCCAGTGCGGACAATTTGAACAATCCCTTAAAAAATGATGCCACGGCGGCAGAAAGCGGCAAACGGACCTTTAGAATGCTCTGTGTGATCTGCCACGGGGCCAAGGGCAAAGGGGACGGCATGGGCGGAGCCGGATTGACCCCTAAACCCACCGACTTGACCAGTACCGAGGTACAGTCCCAATCGGACGGTGCCCTATTCTGGAAATTGACCAACGGGAAGCCCCCTATGGCTTCCTATGAAACCGCACTTCCCGAAAACAAGAGATGGGAATTGATCAACTATATCAGAACCTTGAATAAATGAAAAAACTACTAATGACCCTAATTATCTTAGGGTTGGGATCTTCGGCTTTGGCCCAGACCTACAACACCTTTGAACCCAGTAAGACGCAGTTCATGCTGCGTGGTTACGGACACACCGGATTTGAATATTTGGATACCGGTGGTGAACAAGAATCCACCTTTTTAGGGGCCACATTCGCCCCTATATTCCTCTACAAGCATTCCGACAAGCTCATGTTCGAGGCCGAACTGGAGTTTGAGCTCGAAGGAAATGAATTGAAAACGGGACTGGAATATGCCGATGTGATGTATGTGCTCAACAAGCACATGACCGTAAGGGCCGGTAAATTCCTGCTTCCCTTTGGAACCTTTATGGAGCGTTTGCACCCTGCATGGATCAACCGACTTCCAAGCAGACCCCTTGGATTTGGTCACGACGGTATTGCACCGGCCTCCGATATCGGCGTCGAACTCAGGGGGGCATTCGATCTGGGCGGTCCCAAATTGAACTATGCGGTTTATGTGACCAACGGTCCGCGCATCAAAGATGGAAGTGAGGAGCCTGAAGAAGCGGGTATGCTGGATTTCGGTTATTATGAAGATGTGAACAAGGCCAAGGCCTTGGGTGGCAGGATCGGCCTACTCCCGCTCTCGGATTCATCCATGGAATGGGGGATTTCCGCCTATACCACCAACAGTACAGGTGCAGAGGACTCAGATTACAAGGATGTGGGTGCCTTTCTTTGGGCGTTGGATCTTTCCTATGTAAAATCGATCACCCCCTTACAAGGGGTTGTGGACATCAAGGCCCAGTACAACAGTTCCAATGTGGATACCGCCACCTACTATGAAATCGAAGATGGGATTTCCGAACCTTACTCCTTTGACAACCAAAGCAGCTCCTTTTATACACAATTGAGCTATCGCCCCATCATGTCGGGAAGCGACTTTATAAAGCAACTCGAATTTGTGGGTCGATATTCCGATTTCAACGCACCTGAAGGAGCGGAGTGGGAAGAGAAGTCAACGCAGTACGCTTTTGGTTTGAACTATTGGCTGAGTTGGCGTTCCGTGGTCAAATTCAGCTATCAAACCACCAAGATGGAAGGTGGTCATGACAGTGATGGCACGACCCGTACCAATGGATTGTTTGTGCATTGGGCCATTGGATTTTAAAATCAAAAAAAGAAAGTGAAATGAAAACAACAACGAATTTTAAAGCAGCAATAATCCTGTCCGTCATGGCATCGATCATGGTCGCCTGCTCCTCCAATAAAAAACCCATTGCGACGGATACCGCGACCGAGGTGGCGGGGAGTGAAGTGGATTTCAAAATTGAAAAATCCGGGGCGCAGCTCTGGGGCGAGGTGTGCAACCGATGTCATATTGCCCCTTCACCCGCGGATTACAACGATACCGATTGGGAAACCATAAGCCTGCACATGCGGGTTAGGGCCAATCTGACGGAAGAGGAGATCACCAAAATCGAATCCTTTCTGAAATCAGCCAATTGACGATTAATCCTTAATTCATATACAATGAGAAATTTAGTAATTATTTTTTCTGTGATAGGGCTTTTGTCCTTGAACGGTTGCAAACAATCAACCGATGTACAAACCTTGCTTCAAAACGAGGAAACCAGAAGCGAGATCCTTAAAGATCTGGTACAAAACCATGATTATATGATGGAATTCATGGAACAGATGCAAGGGAGCGACCATGCCATGCAAATGATGCAGGGAAACAAAAAAATGATGGGCACCATGATGAAGGGACAAGGCATGCAAATGATGATGGGCGACAGCACCATGATGAACCAAATGATGGGCAACAGACAAATGATGCATTCCATGATGAACGGAATGATAAAGGATGGCGAGATGATGGGCGAAATGATGCAAATGATGCAAGACAAAGGGATGATGAGCAATGATTGTATGGAGTCGTGCATGAATATGATGAAGGAAAAGGGAATGGATATGGAAGGAATGGGAATGATGGATGATGGTACAATGAAATCAAAAGGAGATGACCATTCTGAGCACCATTAACACATAATAGGTAACGAAAAAATAAAAATCATGAAAGGACATTGGATTTGGATGGTCATCGGTTGTGGTCTCCCGCTATTGTTGATTTTTTTTGCGCCTGCATTTGGCATTACAGGGTACAATGGGCTTTTTTCCTTTATCATCGTGATGTTTTTGATACACCTTTTCATACCTCACGGTGGTCACGGGCATGGTGATCATGGAAAATCTGATAACAGTAAATACCATGATCATGACAAAGAGCAAGATTCCACTGAGACCCAAGAAGATCACCGGGGGCATCGGCACCATTAAAATATACTTTCGAAATGAAGTACAGATATCAAATTAACGGAATAAGCTGCGGTGGCTGTATCACAAGAATCAAGAAGACCTTGGAAGAACATCCTGAAGTAGAGCAAGTAGAAGTTTTTTTACAGCCTATGGGCGCAACCATTGTAACAATGAACAAGAAGCTTACGGTAGAAGAACTGCAAGGGCAACTCAACAAACTTGAGGGCTATACCATTACAGAGATTAGTTAAAATCATAAAAACCTTCAAATTAAAAATATGTTTTACAAAGATGGTTTTTTTTGGGGCATGCACCTGATCTGGTGGGCCATTTGGATTGTGGCATTGGGCTGGATTTTCTTTGCCCCAACCAGTTCCTCCTATGAAGAGATTGAGGGAGATGACCCACTAATGTTGCTCAAAATCCGCTTCGCGAAGGGCGAGATTTCCAAAGAAGAATACGAGCAATCTAAGAAACTTTTACAATCGGACAAATAGTCCGAAAACAAGTATTGTATAACCTTTAAAACTAAAACTATGCATTTTTTCGACGGACATTGGGGCGGCATGCACGTCATCTGGTGGGTCATATGGTTGATCCTCTTGATATGGATATTCTTGGTGCCATATGACATCCCTTACAGAAAATCAAAGAAGGAAGACCCACTTTCAGTTCTAAAAAAGCGCTTCGCCAATGGCGAAATCTCTAAGGAGGAATATGAAGAATCAAAAAAGATCTTGAAATCAAATTAAGGAATGTAGGGCAAATATTAATTACTAAAAAAAGTCAAACTGAAGATAAAAGTTTATAAGACAGGCATAATGGTATTGGCTACTTTACTCATTTCGGCCTGCTCACAAAAACAGGGTAGTTCTGTAAAGGATATGCTCGAGGACCACTCTCAGCAAGAAGAGGTATTGTCCGCACTTGTCGAAAATCACGATCTGGGCAAAAAATACATTGCCAACATGATGGATAACGACCATGCCATGGGAATGATGGTGGACGAACTCGTAAAAGCAGCAGCAAAGGATACCATACTAGCGAACAAATTGAGCGATATGATTACTAGATATCCTGACCTTATGCTACTGACCACCCACCATTTTATGCCGGTCATTGCTTCGGACAGCCTTTTGACCGATTCTTTTTGTGATCACACGTTAGAACACGAGGATCTCGCCAAGGCCATGCACAATAAAATGGAATACAAAAAGAGCCTTGAGCGCAACCATTGACTCCAACTTTGGTTTTTGCACATGAACAAACTCATAAATGAATAATAACAACAATAAACATTAAAACAAGAATCATGAATCGTATCAATGTAAAAAAATTCGGTTTTGCCATGGGGCTGACCGCTGCAATCCTCTACGCCGGCTGCATGATTGTTTTGGCGACAGCAGGACAAGAAGGAAGCATAACCTTTTTCAACAGCCTGCTGCACGGCTTGGACACTACCAGTATAATACGGGTAGACGTGCCAATTTGGGAGGCACTTATTGGCATTGTCCAGACATTTATCATTGCTTGGCTCACAGGTGCCCTGATTGCAGCATTTTACAACACACAGATTAAGAGTAGATAATCTGAACAAAAGATCGGAGAGACTTTTTAGGAACCGGTGTCGCATCGACCACAGGCAATTTGTTGGCGGAAAGTGCCAAAGAACTGAGCAATTGACAATAGAATCCCGGAATTGAACCTAGAGTACAACCATATAAAGTAGAATAAGTGAATAGTACTGCAAGAAATATCAAAACAATTTTCACCCAAACGGCAATATGGGGGGGCATTTTCTATTTCCTTGTCCATCCTTTTACCATGGTGCTCTATTGGTTTGAATTTAGCAATACACCATTTTCATTTTCCCTGTTTTGGGACGTCTTAAAGTCGCAGTTTTTAGAATCTTTCACTTTTGATATGAGAGGGATGAGCGTCTCGCTTACAATCCTTGGCATTTTCCTAGGGATAGTTTCCGGTCTATTTTTCATAACCCTCAGGCGAAAGAACAAGCTTATAGGCACACAACAGCAGTTGTTACTGCGTGATTTAGAAGAATTGATAGAGGCGGGTGAGAATGAACGGGTAGAATTCAAGTCATCTATTCGTTACGATTATTTTAGGAAAACCACGAACCGCGAACTGGAACTAGTCATTGCCAAGACCATCACTGGTTTTATGAATGCAAAAGGTGGAAAATTGATCATTGGCGTTGACGATGATGGCAACATTGTGGGCCTTGAAAAAGATTTCAAGACCCTAAAGCACAAGAACAAAGATGGATATGAGCGTGAAATTTTCAGGATAATTTCAACACAGTTAGGTCACGAGGCTTGTTTTAGCAATCACATTTCATTTTACAAATTAAATGGTGAAGATGTGTGCGTAATAGCTGTCGAACCTTCTAAAAAACCAATCTATGTCAGCGATACCGAAAATACAACCTTTTATGTCAGAACGGGGAATGCCACCTACCCCTTGACGGTCAAGGAAGCGGTTGATTATTTAGAAACCAGAAAATTATAATCATATGCAATACGTTTGGTTTATATGGTCCCTTATCATACTGGCCCTTTGGGGCGTGGTCTATCTTTTGAAGAAGGATTCCCGTAAAGAAATGTTGAGGATGAGTTGGATAACCATGCCCTTTGGGCTAACCGAGCCGCTGTTCGTTCCCGAATATTGGCACCCGCCATCGCTCTTCGATTTGGCGATAAAGACCGGGTTCGATATTGAAAGCATCATTTTCTCTTTTGCCATCGGGGGTATTGGCACCGTACTTTACAATCTTATTTTCAAGCGAAGGTATGTTAAAATACCGCATACCGAGCGTAACCATTATAGACATAGGTTGCATCTATATATCCTTTTCGTACCGGCGGTCGTGTTTTTGACATTGGCCCTTTTCACTCCCATGAACCATATTTACTGTGGAATATTGGCCATGTTCTTGGGTGGAATGGCCACGTTATACTGCCGCCCAGACCTTAAGACCAAAATCTGGATAAGTGGATTTCTGTTCACGGCATTGTACTTTGTTTATTTTGGAAGTATTCTCCCGTTTTACCCCGACTACGTAACATTGTTTTGGAATCTGGAAAACCTGAGTGATATTCTAGTGGCCGGCATACCAATCGAAGAGCTTTTGTTCGCTTTCACTTTTGGCATGTATTGGTCAGGCCTCTATGAGCATTTGTATTGGAGAAAATTAATCAACCCAATTGTTTTGAATCAAAATTTTTAAGTTAAGTCTATAAATAAAAACGAAGAAGATGAAAGTATTACTCGCAATTGACGGCTCTGAATTCAGCAAAGGTGCCATCGATGAACTAGCGGCAATGTCGCTGCCAAAATTAGTTAAAATACATGTTCTAAATGTTTATGAAAATCCAATGTTAACTGTACCAGGGGCTTTCCCCTTAAGTGGTATCGGCCATTATAAAGAAGAAGCCATGTCAAATGCGAAAAAATCGGCTGAAACCATCGTTAACAATGCTGCAAAGTCGTTAAAACAAAAGAACGGCAAGTTGTCGATAACGACCAATATTGTAGAAGGGTTTCCCAAAAATGCAATCTTGGAAAAGGCAACTGATTTGGAGGTGGATCTTATCGTATTGGGATCACAAGGCCATGGCGCATTCTCGCGCTTTTTGCTTGGTTCGGTCGCCCAATCCATTGCCATGCACGCGCATTGTTCTGTTTTGATTGTCAGAAAAAAACATCAAAAATAAAATATGGCCACTTACAATGTGACAGGATAAATTTTGTCCGTAGAAAAATAAAAGAGCAGATCATGGGAAATCAGAATACCTGCATATCAAAGAACAATACCGATGCCAACTGTGAAGTGATGGAGTCTGTTTGTTTGCCCAAAACATTTTTGCCGCGTATAGTGGTTGTGGGTGGTGGCTTTGCAGGGCTGGCCCTGGTAGAAGGCCTTAAAAACAAGGAGGTACAGGTCGTGCTGATAGACCGTAACAACTTCCATCAATTTCAGCCCTTGTTCTATCAAGTGGCCACCAGCGGTCTTGAACCGGACAGTATCGTATTTCCCTTCAGAAAACAGTTCAAGGGCTATGGTAATGTGAGCTTTAGGTTTGCCGAAGTGACGCAAATCGAACCCGCTTCCAACACAGTTGTAACAGACAAAGGCAAGCTCACCTACGATTATCTGGTCTTGGCCACCGGAACCAAGACCAATTTCTTCGGCATGAAAGAGGTGGAACAAAACAGTCTTGGTATGAAAGACATCAAGGACTCGCTAAACATACGTCATATGATGTTGCAAAACTTGGAGCAGGCAGCCATAACCTGTGATGATGAAGAACGCGATGCGCTGACCAATTTTGTGATTGTGGGCGGTGGCCCGGCCGGTGTCGAAATGGCAGGTGCCTTGGCGGAATTCTGTAAGTACATCCTTCCAAAAGACTATCCCGAGTATCCGAATAGCATAATGAACATCTACCTGATCGAAGCATCGGACGAACTATTAGCCTCAATGTCCAACAAAGCCTCGACAAAAACACTTCGGTATCTAAAAAATCTAAATGTGCAAGTGTTGTTGAACGAGGCCGTGAGCGGTTACGACGGTAATGTGGTATCTACCAAAAGTGGAAGGAAAATCATGGCGAAAAACCTGATTTGGACGGCAGGTGTAACAGGCCAGGTTCCAGCGGGCATCAATCAAAAACATATAATTAATGGGAACCGTCTAAAAACGGATACCCATCTAAAAGTGGAAGGCATGGATAATGTTTTTGCCATTGGGGACATTGCCGGGGTAATCACCGACGAGACCCCTAAGGGCCATCCACAGGTAGCCCAAACCGCCATTCAACAGGGCGGTCATTTGGCCAAAGTGCTATTGAACACCGTTCAATCAATGCCTTCCAAACCATTTAGGTATAAAGATAAAGGTTCATTGGCCACAGTTGGCAAAAGAAAAGCGGTCGCTGATTTAGGAAAGCTCCACTTCGGCGGGTATGCTGCCTGGCTTTTATGGTCCGTGGTTCACTTGCTTTCCATCAGCGGGTTTCGAAACAAATTTTTGGTGGGCTTCAATTGGGCCATCAGTTATTTTACCTACGAAAAAAGCAACCGGGTAATCATAAGAAGTTTCAAACGTGATGCTTATATGAAAGCCTCCTTAAAATATAGTTCCAATAATGAATGGGAAAAGGATGTAAATCCCAAAAAATCCAGCATTGATGCCTAGCCATTATTCAAATAACAGTATTATGAAATTCTTCGGCAGCTCGATCAAAAGACTGCACAACTATGGCATTGTGCTCTTTATCACTGTTGTTATTGCTATGGTGTGGGCCAACTCGCCATGGAAGGGATATTATGTCGGCCTAATGCAAACCGAATTTGCCTTTAGTGTGGGTACATTTCAGCTATCTGAGTCGCTACTGTTATGGATCAACGATGGCTTAATGGCACTATTTTTTATGCAAGTCGGTCTAGAGCTGAAACGTGAAATAATCGGTGGTAAACTGTCGTCCCCAAAGGATGCAATACTGCCCATCGGTGCAGCAATAGGTGGTATGGTGCTCCCTGCCCTTATTTATTTTATGTTCAACAACTCGGGCGAGGCTTCCAATGGTTGGGGCATTCCCATGGCCACGGATATTGCATTTTCATTAGGGGTTCTGGCCCTTATCGGAAAAAGACTTCCTTCGACCTTGAGGGTTTTTCTTATTACACTGGCTATTGTGGATGATCTAGGTGGTGTCTTGGTCATTGCCCTCTTTTATACCTCAGGTATCTCGCAGATGGATCTACTCCATGGACTATTGTTCTTCGCGGCTTTGATAATTGGTAATTATGCGGGAGTAAGAAGCACATGGTTCTATGCCATTATTGGCATCGGTGGTGTTTGGTTGACCTTCTTTTTTTCAGGGGTACATCCAACCATTGCCGGGATTCTGACCGCATTTGCCATTCCTGGTAGGGTAAAAATTAAGGAGACTACCTTTTTAGAGCGTTTAGACCGTTTACATAAGAGATTTCAAGAAACCAAGTCCATAAAGGGGACGCTTATCTCAAAAACGCAATTGGAGATATTGGAGGATATAAAGACTGCAAGTTCCGAGGCCGAAACTCCACTCCAAAAATTGGAAAGGACTTTAAACCCAATAGTGGGCTTTGTAATTCTTCCCTTGTTCGCTTTGGCAAATGCAGGAATACATCTTCATGGAGATTTGCTGAAAGTACTATCCAGCCCGGTTAGCTTGGGGATTGGTCTAGGTCTCATTTTTGGCAAGTTTATCGGTATTACTGCTTTTTCAAGACTACTCGTTGCATTTAAACTCGCCAAGCTTCCGGAAAACGTGAATTGGAAAATGATTTATGGTATAGGTTTTCTTGGCGGTATCGGTTTTACCATGTCGTTGTTTATAACCGAACTGGCTTTTACGGACGAGTCCCTAATATTTACGGCCAAGGTAAGCATCCTATTCGCTTCATTGACAGCGGGGGTAATGGGTGCTCTATTATTATACAGAAACAGAAAACAATTAAGAACAGTTAAACATAAAAGAACATGAAAAACATTGCAGTAGTAGGATACGGAGTTATCGGGAAAAGAGTGGCCGATGCCATTAATGTACAAGATGATATGAGCCTTATTGGGGTTTGTGATGTCATCAGCGATTGGCGCATACAAAATGCGGTGCGAAAAGGGTATGCAGTTTATGCGGCCACACCCGAAGCCGAAAAAGAAATGAAAGCAGCCAATATTGCCATTGAAGGAAGTATGCAAGACATTTTAGAAAAAGTAGATCTTGTAGTGGACTGTACGCCAAAGAACATCGCCGCGAAAAATGTGGAAATATACAAAGGGCAAGGGATCAAGTTTATCGTACAGGGAGGTGAAAAACACAAGACCACAGGCCACTCCTTTAGTGCCGAGAACAATTATAGCACTGCGGTAAATCTAGATGCTACCCGGGTGGTTTCCTGTAACACCACATCTATCTTAAGGACATTGACCGCTTTAAAAAAGGCAGATCTATTGGATTATGCACGGGGAACATTATTAAGAAGGGCGACCGACCCATGGGAAAGCCACTTGGGCGGCATCATGAACACCATGGTGCCGGAAAAGGACATCCCGAGCCATCAAGGTCCCGACGCGCAAAGTGTCGATCCGGATTTGGATGTCATTACTTCTGCGGTCAAAGTTCCCGAGACTTTGAGCCATATGCATTACTGGAACGTTAAGCTACGAAAAAAAGCCTCAAAGGAAGAGGTGTTGAACGCCCTCAAAACCTCAAGTAGAATCAAGTTCATTCACTATGATCAAGGCTTGGTCTCCAACAATACCATCAAAGAAATGTTTTTGGATATGGGTAGGCCTTGGGGCGATATGTACGAGGTGGCCCTATGGGAAGACATGCTCAAGGTTGTGGGCGATGAACTTTTTTATGCATACGTGGTCGATAACCAAGCGATTGTAATCCCTGAGACCATTGATGCCATTCGGGCCCTCACGGGTATTGAGACCGATGCACACAGATCCATCGAAAAAACCAATGCAAGTTTAGGAATCGGATAAAATTTCATTATGAAAACTTATGATAACATAGTCGCGCATTTAGGGGACAAAGCATCTTTCTATTTAGATCATGTAAGCCAGAAGGTCACCAAAGATGAACTGCAGTTGCCCGATAAGAATATTGTGGACAACGTATTCGTCAATAGTAATCGAAATCAACAAGTACTCCGAAGCCTTTCGCAATTATATGGCCATGGTAATCTGGGAGGTACGGGGTATCTCAGCATTTTACCGGTAGATCAGGGAATCGAGCACAGTGCCTTATTTTCTTTTTACAAGAACCCCGATTATTTTGATCCCGAGAACATTGTAAAGCTCGCCATCGAAGCCGGTTGCAACGGTGTGGCCTCCACTTTTGGGGTGTTGGGCCTTTGTTCTCGGAAATATGCGCATAAAGTCCCCTTCATTGTCAAGATAAACCACAATGAATTATTGTCCTATCCCAACACTTATGACCAGAACCTGTTCGGAAAAGTCAGGGAAGCGTGGAACATGGGCGCGGTTGCAATCGGGGCTACCATTTATTTTGGGTCCCAGGAAAGCAATCGACAGATAAGGGAGATTGCGGAAGCCTTTGCCGAGGCCCATAGCCTTGGTATGGCCACAATTTTGTGGTGCTACACCCGCAACGATGCTTTCAAAACAGACAAAGAGGACTATCACACCGCCGCGGATTTAACGGGTCAGGCCAACCATTTAGGGGTAACGATACAGGCCGATATCATCAAACAGAAGTTGCCCACGACCAATTTTGGTTTCAAGAACCTGAAATTCGGCAAGTTTGATGATGCCATGTACGAAACACTGACCACGGAGCACCCCATAGATCTATGCCGGTTGCAGGTGGCCAATTGCTACATGGGCAAAATAGGTTTGATAAACTCAGGTGGCGGTTCACAAGGCGAGTCAGATATGTCGGATGCGGTCAGAACTGCGGTCATCAACAAAAGGGCAGGCGGAGCAGGATTGATCTTAGGGAGAAAGGCCTTTCAAAGACCTTTTAAGGACGGTGTGGAATTATTGCATGCCGTGCAGGGCGTTTACCTTGAAGAAAGAATAACAATAGCATAAGTCATCTGATAAAAGAATGCTGGATACGGAAATAAAATCATTAAAATCATTAAACCACTACCTACAAAGGTTGGTTGAGAACCGGCTTTGGCTCAAAGTTATCATTGCTTTGTTTCTTGGTGTTGGAGTAGGCCTGTTGTTAAGTCCCCAAAACGGTTGGATCACCAAAAGCACCGCCGATGTTCTGGGGAATTGGCTGGCCCTGCCGGGCATGCTCTTTTTGAAATTGGTCCAGATGATCATGATACCACTGATTGTGGCCTCCATCATCACCGGCATAGCGAGTAACGACAAGGAAAATCTGAAAAGATTGGGCGGGGGCGTACTCTTATATTTTATATCGACAACGTTTATATCGGTAACCATAGGTACGGTTCTGGCCTTGATCTTTAGACCGGGAAAGTTTCTCCACCAACAGGCGGAAGTCGATCATGCAAATGCTTTGGCCAATACGGACGAAAGTACGGAACTGTCGTTTGGAATAAACGATATACCGAATGTCATTACCGATCTACTGCCTGAAAACCCATTGGCCTCGATGGTCAGTGGTGAAATGTTGAGCATTGTGATTTTTACCATTATAATCGGGGTTGCCGTATTGTCGCTGCCTGACGATTTGCTCAAACCTGTCAAGCTGCTCTTGGGTGCCGTACAGGAAATCTGCATGACCGTGGTCAAATGGGCCATGTTGTTGGTACCCATCGCAGTATTTGGTTTAATGGCGCAACTTACATCCAGTGTTGGTCTAAACTCCCTTTCAGGTTTGGGCTTTTATGTGCTCGTGGTACTGATAGGGTTATTCCTTTTGGTCGGTGTTTACCTGTTATTGGTAAGTCTATTGGGCCAGAGCAATCCGTTTAAATTTTTGAAAAAGATCACGGATGTTCAACTATTGGCATTCTCGACCACGAGTTCTGCCGCAGTAATGCCCCTTTCCTTAAAAACAGCGGAAGAAGAGCTCAAAGTGAACGGCTCCATCAGCAATTTCATTATTCCGATAGGGGCTACCGTGAACATGGATGGAACAGCACTTTACCAAACCATAACGACTTTGTTCATCGCTCAGGCTTATGGCCTTGAAATGGGCCTTCTGAATATTATTGTTGTCGTGGTCACCATAGTTGCCGCCTCCATCGGCACCCCTGCCATACCCGGTGGCGGTGTGGTGATTTTGGCTTCCGTTTTGTCAAGTGCCGGAATACCGGCTGAAGGCATTATCATAATTATAGGGGTGGAGCGCTTGCTCGGCATGTTCAGAACTGCGGTCAATGTTACCGGTGACCTAACGGCCTGTATGGTTTTCAACCGTTTTTATGGAGCAAGATCACAAGAAAGCAAAGAGGTAGATATAACTACAAATACACCATATTCCAATGTGAATGTTTAAAAACGAGATGATGTTAAAATCAATTGAGGAAATAGAACTTTCACCACGCCCAGACAAGAAATATTGGGTAAACTGCCATAGGGAATGGCGTGAGGAGATCATTTACTTTCTTATGGTTGACCGGTTTCATGATAGCAATGCACGGCACTCAAAGAATTTCGATATCCGGCACCCTGGTTTCGGGAATGAAGATCAATTGCGAAAGCCCTTTGGCGGTACTCTTAAGGGGATCATCAACAACATTGACTATATCAAAAACTTGGGCTGTACGGCCATCTGGCTAAGCCCCGTGTTTGAAAACAATCCAGAGTCCTACCATGGCTATGCCATTCAGAATTATATGGATGTGGACAAACGCTTGGGCACAAAGAAAGACTTGGAAAAACTCGTTGACAAGGCACACGGGCTTGATATACGGGTCTTTTTGGATATCGTTCTGCATCATTCTGGCGATAATTGGTCCTATCCCTTTGATTACAGCTATTATTATTTCAAAGGAGAGCGTTTTCCGTTGGGTGATTGGCGAGAAAAGGACAGACCGATACCCCTTGAACTGAGAAATCCCGAAATGTATAACCGTAAAGGGCAGATCAAGAATTTCGATGCGTATCCCGAGACCCAGGAAGGCGACTTCTTTACCTTAAAAACATTTCGGAACGATGGTTCCCCCGCCAGTGAAGACTTACAGGAGCTACTGGCCAAAATCCATTGTTACTGGATACGTGAGGTGGATGTTGATGGTTTTCGTTTGGATGCTGTCAAACATATGAAAGGGCAGGATACCAGCCGTTTTTGTTCGAGGATTCGGGAATATGCTTACTCTTTGGGCAAAAGAAACTTTTTCCTGTTCGGTGAAATTATCGGCAACGATGAAATGAGCAATCCCTATATAGGCCCTAAAGTACTGCCTGAAGACCGTAACATCTATTATGGGCTTGATTCTATCTTAGATCACCCCCTGCACAGTGTCCTGGCGGAAGTGATAAAGGGCAATTCATCACCGAACCTATTGATACGGCGCTATGAAGAACTGCGAAAGAATGCCCTTCACCGTGGCGAGTATGGCGAATTTCTGGTGACCTATATCGACGACCACGACCAGGTTGGGATGGATTTTAAGCACCGCTTTGGCCACAATGCCGCTCCCGAGCAAATTGTTGCGGGCATGGGCTTTCTCATTTGTGCCCTTGGCGCTCCATGTATTTATTACGGTACCGAACAAGGTTTTGAGGGCAACGGTACTGATGATCGGTATATCAGGGAGGGCATGTTCAATCCCGATGATAAGGAGACCAACGTATTGAACCAAGGGTCATGGCTATTCAAGAGAATTTCGTTCTTGGCACATCTTAGGCAAAGGGAAGCCATTCTAAAATTCGGTAGAATGTATTTTAGGGAAACTTCAGAAAATGGGCTCGATTTTCGGTTTCCAGATTGTGAACAATGTCTTTTGGCATTTTCAAGGATCCTTTATCAGGGCGAGATACTTGTCGTCTATAATTCTTCTCCAAAGAATACCAAAGAAGGATACGTAACCATAGATAACGCTATCAACAAAGAAAATCTTCTAATGGAATGTATCTATGGGAACAAGAAAAAAGTCAAAATCGAAAAAAACACAGCTTTAGAAACCGATCGCCTTTTCATCAAGGTAAAACTAAGACCCATGGAGTTTTTGATCTTCAAGAACAATTGGGTGTAAGAAAAAACGAGGTCGGGTTCGACATAGGATAATGAAACATGCAATGATGAAAATAGCGAAAAAGACCTTTTGGGCAGTATTGGCGATTGTGGCACTCATCATGTCGGTAGCGGGATACCAATACCTTACGGTCGCCGTAGCTCCTGAATATGATCCAGAAACCATGCCCTTGAACTATGAAATAGTGGGTTCGGGAGATAAAAACATGGTCTTGATCCATGGTCTGGCAGGTTCAAAAAACTATTGGAAAAGGGGTTTGGAACAAATTACCGGAACGCATAGACTTCTTTTGGTCGATTTGTTGGGCTTTGGCGACTCTCCCAAGCCCCAAAGCGAATATACCCTCGAAATTCAACTTACGGCCCTTGAAAAGGTCATCTCGGCAGAGGGGTTTGACAAAGGAGGGAGCCTTATTGTCGGTCATTCCATGGGAGCCATAATATCGCTGGCATTATTCGAAAAACATCCTAACTGGTTTAAGGGAGCGACCGTAATCGGCTTTCCCGTCTTTGAAAGCAGGGATCAATTTTTGGAACAGATGCCCGATGGTTCTTATTTTGATACGCTCGCCGTAGGCCGATATGGAAAATTGTTCTGTATGCTACACCCCTTATACATTGTTAAATGGTTCAAGCCCGAAAATCTGACCGATGACGTTTTTAAGGACTCAAAAAAACATACTTGGCAGAGCTATTACAATTCGTTGAACGAAGTAATTCTCAACACAAATTTATTTGTACTTGCCAAAAACATACGTGACCGGAAGATCCTCTTTATCCAAGGCACAGTCGATAAATTGGCACCCTACGTAAATGTAGAGAATTTTGCAAGTCTATTTACCAAGAGTAAGTTAATGCGTGTGGAGAATGGTGACCACCAACTCTTTCTAAAAGAGCCCTTTAAGGTTTGGAAAGCGATAAGCGATTTTTTTGATCATTAACCGCAATGAACAATATTGGAAGAAATGTAAGGACAAAATGAAAATGAAAGAACAAAAAAATCATATTGATCAACTCTACGGATTGATACACACTGATGTCGAGGGAATCGATGACCTTTTGGAACTTGCCCTGAACATTCGCTGGTCATGGAACCATGCCTCGGATAAACTATGGCAACAATTAGACCCCGAACTTTGGAAACTTACCCAAAATCCATGGGTAATCTTGCAGACCGTTTCACGCGACCGGCTTGAGGGGCATTTGAACGATCCAGAATTCCGGGCGAAAATCAAAAGCCTTTTGAATGAGAACGAAAAAGCACTATCGGCCCCGAACTGGTTTCAACAAAACTATGCCAAGACCCAGCTTAAGTGTGTTGCCTATTTCAGCATGGAGTATATGCTGAGCGAGGCACTGCCCATTTATGCAGGCGGCCTGGGCAACGTGGCCGGAGATCAGTTGAAATCGGCAAGTGACCTGGGCGTACCGGTCGTGGCCGTGGGGCTACTCTATGCCAAAGGGTATTTCCGTCAGGAAATCGACAAATTTGGCTCACAAAATGCCTTGTTCCCGCACAATGACCCAGGGCAATTGCCCGTTACGCCCTTACGCCTACCCAACGGGGAGTGGCTTCGCATAAAGGTATCGTTGCCCGGTCACCCGCTATGGCTAAGGACATGGCAGGTACAGGTAGGAAGGTCAAAGCTATATCTATTGGATAGCAACGATGCCGCCAATTTGCCCCTCCATCGTGGTATTACCGACGAGCTATATGGAGGTGGCCCCGACCATCGCATAAAACAAGAGATTGTTCTGGGTATCGGGGGCTACAAATTACTTAAGGCCCTGAATATCCAGCCAGAAGTGTGCCATATGAACGAAGGCCATGCAGCCTTTCTCGTGCTGGAACGTGCCAGCGATTTTATGAAGATGAATGGAACTTCTTTTGAACGGGCACTTGCCGTTACCCGGGCAGGCAACCTGTTTACCACCCATACAGCGGTTGCTGCCGGTTTTGATCATTTCAGTCCAATGCTAATGGAACAGTTTCTTGGCCAATACGCCAAAAACGAATTGGGTATCGATTTCAATGACCTGATGGCCTTGGGCAGGGCAGATTCCAATAATCATTGGGAGAGCTTCAACATGGCCTATCTGGCCATTCGCGGTAGCGGTGCGGTGAACGGCGTCAGTCGTTTACACGGCGAGGTTAGCAGAAATCTTTTTCGAAATCTCTTTAAGCGATGGCCGATACAAGAAATACCTGTTGGCCATGTCACCAACGGGGTTCATATGCCCTCTTGGGATTCTGAATATGCGGACAAGGTATGGACAGCAGCCTGCGGAAAAGATCGCTGGCGGGGCGAACTCGATGACCATTCGGCACATATTTCTAAGCTATCCGACGGAAAACTTTGGGATTTTAGGAACCAATCCAGAAATCGTCTTGTCGATTTTATAAGGGAAAGGTTTGAGAGACAGGCAATAGTCTCGGGCCTACCATCTGAAGTGGTCGAAATCGCCGACCAAGTTCTTGACCCGGACACATTGACCTTGGGCTTTGCCCGCCGGTTTGTGCCTTACAAAAGACCGGATCTCTTATTGTACGATCCCGAACGTTTGGTCCGAATTCTGACCAATTCGGAACATCCGTTACAATTGGTTTTGGCCGGCAAAGCGCCCCCATTTGATGAAGCGGGAAAAGGGTTGATACAAAAGTGGGCGCAGTTCATCCAACAACATAATTTGTACAGGCATGTCCTTTTTCTAAGTGATTATGACATGCTGTTGACGGAAAATTTGGTCCAGGGCGTTGATGTATGGCTCAATACCCCGAGACGGCCCTGGGAAGCCAGTGGTACCAGTGGCATGAAAGTACTTGTAAACGGTGGCCTCAACTTATCGGAACTGGACGGTTGGTGGGCCGAGGCATTCACCCCAGAAGTGGGCTGGGCATTGGGTGATGGACAAGAACATGGTGATGACCCTGCTTTGGATGCTGCCGAGGCGATAGCTTTATATGAAATTCTGGAGCAACAAATAGTACCCGAATTTTATTCACGTAACAAAAAAGGCATCCCTGAACAGTGGGTAGGGAGAATGCGAAAAAGTATGGCGACCCTAACGCCCCGTTTTTCGACCAATCGAACGGTAAGGGAGTACACAGAACAATTTTATCTGCCTGCAGCAGAAAAATACAAGAGGCGTGCGGCAAAAAAGGGAGCTGCTGGAAAAAGGATTTTAGACACGCAAAACGAACTTATGAAAAGATGGGATACCATAAAATTCGGAAAAGTTCAGATTGAAAGTGAGCGCCATAAACATCATGTTAGAGCACCCATTTGGCTGAATGGTATTGACCCCAAGCATATTCAGGTAGAACTTTTCGCAGAAGGTGTTAACGGCAAAACGCCCGAAAGAAACACGATGAAATTTGATTGGATGGGCGAAGAAGGGGAACATAACTTTTACGCACAGGTAATTACTGACCGGCCAATTGATCACTACACGGTTCGTATTGCACCGAACTACGAAAGCGTATCCGTGCCGTTGGAGAACAACTTGATACGATGGCAACATTAAAGTAAATTTCAAATAATTGAAGAAATGAAAACACTGGAATATCACGAAACCATATTAAAAAAGGTCAGTTTCGACAAGAGGTTGTTGAGGATGGAATTGAAAAAGGCCGTTCGCAATACCACTTGTTCCGAACAGCCGGCCCTTCTCGAATGGTGCGGGGAGCACCTTGGCGAGGAATACAAAAAAATGGCTGCCGATTTTATGGAAAACAATAGTTGTGCTTTTGAAGATAACGATAACCAATAAAATCACAAGTTAAAATGTACCAGCAAAACCCACTCCTTTTAACAATCAGTGCCGGGCCATCAAATATTAGGTTCACAATGTATGAAATGGCAGAAAATCCCGTGAAGGAACTTTTTGGTGATATTCGTCACCTCGGATCCGGCAAAGAGGTTTTCAGGGTTACCCATGTTAAAGGCAATGAAGGGGAAAATTCACGGATATACGCTCCTGGCTTTTATCAAGCGACCGTTTTTTTAATAGGTTGGCTAAAAAACCAACCCGGCTTCGATCGTATTGGTTACATAGGACACAAGATAACATATGGATTGAACTATCCTGGGCCGAAAGTAATCGATACCGCCCTATTGAACGAACTGAAACAGATTGCCGACTATAATATTCCTAACTGTCTTTCAACTGAGATTGAGATTGTTGAAACGTTCACAATGCGATTTCCGGCATTACAGCAGGTAGCTTTTTTTGATACCAGTTTTCTGGTGAACCTGCCCAAGGCTGCCAAGATACCCCCTTTCATTCCAAGGCATTTTGAACGGGCACGCACGCACGGGCATGGCTTTCATGGGCAATCGTTTTCCCATATCATGATGGAACTTAAAAAAAGGATAGGTATTCAAAAAGCCGATGGAAGGCTCATTCTTGCACATCTTGGCAAAGAGGCCAGTATAACTGCCGTCAAGGAGGGCAAGAGCATAGATGCCGGCATGGGGCTTACACCACTGGGGGGGTTCGTCATGGGTACAAGAAGCGGAGATTTAGATCTTGGCGATTTTGCGCATTTACTGAAAAAAGAACGGATGGGGTCAAAACAGCCCAACAGCTTAACAGATGATGAGGGCGGTTCGCCAAAAATCTCCGAAACAAGTACGAATATGCTTGATTTACTTTTAAAAGAAGATGTTGACCGAAGGGCAGCGGAAGCTGTAACTTCCTTCTGCTATCAAGTAAGAAAGTGGATCGGGGCGTTTACCGCTGTCTTGGGCGGTTTGGATGTGCTGGTTTTCTCGGGTGACATCGGTGAAAATTCCCCAATAATACGATCCAGGATTTGTCAAGGACTTGACTTTTTAGGTATTGGGCTCGATGAGGGACAAAACAGAAAAAATTCATCTAAAATCTCTAAAGAGCAAAGTAAAGTGCTGGTCATGGTAATTCATGCCGATGAAGAATTGGTTATTGCAGAGAGCTTGGCCAATCAATATTTTAAAGATAAAAGTTATGATAAAGTAATTTCACCCCAAAAGAGGGGAGGGCAAAAAAGGCCAAGGGTTTCCACTCGAAAAAATATTGACAAATTCACCATATGGGATGGGTAAAAAGAATATTCCGGTTTCCCTGTTCCGGTCCGGTGCTAAATATCCGTTTGTCAGAACGAAGCGTTGAAAACCGGGCTGGGTGATTTTCTTGTAATATACCTGTAAAAAATTATGAAGAATAAGAGTATGAAGACTATTAAACACATAGGCGTATTCACATCTGGGGGCGATTCCCCGGGAATGAACGCCGCCTTGCACGGGGTGGCCAAAACGGCTGAGATGAACAACCTAAGGCTCAGCGGTTTTAAAAAAGGTTACGAAGGCCTAATCGACGGTGACCTAGTACAGTTGGATTCCAGTCAACTGAAAAAGAACGTTCACAGAGGCGGCACATTGTTGAAAACAGCAAGGAGCAAGCGGTTTTTGACGCTGGAGGGAAGACAACGAGCTATGCAAATTCTTGAAACGAACAAGGTCGATGCCCTGATTGCTATTGGTGGTGATGGCACCTTCAAAGGGCTATTGGCATTTTCAGAAATCTGTGACCTGCCGTTCTTGGGCATTCCCGGCACCATCGATAATGATCTGGCAGGTACCGATTTTACACTCGGTTTCGATTCTGCAGTGAACACCGCAATTGAAAACATTGATAAGATCAGGGATACGGCGGAGTCCCATAATCGAATATTTCTGATAGAGGTAATGGGCAGGGACTGCGGGTATATTGCCATCCATTCCGGATTGGGTACGGGTGCAGATGCCATTTTGATACCTGAAAGTGGGCATGACTTTACTCAATTGTTGGAAAAGGCGGGAAGCTACGATCGTGAAGAGGCCTTTGTTGTGATTGTTTCAGAAGGGGATGAACTAGGGGTCGAGCCGGCAGCCAAAAAGATAAAGGAAATAAACCCTGAAGTGGACTTGCGCATTGCCAAACTGGGCCATGTACAACGCGGTGGAAACGCCTCGGCATTTGATCGAATGTTGGGCATACGGCTCGGCACTGCTGCCGTAGAGGCACTTTTACATGGAAGAAAGAATGTCATGGCGGGAATCTTGAACAACCAACTGAGCCTTACCCCGTTTGACCAAGTGGTAAAGGAACATCAAGTGAACGATGAACTGCGGAGTCTCTTGAAAATTTTCGGAAGCTAAAATTACAATGAAAAGAGCGTCGACCAACATAGCGATTATTTTCTTGCTGACTGCGGCTACCATAGTCTTCGAGATAAGTCTGTCAAGACTGTTCTCGTACCTTCTTAGTTTTCATTTCGTCCTCATTATCATTGCATTTTCCATACTGGGTTTGGGTATTGGCCAGATCACGTATGCCAAATATTCCAAGATGATTAATCATTCATGGCTTTGGTGGATGGCACTACCGTCCGTCACGATGTTTCTCAGTTTTGCCCTTTTGCTCAGCCTTTCACAACTGGGCGTTTCGTCGTCCACTGATTTTGGCCTGCCCATTTTTATATTCTTGTCAACTATTCCGTTCATGGCCATCGGAATAGTCTATGCCCATATTTTTGAAACGGATAATCGGCACTTGTCAACCTTATATGCCTTAGACCTTATAGGGGCGGCCACAGGTGCACTCACCTCCGTTTTTTTGCTCAACACGTTTGGCTTGGCACAGGTGGTGGCGATTGCTATAGGGTTACTGCTGCTGGCCCTGGTAGTAGCCTTGATAGCACACAAGAACCGTTATTCAAAAATACTGGCCCCCTTAGTGCTTGGCGTTATTTTTCTAATGGGATTTGCAAAAGATGCCCTGAACTTCACTATACCCGTTGCCAAAGACCCGTCCAAGGATTTGTACCGATTGATGGCCAACCCCGCTTTTAAAAGCGAAAAAATCGAAAGCCGCTGGAGTGCTTTTGGTCAGACGGATCTTGTAAAGTTCACATATCCTGATGGTACCGTGTCCAAATCAATGTTTATAGATGCTGCTGCGGGAACCAAAGTTATCGATATCGATGAACTTGCAAAGGATACTGTTAAAATGAGAAAAGTATTATCCGGATTTCCGGCCGTATTTGCTTTGAACTTTTTAAGCGAAAAGGAAAAGGATTCGGTGCTGATAATAGGTCCCGGTGGTGGAATAGATATTGCCACAACATACTTCATGGGCTTTAAATATATCGAGGCAGCAGAGGTCAACCATTCCTTTGTAGCATTGATGGAAAAATACAATCCCTCTACCTTCCTCGATAAGGAGAACATAAAGGTACATGTGAACGAAGGAAGAAATTTCATAATTGAGAACAAGGGAAAATTTGATGCCATCATGTTGACCATTCCGGTGACCAAAAGTTCAAGGGGCACCGATTTTTATGGACTTACCGAGAACTATCTGTTCACCATGGAGGCACTTGCCGATTATTTGGATGGTTTAACGGAAGACGGGGCCATCTATTTTACGATGCACGGAAGGCAGGAGGTATATAAAATGTTGGCGAACTTTTTGGAGCTCCAGGATCGGATGGGGGTCAATCAAATAGAGGCGTTAAAAAAGGTGTATATCTATTCCGACGAAATGAACCCTGTATTGGTCATTAAAAAGAACCCTTTTGAACAAAAAACAATGGAGGAGGCACATAATACCGCACACTATTATGGATTGGACAAGGAGCCGTTTTATTTTCCGTATATCAGACAGGAAAGTTTGGACACCATCGTGCAGAACGTAAACTATCAATGGTTCATGTTCGACAAACTGTTGTACGATATCTCCAACGGATCTTATGCGTATGATGAACTTTGGAAAGCCGCTTCCATAAACTTGAGTCCGGTTTCCGATGATTCCCCCTATTTTTTTAATTACAACAATGGCCTACCCGATGCCATGACCACCCCTTTATGGCTTGGTCTGTTCATCATCGGGTGGTTCATTTTCAATCATATGAACGGATGGAAATCGGTCTCTTTTTCAGAAAGCACCTCTTTATATATACGAAGAAAATTTAGGGCCTGGGCACTCGTTTCCTTTTTGTTGGGGTTCTCATATATCCTCGTACAGGGATATCTTTTTCAGGTACTCAACTTAAAACTTTCCAATCCATCACAGTCTTTTTCATTGCTGCTTTTTACATTTTTGTTGGGCAATGGCTTGGGCAGCCTTGTGACGGGGGCTTTCAAAAAAAATCTTTCCCGAAAGCTCATCACATACACGGTCTTGGTTATTTTGGTTTCCTTACTAACCGTTTACGTACTGCTCCCTATATGGTATAAACAACTATCTGAATTCTGGATCGCCCTATTTTTGCTGCTTCCGTCTTTCTTTATAGGAATCCCTTTTCCGGTATTGCTGAAAAAGGCCTCCTCCCTGAAAGAGAAGAAAAGCATTCCCTATTTATTGGGTATATCAAGCGTGGCAGGCGTTGCCGCCTCGATCTTTGCCGTTGTCATTTCCATCCTTTTCGGTTATAGATTTGTATTCCTTCTTGCCCTGTTAGGATACGGTTTGGTGATAGTGCTGGCGTACAGATCAAAAACCCTTAAAATACAGAACACATGAAAAAATGGTCCCTCTTTATTGGAAGCTATGCGGGCATCAAGATCTTCGTCCACTGGACGTTTTGGATCATTGTCGGATGGATATTCATGATGCATTTTGAAATGGGCCATGGTTGGACAGAAGGCATAAAGGGAGCATTTTTCATCATCGTTCTCTTTGCCTGCGTTGTCCTACACGAATTTGGCCATGCGCTCGCGGCCAAAAAATATAATATCCCAACGCGTGATATTACGCTCTATCCCATTGGTGGCGTCGCCAGTCTCAATAGAATGCCGGATAAACCTGCCCAGGAACTGGTGGTGGCACTGGCCGGCCCTGTAGTAAATATTGTGATTGCCGGGACCCTTTTTGTTCTTCTCTACGTTAACGATGAACTGTTGCCAATTTCGAAAATAGACCACATGAGCGGTGAAGATTTCTGGTTTAACATCATGGCTGCGAATTTGATCCTAGCGGTCTTTAATTTGATACCAGCTTTTCCAATGGACGGTGGAAGAGTGTTGAGGGCACTATTGGCATTCAGGTTAGATAAGCTGAAAGCAACGACCATTGCCGCACGGGTAGGCCAGTTTTTAGCCATAGTATTCGTTTTTCTTGGTTTTTTCTCTAATTTCTGGTTGGTTTTTATTGGCCTGTTCATCTATCTAGGTGCCGGAGTCGAGCAAATGCACGAAAGTGGCAAATCTGCTCTGGTCGGATTTACCGTAAAGGATGTTTTGATTGCACAATATACCTGTTTATCGCCCACGGAAACCTTGGGAAACCTGGTGCAGATATTGCAAAGTACCCAAGAAGAGGTTTTTTTGGTCACAGAAAATAATCATGTGCATGGCGTGCTGACACGAAAGGACCTGATCAAGGGGCTTTCCTCATATGGCAATGATTCCTATGTATCCGATCTTATGAGAAAAGATTTTGTAACAGTAGACACAAATATGCCCCTACAGCAGGTGTACGAAAAGCTCATGTCTAACAATTCCCAGTTTGCCACGGTCTTGGATGACGGGCAGCTGAAAGGAATTGTGACCCTGAAAGGAATTAATGAAATGATAATAGTTACAAGGGAAAGAAAAAAATAATGCAAACACATCAAAACATAAGTGAGCTATTAAGCCCCTACATTCTGGGGGTACTCCTAAGCACGGGTATAGGTCTTATCCTTGGACTGGAAAGGGAATATGACAAGCTAAAGGATGAGCAGGGGTTTGCCGGTATTCGAACATTTCCGATAACGGCCATAATCGGTTTTATGTTGGGCAGTTTGAACGAGACTTATACCTCTTGGCTTGTCATTGTTAGTTTGGCGACCATTATTTTGTTCTTTGCCATCAGCCATTTGTCCATTGTGCAGAAACATTCCATGACCGGTAATACCACAAATCTCGCTTTGATTGCCACATTTATTCTTGGTGTTATGGTTTCGGGCCATTTGTACAAAGAGTCTATTGCCACGGCCGTAATTGTGGTTACGTTGTTATCCCTAAAGACCACCTTCCGCTCGTTCATAAAGAATATCACATCCGAAGAACTGTTTGCCTTTATCAAATTCTCAATCATTGCACTTTTGATATTACCGTTTCTGCCCGATAAGGATTATGGGCCAGAGGGCCTTCTGAACCCTTTTGAGATAGGGGCTATTATAGTCATTGTTTCCTTTTTGAACTTTATCGGCTACTTTTTGGTCAAATATGTTGGATCAAAAAAGGGAATCTTGTTGACGGCTATTCTGGGCGGTTTAATATCGAGTACGGCGGTAGCTTGGATCTATGCCTCCAGAAGTAAGGAGTCTCCCGAGCTTTCAAAAAAATACGCAGCGGGTATCATTATAGCATCGGCGATTATGTTCCCTAGACTTGCGGCTCTTGCCTATATTTTCAATATTGCTATCCTGAGCTATCTTACAATTCCCTTTGCCCTGCTTACGGTGGTCTGTCTCGTAGCTTCCCTGCTTTTGATACGGAAGGATGACGATCAGCCGAACACCGACATCAATTTGGGAAATCCACTTAACATCTGGAATGCGATCGGTTTTGGCGGCATCTATGTGGCCATCCTGTTCTCGGTTTTTTATGGAAACAAATTTTTTGGCGAAAGTGGTCTTTATTATTCGGCATTGATAGCAGGTTTGGCCGATACCGATGCCATAACCATCAGTATGGCAAAATTTGCCTTGCAGAATGAAAAGCTGATTTTGGCATCGAATGTCATCATTGCAGCGACCCTGAGCAATATGACCGTGAAATTGGGCATTGCCTTTTTCAAAGGCTCTCAAAAAACAGGGCGACTAGTGGGCTATGCCTTTGGGGCGGTCGTCCTTCTTGGCATCCTTTATATTGTACTTAATTCTTGGATAAATTGAGATTTTAATAGCAGAAACCAAAATGAACACAACAGTATATAGCACACACAAGTTTGAAGAACATTATCTAATTCAAGCAAATAATAATAAACATCAATTAATACTACTTGATGTTCGATTGACAGAAGAAACGGCTGTTCTAGCTAAAGGTTCTAAAACAGTTAGCTTATTTACAGGTGATGATGCCTCAAAGAATGTACTAAAAAAACTAAAAGTCATTGGCGTAGAAAATATCGCATTGCGTTCGGCTGGTTTTAATCATGTTGATTTGGCAGCAGTTACCGAATTGGACATAAAAGTAGCTAGGGTTCCTGCCTATTCCCCCTATGCCATTGCCGAACACACCATAGCGTTGATACTTGCATTGAACAGAAAACTGGTTAGGGCCCACAATAGGGTCAGGGATATGAATTTCTCGCTGAACGGACTCACAGGGTTCGACCTGAACGGCAAAACGGTCGGGGTATTGGGCACGGGAAAAATTGGTGCGGTCCTGGTCAAAATACTATATGGTTTTGGCTGTAAGATACTGGCATACGACCTAGAGGAGGATAAGGAATTGAAAGAAATGTATGGTGTACGATTCACTGACTGCCAAACACTCTGCAGCGAATCGGACATCATAAGCCTCCACGTTCCCTTAACCCCCGAAACGAGGCATATCATCAGTGCCGAACAAATCGAACGCATGAAAAAAGGGGTAATGCTTATCAATACAAGCAGGGGCGCGCTGGTCGATACCAAAGCGGTCATAGAGGGACTGAAATCAAGGAAAATCGGCTATTTCGGTATTGATGTGTATGAAGAGGAAGAAGGGCTGTTCTTTGAAGACCACTCCGACGAGATTTTACAAGATGATGTAATTGCCCGATTAATGACCTTTCCCAATGTCTTGATTACCAGTCACCAGGCTTTTTTGACCAATACGGCTTTGACCAACATTGCTGAAACCACCATTTATAACATTGATTGTTTCGAAAATGGAACCGTTTCAGGAAATGAAATAAAAACGAAGTGAAACAACCCATAAAATCATAGTTAAGATGAAAAACATATTGGTACCCACAGACTTTTCAGAGAACTGCAATAAGGCGGCGGAGTTTGGAATCAAGATGGCCAAGCTCTTCGAGGCAGAAATCCATTTTTTCCATTTGCTGAAAACACCGGTGGATTGGGTAAAATTGGATAAGCAAAAAGAAAAGCGATATCCGGAGACCCTCAAAAAAATTGGGGCAGCAAAAGCCTCATTACGTGCATTGGAAAAAAAGGCCGAACAAGAAAACCTGAAATGTCAGACCTTTTTGCAATTTCAGGTGGACCAGGAAAACATACTGAAACATTCTGGCCATTATGACCATGATTTCATTATTGCGGGCAGTAGTGGCACCAAGGGCATTGTACGGGAACTTTTGGGAAGCAACGTCGAACGTTTGGTAAGAAGATCTGATGTTCCGGTCATTGTGGTAAAAGAAGATGATGTAAGGTTTCCTTTCAAGGATATCGTCTTCGTTTCAGATTTTGTGGAGGATGTGGGCAATGCCTTTAAAGAGGTACTATCCATCGCAGTAAAATGCAATGCAAAAATTCACCTTTTGCGCATCAATACAGAATCGGACCGTAACAGTATTGCCCTCGGCCTAGACCCTATTCGAAAGTTTTTGGAGGGTTTTCCCAAACTCAAGAATTTCTCTATGAACGTCTATAACGAAATGACGGTGGAGACGGGCATCAACACTTATTTGAAGCAAAACAAAGCTGACCTGATCGCCATGCGCACACATGGCAATACAGGTTTTTTGAGTTTGTTCTCAAAAAGTATAGCTGAAGGGGTTGCAAACCATTCATCACTGCCGGTAATGACTATCAAAATTTGAAAAGTATAACACTATGTCCGATAGCTTAGGTCAAATACGAGAAATAGCCTTCTACAAATTATTGTTGGACAGAACGGTATTGCCCCTGGTTACCATTTTGGGAATAGGCATCCTGTATGTCGTTTTGATGTCGATGATAGACCACCCCTCTTTTCCATTCCACATAATTATCGTTGCGGCAGCACTTGGAAAGACCATTGTGATAACAACAACTACCCTGAAACGCTTGTCAAAATTGATCAAGATCTGTCATTCATTGGAGAGATTGCTTTGGGTTTTTGGATTGATTATCATCATTAGCATTTTCTCCTATGCGACCGACTATGCTTGTCTTTTCCAATTTAACCATACCACATTTGAAGGCGTTCCTGATTATTCGAACTCGTATCTCTACAATTTGTATCACTTTTTTTATTTCAGTGTGATCACATTTTCAACGGTGGGCTACGGCGATATTGTTCCTACTTCAGACGTAGCCAGATTTGTTGTCATGCTCGAAATATTCCTAAGCTTTTTCTTGGTCGTCTTTGCTTTGGCCAATATTAAAAAAATACACATTAATGGATAAGATAACAATTATAAAAGCAAGCGGCGAGAAGGCACCTTTTCAAATGGAAAAAGTAAGGCGGTCATTGGAACGGGCCGGTGCGAATGAAATAACAATTAATGAGATTGTCAAAAATATTGAGGACATCGTTTTCGACGGAATGACCACCAAGAAGATATATCAAATGGCCTTTAAGATGTTGAAAAGGAAATCTCGGGTAAGCGCATCAAAATACAAACTCAAAAAAGCGCTGATGGAACTGGGGCCTTCAGGCTACCCCTTTGAAAAGTTTGTCGGCAAATTGCTGGAACACGAAGGATTTCAGACACAAGTCAGTAGCATCATACAGGGAAGCTGTGTGACCCATGAAGTAGATGTCATTGCCCAAAAGGATAAGAAACATTATATGATTGAATGCAAATACCATAGCGACCAAGGCAGGTTTTGCAATGTCAAGATTCCACTATATATACATTCAAGATTTTTGGATGTCGAAAAACAATGGGAAAAACAGCAAGGCCACAAAACAAAGTTTCATCAGGGTGGAGTGTACACCAACACCCGTTTTACAACTGATGCTATACAATATGGCACCTGTGTTGGGCTGATGCTTACAAGTTGGGATTATCCGGAAGGAAACGGTCTGAAAGAACGCATAGACAAATCCGGCCTACATCCCTTAACCTCTTTAACAACCTTGACGAAGGCCGAGAAATCCAAATTATTGGATAAAGGCATTGTGCTCTGCAAAGAGCTTCACGAAACACCTACTTTGCTAAATGAAATCGGAATAGATAAAACAAGGCACAAAAAGATTTTGGAGGATTCCGAAGCACTGTGCAAAAACCATTAAAAAAATAAAATCTTAAAAATAACTATCATGAAAACAGAAGAATTAAAGAAACAAAAGAGTATTGATTTAGAACCATTTTACGAAGCATTGGAAGATGACCCAAAACTGCTTGAAGAAGCCTTGGAAATACTATTGGAAATGGTAAACTTTGAACCTTCATCCATTAAAAAGTTAGCCCTTTTTATCAAAGAGGATTCGCGAAATCTTTATAATGAAATAGTAGAGTTGTACAAATCGACTCAAGACAAAAGTAACACACCTTCTTGCTGTGGTGGCCACTAAAAAAATATTATAAAAATGAAAAATAATAAAATAAACATCCATTTTTTGGGAGCGGTTGGTACAGTAACCGGTTCCAAATATTTAGTGGATACTGGAAACAAAAAAATACTGATTGACTGTGGATTGTTTCAAGGCTTAAAAGAGTTACGTCTCAAAAACTGGGAATATCTCCCTGTGAACGTTTCAGAGATTGATGTGGTTTTGCTCACACACGGCCATATGGACCACACAGGCTATCTACCAAGATTGGTCAAACAAGGATTTAATGGTTTTATTTACGGTACAAATCCAACCTTGGATATTGCCAAAATCATTCTGAACGATAGTGCTAAAATACAGGAACAGGAAGCCGAACGTGCCAATAAAGAAGGTTATTCCAAGCACAGCCCAGCAGAGCCACTATACGATTTAAAGGATGTTGAAAAAACCGTTCCACATTTTAAGGGCGTTCCGCAATCACAATGGATTCCATTGTTTGATGGCGTAAAAGCCCGTTTCCAATACAATGGACATATTTTGGGAGCAACTTATATCGATTTGGATGTACATGGAAAACGCTATGTCTTTTCAGGAGATATAGGTAGAACCCATGATTTACTGTTATACCCACCATTAAACCCGAAAAAGGCCGATGTACTGTTTATTGAATCCACTTATGGCGGAAGATTTCATCCAGAGGAAGAAGAAGCCATTCCACAGATTGAAAAACTGGTCAATGACACCCTTGATAGAGGTGGCAGTCTATTTGTCCCAAGCTTTTCGGTAGAACGTGCCCAACTTATGATGCTTATTTTTTGGAGATTGCTCAAGGAAAATAAAATACCAAAAGTGCAAATGATAATGGACAGCCCTATGGGGACTAATGTACTAGAACTATTCCACCGCACAAGGGATTGGCACAGATTAGAAGACAATGAATGTGATGAAATGTGCTCGCACTTTACCGTTGTAAGCAGTTATCGTGAAACTATGGAATTGCGGACTGATAATAAACCAAAAATTGTCATTGCCGGAAGCGGAATGCTTACTGGAGGAAGAATGCTTAACTATCTTGAAACCCAAGCTCAAAACTCCAATAATACCCTTCTATTTGTAGGTTATCAGGCCGAAGGTACACGTGGCAGGAAGTTACTGGAAGGTGACAAGGAACTCAAAGTTTATGGAAAATGGGTTCCTTTTAACATGGAAGTTGTTGAAATTGAAGGGCTTTCAGCGCATGCAGACCATAAAGAACTTTTGGGTTGGATGAGTAAGATACAGAACACGCCTGAACGGATTTTTATTGTACACGGTGAAAATGAAGGTGCAAAGGCATTGAAAAACGACATTGAGAGAACTTATAGCTGGAAAGCAGAAATACCGCAATTATACAGCATTGAAGAAATAGTATAGGCCATGGAACAACATTCAAATATTTTAAAATATAAACATCTTGGTATCTATACCCAAAACGAAAATGTGGTATATATGCGTGATGATTGCCTCGTGTGTATTTCGGAAGGGTTTGAGGCACTCACAAGGATAAGGGTTGCTAAAGTAACCCGTTCAATAGTGGCAAGCCTCAACGTCATAAATTCAGATATTCTGTTGCCCAATGAGATAGGTCTATCAGACGCTGCTGCAAAAAAACTGAATGTTTCCCCAAATGATATGCTGTATGTTTCCCATTTGGAACCTATTGAATCGTTGAGTCACGTAAGGGCAAAAATTTATAATCAAAAGCTCAATTACGATGCCTATAATCAGATCATAAAAGACATCGTGGAGGGAGATTATTCAAATATCCATCTTTCAGCATTTATCACAGCCTGTGCAGGAGACCGAATGGATATTGATGAAATATCCGACCTAACAAAAGCGATGATTGCTTCAGGAAAGCAACTAAACTGGAACAAAGAAATAGTTGTGGATAAACATTGTATTGGTGGATTGCCTGGAAACCGAACCACCCCCTTGGTAGTGGCTATAGTTGCCGCTTACGGGCTTACAATGCCCAAAACATCGTCCCGAGCCATTACATCACCAGCAGGTACGGCGGACACAATGGAAGTTCTCACCAACGTTGCGCTTTCTGCTGACGAGATAGAGAACGTAGTAAATCAAGAAGGTGGTTGTTTTGTTTGGGGCGGTACTGCCCAACTAAGTCCCGCAGATGATGTGCTCATTAAAATTGAAAAAGCATTGGATATTGACAGTGAAGGGCAGCTAATAGCTTCCGTACTATCAAAAAAAGCTGCAGCTGGTTCTACTCACGTTGTTATCGATATCCCTGTAGGTGAAACTGCCAAAGTTCGTAGTATGGAAATGGCTGAAAAGCTGAAAAATCATTTGGAAAATGTCGGTAAGGCTGTCGGCCTGAAGGTAAAAGCAATCATAACAGATGGCTCTCAACCTGTAGGCTATGGCATCGGCCCAACATTGGAAGCTATCGACATATTGAATGTGCTAAAAAATGAAGAAGATGCACCCAAAGACTTAAAGGAACGTGTTGTGCTGTTGGCTGGAGAACTGTTAGAACTTTCAGGAAAGGTCGAAAAAGAAAAAGGAATGGAAACCGCCAAAGAGGTACTTATATCTGGTAAGGCCTACGAAAAATTTCTTGCCATTTGTAAAGCCCAGGGGCGTTTTACACAACCTGTTTTGGCACCTTTTAAAACAGAAATCAGAGCGGAGACTTCGGGGATTTTGAAGCGTATTGACAATAGAAAGATAGCGAAGCTCGCAAAACTTTCAGGTGCACCCCAATCTAAATCTGCGGGAATTTCATTGAATGTCCATTTAAATGATAAAGTTGAAAAAGACGGCTTACTATACACGCTTTTTGCAGAATCACAAGGTGAGCTAAACTATGCTTTAGAATACAAAAATCGCCATAACGATATCATAACCATTAAATAAAAAACAAAATGAAAACTATATTATTCAGTCTTCCCGGAAATCAGGAACTCACCGAGTTGTTGGCTAAAAAAATGAAAGCGGAAATCGGGGAATGCAACATAAGAAAATTTCCGGACGGTGAATCCTATACACGCATACTTTCCGATGTAAAAGATAAATGTGTAGTTTTGGTCTGTACCTTACACGAACCAGATGAAAAACTATTACCGCTCTATTTTTTAAGCCAAACAGCAAAATCACTTGGTGCGATGTGTACCTGTTTGGTAGCACCCTATCTTGCCTATATGCGGCAAGACAAGATTTTTAATGAAGGTGAAGGTGTAACTTCTGGTTTTTTTGGGAAATTGATTTCGGGTTTCGCAGATAGCATCACCACCATTGATCCCCATTTGCATCGGATACATTCGTTGGGCGAAGTATATAGAATTCCGAACAGAGTCATCCATGCCGCTGACGAAATCTCAAAATACATCAAGGAAAATATCCATAATCCGGTACTGATCGGGCCCGATTCGGAAAGCGAGCAGTGGGTTGCAGATGTGGCAAAAAAAGCGGGAGCACCTTTCACGGTCTTACAAAAGACTCGCCATGGTGACCGTGATGTTGAAGTCTCCGTGCCTGAAGTTGACAAATTTAAGGACGCGACCCCTGTTTTGGTGGACGATATCATCTCTACGGCCCGTACCATGATAGATACTACGGAGCATTTGAAGAGTACGGGAATGAAACCTGCAATATGCATTGGCATTCATGCCGTATTTTCAGGGAATGCCTATCAAGATCTCTGGGATGCCCATGTCAAGGATATCATTACCTGCAATACAATTCCACATCAGTCAAATAAAATTGATTTAAGCGATACCATAGCCAAGGAAGTAAACGAACTGATGCACCATCAATGAAAATAGGATTGCACTTTACAGTATTCATTTTTATGGTCGTTTCTGCATATGCACAGAATAAAATGTTGATCGGACAATTGTCCGATAGATGGGTGGAACGGGAAAGTTTTAATAAAAATGGAGACTTTCTGAACAAGCAGACCTTTAAGGCGGGAAAGCTAAAAGAAGTCGATGGATATTATGAGGTTGAAGTGGTTGCCGAACTGTTTGACAAGGACAAAAAATCTACTGACAAATACACCATGACGTATCGCTGCAAGCCCGATGAAGCCAGTATAATGGTAATGGCCTTTCCGTTTTCGAACCCAAAATCCAAGGAAACCGAAATCAGTACGACCTCTGAAAATTTCAAGGAACTCTATGATCTGTCGAACTTGGATAGTGTCGAACTCGAAATGAGTTTCGACTCCGGATTGTTGAATTTCTTTGGTTCTAACAGCAAAATAAAAATTTATGACCGGGTGTTGGAATCCAATGGTAATGGGAAAACAATCAAATCCAAAATCAATATTAAAGCCTACGCCATTGGTATACGAATTAAACAATTGGACTATGTTGCAAGTGAAAAACTTACAAATGAGAACTTGTTATCATTCCAGAAATTTACCGAGAAAGACGGCAGCTATTTTACGATGACATACAAACCATAAATTATGAGAAACTATGACACCCTATCAGAAGCAATTAATGATTTACAGATCAGGGGATATACCTATGATTTCAACTTGAAACCAGAATGCTTGCAATGTGCCTCACTGAAAATGGAAATTCAGCCCGAAGATTTTGATGTGGATGAAACCCATCGTTTTGAAGGTATGAGCAGTACAGACGATAACAGTGTTCTTTATGCCATTTCATCAAAAGATGGTATAAAGGGGCTTTTGGTAGATGCCTATGGGGTCTATGCTGAAAATATCTCGGAAGCAATGCGAAGAAAATTACGATAAAACTGTAACCTATGATAGACTTAAATACAATTTCAACCCTTCCTCCCGCAGGTAGCTCAAAAAAACAATCCAAAAAAAGATTGTTAGGGATACGGGAAGAACTTTTTGAGCTTCAGAACAAATTTTATGCCGATGGGCGCTTTGGCTTGTTGATTATTTTGCAGGGAATGGATACTTCTGGAAAAGACGGTACGATTCGTAATGCGCTTAAGGGCATGAATCCACAGGGTGTTCATGTAAAATCATTCAAAAAGCCGACCGAAGAGGAGCTCAGGCACGACTTTCTGTGGAGGGTCTATCCGCACTTTCCCCAAAAGGGCATGATACAAGTTTTTAACCGCTCGTATTATGAAGATATCCTGGTACCCAAGGTTACCAATTCCCTCGAAGAAGAAATACTTGAACACCGTTGCAAGCTATTAAAATATATGGAACAGCATCTTAGGCAAAATAACATTCATGTACTCAAATTTTTTCTTCATATCTCCAAAGAAGAACAGAAAGAACGTATCAAAGAAAGACAGACCAAACCTTATAAACGCTGGAAATATAGTGCCGAAGACGAAAAAGCGGCCAGCCAATGGGAAGTTTACAGAGAGGCTTATAATATGTTAATGAACAACTGCAACGACCCTCAATGGCACATTATTGCAGCCGACAAACGTTGGTACCGCAACTATTGCGTTGCCAAAATAGTATTGGAACACCTTAAAAAACATAATTTAACATATCCAAATACCTAAAAATAGAACACTATGGACAATCACAAAGAGCACAAGGACAAAAAAATGGACCATTCTAAGATGGATCACTCAAAAATGGATCACAGTAACCATGACCATGCTAAGATGGACTCCTCCAAAAAGCAACACCAAAGAGAAGACCATTCTAAAATGGATCACGGAAGTGGAGACCATTCGGGCCATAACCCCGCTCACGGACAAATGGGGCACGACCACCATAAAATGATGGTCAAGGATTTTAGAAAACGGTTTTGGATATCTTTAATCGTTACCATCCCAATATTGTTCTTATCGCCAATGATACAGGAGTTTTTTGGGTATGACCTATTGCTCCCCGGAAATCCGTATATCCTATTTGCACTATCAACATTTGTCTATTTCTGGGGCGGCTGGCCATTTTTAAAGGGATTTTATAATGAAATAAAATCCAAGGGTCCGGGCATGATGGCCCTAATCTCAATGGCTATAAGTGTGGCCTATTTCTATAGTGCCGCTACAGTTTTCGGACTCCCTGGGGAGGACTTTTTCTGGGAACTGAGCACCTTGATTGTCATCATGCTGTTGGGACATTGGTTGGAAATGAAATCGGTGCTGGGCGCATCCAAGGCACTCCAACTTTTGGTCAGTATGCTGCCCGCTGAGGCCCATAAAGTTGTGGGTGATAAAATTCAAGATGTAAAACTAGAGGATTTATTAAAAGATGACATCATATTGGTTAAACCCGGCGAGAAAGTACCCGCGGATGGCATCATCACCGAAGGATCTAGCTACCTGAACGAGTCGATGCTGACAGGCGAGTCAAAACCGGTAAAAAAAGAAGTACAGGATAAGGTCATCGGAGGTTCCATAAATGGCAATAGTACCTTAAGGGTAAAGGTAGAGCATACTGGAAAGGACAGTTACCTGAACAAGGTGATCAAGATGGTCGATGAGGCACAGCGCACGAAATCGAAGATGCAGAACCTTTCAGATCGGGCGGCCAAATGGCTGACCTATATTGCATTGGCCATTGGCTTTGGGACACTCGCGGTTTGGCTGATTTTAGGTTTCCCATTTGTTTTTGCATTGGAAAGAATGGTAACGGTCATGGTCATTGCCTGTCCACACGCGCTCGGTCTTGCCATTCCGTTGGTTGTCGCTATATCTACAGCGGTATCTGCCCAAAATGGTTTATTGATCCGGAACAGAACGGCCTTTGAAGAATCCCGAAAAATATCGGCTTTATTGTTTGATAAAACAGGAACATTGACCAAAGGTGATTTTGGGGTGACCCGAATTGAATCAGTGAACGAATTGTACACCAGAGATGAAATTCTGAGGTTATCCAGTGCTCTGGAACTAAGCTCCGAACACCCCATCGCCGTGGGGATCATCAAAAAGGTCAAAGAAAAGGACATCGAGATTCCAAAGCCCAAAAACTTCAACGCCATAACGGGCAAGGGTGTAGAGGCAATCGTAGAGGGTAAGAAGGTCAAGGTAGTAAGTCCGGGATATCTTCGGGATGAAAAAATCCAAATTACCGAAGATGCCTATAGTGATGCCGCAGAGACCGTAGTTTTTGTTCTGATAGATGGAAAATTAGCAGGATATATTGCACTGGCCGATGAAATACGGCCAGAATCTGCCGATGCCATCAAAGTATTCAAAAAGAATAACATCAAAGTCTTAATGGCTACGGGCGATAATGAAAAAACCGCAAAGGCTGTGAGTGACAAACTTGGTTTGGATGGGTATTATGCCGAGGTGCTACCCCATCAAAAAGTGGAAATCGTAAAAGAGCTGGAAAGCAAAGGAGAGTTTGTGGCCATGACGGGAGATGGGGTCAATGACGCACCTGCATTGGCAAAAGCTGATGTAGGAATTGCTGTTGGTTCCGGTACCGATGTTGCCGCGGAAACCGCCGATATCATTTTGGTAAACAGTAACCCAAAAGATATCGCCAATCTGATATTGTTCGGTAAAGCCACCTATAACAAAATGATCCAGAATTTGGTGTGGGCAACAGGCTACAACGTTGTGGCCATACCGTTGGCCGCTGGGGTTTTATATTCTTCAGGATTTGTGTTGGGGCCAGCAGTAGGTGCCGTATTTATGAGCTTGAGTACCATCATTGTTGCCATAAACGCTCAATTGTTAAAAAGAAAAATCGGAAGCAACTGATGAACAGGAAAGAAAAACTCGGTAGAATATTCCTAGTTTTATTGAGTTTGTTCGTAGTGATGTTGGGCTACGGCATTTTATTGCCTACCCTCCCATATTATACCGAAAGGCTGGCTTTAAAAGACAATCTGGATACGGACCTTATCAACTTCCATATCGGAATGTTGACCAGTATTTATCCGTTGTTCCAGCTCTTGTTCGTTATCGTCTGGGGCAAGCTTTCCGATAAACACGGCCGTAAACCTATAATACTATTGGGGCTTGTAGGTTTTGTCGTGATGAACTTGCTAACCGGTCTTGCCACTTCTCTGTCGATGCTATATATAGGCCGTATCATAGGGGGCATCTTTACGTCAGCGGTCATTCCGGTCAGTAATGCCTATTTAAGTGATATTACCTCTGAAAAGCGAAGGACCAAAATAATGGCCTGGTCTGGGGTCGCTATCAGTTCCGGGGTGATATTTGGCCCTGTTCTGGGGGGATTTCTGTCGCAAACGAACCTACATTATACATACTCTTTTGGGGTGTTCCACTTAGACCGTTTTTCGGTTCCCTTTATTTTGGCCGCTCTTTTGGGCTTTGTGGTATTACTGATAATCATAAAATGGCTGAAGAATACCGAAATAAAAAAACGTATTGTTTCTGAGGCGGTCAAATTCAGTTTTTCCCTGAGTAACTATTTTATCATTTTGTTGCTCCTATCCTTTGCGATACAGTTTGTGGTTACCCTGTTTGAGACCGTGTTTTCAATTTATGGGAAGGATGAGTTGGCATTTACAACCAATCAGGTGGGTATCGGTTTTATGCTCTGTGGTTCTGTAATGGCCATTTTGCAGCCTGTGTTCGCGACCTATGGCGAAAAAATGCTGACCTCAAAACAGCAAATAACATTAGGGTTATTAATATCCGGTGTTTCGTTAATTGTCTTCCCCTTTGTGAGCGGTGAACTATACATTTACGGTACCATAATAATTTTCGCAGCTGGGGGAGCCATGGTGACACCAAACCTGCTTTCGGCAGTTTCTTTGATTTCCCGGGATAATACGGGAAGGAATATATCCATTCAAAGTTCCACGAACAGCATCGGACAGATTTTGGGCCCGGTATTGGGGACTTGGCTGATAGCTGGTGGGTTTTATTACCCTTTTATTATTGCCGGTGCAACCATTTTTGGTGCTATGGGACTGGTTTACTTTTTGAAGCGACCAAATAAAGGGATTGACGCGCCCTTATTGGCTGACCAGCATAAAAAACTATAGGGATGGATCATAGAAAATGTAGTAAAACAGCACTTCAAAATGCTGCTGACAATTCGAAATATGTTGAATTGGTTCGTTCGGGAGAAGACTATTTTTTAAGGCTGGAAAAGCTAATCGATAAGGCAGAAAAAGAAATCCATATACAGACCTACATTTTTGAAAACGATGATACGGGAAACCGTATAGCCTCCTGTTTGAAGAAAGCCGCTCAACGAAAGGTAAAGGTATATGTCTTATTGGATGCCTATGGTAGCGCTGCATTACCCAATAGTTTTGCCCAAGATTTGGTGCAGCATGGTATTTTACTTCGTTTTTTTTCGCCTTTATTCTCTCTGAACAATTTTTATATCGGTAGGCGGATGCACCATAAAATTGTGGTCGCCGATGAAAAAATGGCATTGATAGGCGGAATCAATATTGCCGATAAATACCACGGAACGACAGGTTCGGAACCTTGGTTGGACTATGCCGTTCAGTTGAACTGCCCGGCAGCTGAAAATCTACAAATATTATGTAGCGATTACTTTTTCAAAAAGGGGAGTTCAAAAAAAATACCGCCAGTGTTACATTCGGCCGGTAGCGCACTGGTGGGAATTTTACAAAACGACTGGCTGCAGCGAAAAACAGAAGTCTGTGATGCCTACACGAACGCCTTCATTCATGCCGAAAAGGAAATAGTAATCGTGGGCTCGTATTTTTTGCCTGGAAGCAGATTGGCAAAGGCTTTGAAAAAGGCCTGTAGAAGAGGAATAAGAACAACGGTGATCTTAGCGGGTATTAGCGATGTGCCGTTGGTGCGGCGGGCAACCGAACATTTGTACTCCTCCTTTTTGGACCATCATATGAGAATTTTTGAATGGAACAGATCCGTAGTACACGGTAAAGCTGCGGTGGTTGATAACAAATGGTCTACCATAGGCTCATTTAACTTGAACAGTCTTAGTTGCTATGGCAGCATTGAAATGAACGTAGAGGTTCACTCAGTAGAATTTGCCGAAAACCTTCGGGCTGACTTTGAAATAGTTATAAGCGAGTGTAGCGAAATTACAAAGGGGAGTCTAAGACAAAGAGCCGGTATATTCAATAAGTTGGGTAATTGGATTTTTTACCAAATGGTACGAACGATTATGCTTTTTCTGACCTTTCTTCCGCATTTAAGGTTTTTGAAAAATTATAGGTTATAATATGTTGGCAAGTGGTTAAATGGTTGGGCTCGTTTATCTGTCTTTACGACCCGAGCAGCAAACCATACGGCACAAGAACCTAAAATAAGGAAATATACAATCAGTGGCGGAATGCAAACTGTAACTGCGCTAGGCACCATACATATAAAACGATTAGTAATATTGAAATACATTAATAATGACAGATTTAACACCAAACGCGATCGAACGCATACTCAGGAACAATTACCTCGGCCACTTGGCCTATCTATGGCAAGGGAAGCCCCATGTGATTCCCTTTACCTATTATTTTGACCCTACGGACAATACGATCATTAGCTATACCTCGGAAGGCCATAAAATCGATGCGATGCGAGCCAACAAATCGGTTGCCGTTCAAGTCGAACAAGTGCAATCCATATCCAATTGGGAATCGGTCATGTTACAAGGTACATTCGAAGAAATTCGAGGCAGTAGTGCCAAACAAAAATTACATCTATTCACCGAAGGCGTGAAGGACATTATCCGTAGAAAAGAAAACAGAGAGGTAGGGTTCATCAATGAATTTTCCAGTAAATCATCTGCTAATGGCATTCCAGTCGTCTTTCAAATCAAAATACTAGAAATGTCGGGTAAAAGAAGAAAAAAATAAAAGATAGATTTCAAAAAGAGACCATCTTTTTGAATCATAGGATTCCGAAATGAGAAACGAAAAGATTTTAACGTGGTTAAAAAAAATTAAACAAGGCCAAAATTCGTTTAAAATTGGAATACGATTTTTAAGGTCTAAGTAATCTCTAATCTAATAATTGAAGAAAATTAAGCTCACGGCGTATTGTGGCAAAACCATTCTGGGACATTTTAATGACCCTAAAGCAATAGATCGGAACATTATATTGGATCCCGACACCAAATCTGACCTATTATCTCCTGAAAGGATTCATAACCACAAACAGAACCCAAATTCACGCAAAATTTAGAGAAATCACTCTTAACTGTTAATCACATTTGCCCTTGCTGCTTAAAATTAAGGTTATTATACTATTAAACGATCCTGGTTTGGGAGGTAAGCATAAAAAGATTGGGGCATCTACGAATCAGCTTTTAAAATTGATCAATTGCAAATGATATAATTCAATTATGAATTCAGGCCTCAGGATTCTGCATAAAGCACACAACCAACATGTTATAAAGTTCTGGATGTTTTTTTTTGAGTAAATCTGGACGTTCAAAAAAATACTCTGAAGCAACTGCAAAAAATTCAACAGCGTTTGTTCCACCATATTTTCGAATA
Organism: Flagellimonas baculiformis; assembly: GCF_033441575.1. Lineage (NCBI taxonomy): Bacteria > Pseudomonadati > Bacteroidota > Flavobacteriia > Flavobacteriales > Flavobacteriaceae > Flagellimonas > Flagellimonas baculiformis. The sequence continues at coordinate 58,189 of NZ_JAUZVW010000015.1, forward strand.
TCAGAATGGTCACTGTTTATCGCTTCCATTTCCTTATGGATCAAATTTATCCAAGGTATGGTATATTGATGCTCTAATAATCTTTCCGGAATACCATCTGCAAAATCATCAAGCTTATCTAAAAGGTGTACAAATTCGTGTATGCCGGTATTGCTTTTATCACTTTGGTTCACAAAACCATGGTATAATGCCTTTTTTGATAATATCATCTGTTTTTCAAAACGTCCGTTACCAACAATTCCACCAATATTCCGTGTTTTTGCCTTACCATTGAATTGCATGTCCGCATTGAAGTAATCGGGATATAACAAGATTCCACTTAAATTGGTATAATGCCACTCTTCAAATCCAAAAACAGGTATAATTGCACTTGCCGCAATCAAAACCTTATCAAGATCTTGTAATTCCAATCGCACACCTTCAATGTAGACTTCACTTAGAAATTCCATCATTCTGCGTTGAAATAGCATTTGCTTGTTTCCAGGAAGATTTCGGTAGTAAACCACATAAGCCATTGCCAGCTCATGCCAGTGACCAGGAAAAGGCCGAGGTTTACGCCGTTGCGACTTTCTATAGTTATAAACAAAAAATAGAAGAATAACTATTAATACAAAAACATAAATCATATTTGTGTTACTTCAGTAAAGTGAATCTCTTATTGAAGATTCCCAATTTAAAGATCTTCAAAAACTCCTTTTTGTGCGACAGGTCTAGAATCTCCAACGGGGTATATCCAAACCAGTACAATGCCGCGATGATACTTCCCGCACTGGATCCGGAAACATCTTCCGGAAATATCCCGTGGTCGTTAAGGGCCTGAAGGACCCCTATATGGGCAGCTCCCCTTGCACCTCCTCCTGACAAAGCAATTCCAATCAATGGCATCTTTTAAATTGTTTTTACTCCTTCAACAATTTAAGTATAATTGGAAGTACCACCAATAACAATGGCAATGCGAAGACCAACCCTCCGATGACGGCAATCGCCAAGGGCTGGTGCAACTGGGCCCCTGCTCCGATACCCAGGGCCAAGGGGATCAAGGCCATGATTGCGGCAGTGGCTGTCATTAATTTGGGCCGCAATCGTTGCGCTATGGAATATTCGATCTTTTGTGGGTGTGATAACGAAACATCACATTCTTGGTACTGTTGATAGGTAAAAATGGCATTCTCCCCGATAATCCCAACTATCATAATGATACCTGTGTAACTTCCTACATTCAAAGGTGTTCCTGTCAATAATAGACTCAACAGACAACCTGCAACCCCTAAAATGGCAATGAATATGATGGCAAGAGCAATCTTGATCTTTCTGAACAGAAACAATATGACGGTAAAGACCAACAGTACCGCGGCAATCAAAATGAGCATCAATTCCTTAAAAGCCTGTTGTTGTTGCTGGTATTCCCCTCCATATTCAATATGATACCCCGGGGGAAGGCTGATCTTCGTGGACAGATTGTTTCGGATATCGGTCAAGGTAGACCCAAGGTCCCTGTTGTTCAAGCGAGCCGTAACGACCCCTATGGATTTTTGGTTTTCCCGATTGATCTCTGCCACTCCCTTCCCTATTTCAATTTTCGCCACTTTTTGTAAGGGTACAATATCCCCACTGGGCAATTGCAGGGTCATTTGTTGGATATCGGAAACCGAATTGGTGTTGGTGCCGGGAAATACCAACCGGATATTCACTACCTGCTCCCTTTCAATTATACTACTGATGACCACCCCTTGGATCTGGGTTTCCAGTTGCTCGATATTGGCGAACTGGTTGTTCTCGATCTTGGTCAACAAGGTCAAGCGCTTGGTCATTTGGGAGAGTCGCTGTATATCCCTTTGGATGGAAGTGAGTTGTTCGAACTGCTGGTCGTCCAATGGTTCCTCCATATTGATCACGTTCTCGATCTTTGCCTGTATAATGGCCAAGGGGGTCTGCATCTCATGGGATACATCCTCCGTATATTGTTTCAGGTTCCGATAATCCGAACGGACCTTATTGGTCAAGATCTTGATCTCTGAATTCAATTCGGAGAACTCCAGGATTCCACTGTCCATCAGGGCGATGGGAGCATCGGAGCTGAGCGAAAACCGTTTCATTTGCTCCAGGTTGTGGAAAAAAGGGGTCCACAGTTTTTGGTTCCTCGAACGATTCACATAAAACAGGAACAGGAATACCAAAAGGATGATCACCAAATAGGAAATGACCACGGCGATCAGGATATTCTCCGATTCCACCACAAGTGCGCGGACCGTGATCCTATAATTTTCACCATTGATGGCGGAGAAGGTGGACAGTTCCCTGAACTCTTCCATTTCATCTTGTGAGGGATCATAGATGATGGTATCCTTTAGCACCTCATTGCCCAACCGGGATACCTTTTGGATCTCGACCACCGGGGACAATTGAAAAGGCTCCGGATTTTCGATCAGGGAACTTTCGATCCGTGCCTCTGTCGAACGGAGCTCTTCCTCCACTTCAGACTGGAGCAGGTTCCTCAGATAGAAATAAAGGGCCACCGTACTGACCAACATCAACAGGGCACTGATCCCCAAAAAAGTTTTGGAGGTCTTTCTGATCAATCGTATTTTTTTCAAGGTATCCCCCATAGATCACTCTTCCACGAACTTATACCCACTTCCGTAGGCCGTTTTGATATACTTGGCCCCTGCTTCGGTCAATTTTTTGCGCAGGTTGTTGATATGGACATAAATAAAATCAAAATTATCCGCAAGATCGCTATGATCCCCCCATAAATGTTCGGCGATGATCTCTTTGGAAAGCACCCGTCCCTTATTGGTGACAAAAAAAAGCAAGAGATCGAATTCCTTACGGGTCAAGGAAAGGGCTTGCTCATTGACATAAGCGGTCCTAGAGCGCGTATCAATGGAAATCTCGTGGAACTCCAAACGGTCATTGCCCCCAAACTTGCCCCTTCTCAAAACCGCCTTTATCCTCGAATTGAGTTCGGCCAAATGAAAGGGTTTGGTCAAATAGTCATCGGCACCCAGATCCAATCCTTCCAGTTTATCGTCCAAGGAATTGTTGGCGGAGATGATGATGGTCGGGGTCTCCGAACGGTTGCGCTTCAACAGTTTTAGGATATCCAATCCACTACCGGTGATCAGGTTGATGTCCAGGACCAACAGATCATATTCATAGAGGTCAATCTTATAGAGGGCCTCGTGGTAGTCTGAAGCCATTTCACAGACATTGCCATCCCTTTCCAAATAGGTGGCAATGGATTTCTGGAGTTCGGTCTCGTCTTCTGCAATAAGGATCTTCATACCATAAATTTATGGTATAAAAATAGATCTCAAATCTTTAGGAATTCTAAAGTCGCCATCTACACTTCCAGCAATGGATCAGGTTGTTGCGACTGATGTCCCTTTCATTCCTTCACTAACAAACTATCCATGACTTGAATCGGGCGGTTTGATGACAATGATATGCTGATGTGCCAATGCTTTTAATACAGCTGGAAGCCAGTTCCATTTTTCCTGAGGTGTACCATTCCTATTTCATTTCCTTTCTTGGCCAACACTATAACCTTTGTTATGGCAAAATTTTGTTTTCATGTTAAATTATATACCCTATAAGGGATTCCACTTCTCTTTATCGATAGGTCAATAGTTGAGCTCCAACCTTCTGCCTCCACGGCTTTCCAAGAGAATCAGTCTTAGATGCTCCTTATGGGATAGGACAAATTTGGGTAGCACAAGTACAAATCGTTGGGAAGTCCCGGTTTTAATAATTTTGGGTCGTTCAAAGATATAGTGGGGTTCCAACCTGGTTTCTTGATACGAGGATCTCCGTTTCAAGCTGCCATTTATCCTTAGAGCCTCAAGGGTGCCTACTTCAAAATCAATGCCTGATCGGTTGCGCACCTCTACGACCATAAATACTTGAGCGTTTCGGTAGACCAACCTTTTCAACCGCAATCGGATTCCCTTTCTTCGCACCGATGCCAAGGTACCATTTCCATCACTTGATAGCAATCCACTTAAAAAAGGAAATCGAGCTGTGTGGGAAGCCAAGGAATCCCCTTTTTTACCAGGTAATGGCTGTACTGGACCAATGCTATGCGCCTTGTCCACAAAAAAATGGGTTTGGGCAACGTTTTCCCTATAGGCCACCTTAAATTCATATGCTTGTCCGTCCATGGTGACCACCAAAAGGTTGGTAATGGTGTTGGCTGTGGCCTGCAATAGCCCAAAATATTGAGCTTCTTCCCGGTTATAGGTAAAGATCGCTTTAGTGTTTCCCGTTATAGCCTGTTTGATGGGACTGGGAAAAAAGAGGGCCACGTTCATTTGTGAATTGGCTTGGATGGTGTCCAAAACCTTTTGGCCCGATACGGTGTGCCCATAGGCCATTAGCATTACTGTAATGATGACGTTTAGTGTTCTCATGATCTAGGTATTAAGAAAAATTGATAATGGTCGGAAATCTGAACTTTAACGGTACGTTGATCACGCTGAAATATGCGTTTGATCCCATTGAACTGGGGCACACCCGGCACATTGATCTCTCCAAGGCCCTCATCCAAAGACCGATCCACCACTTCACCCCGCAGATGGTTCTTCACATAAATCCCTTCCTGCCCATCCTGGGCATCATAGGCTTGCATATCCATAAGGGTTGTCCCCAATCGGGTAAGTTCCACCATCACCCGGTTGGGCCTTATCTTTACAAAGCCATAGAGGCGGGTACCTCCTGGCATCCTTTTCCCATCCACAACATAGTCATGGGCGAGTCGCAAGTCCAATCGTTGTCCATCCCGAAGGGTCTGGTCCCCATCCACATACACCTTGGCCACAGCAGTAGTTGGTAAATTTCCATCGGAACGGTTCCTTTTTGGATTGGAGGCAAAGAACAGTTGATGTACCAATCCTAGCTCCGTTTCCGTCCTTGGGGAACCCATTGTCAACTTTTCATCGTCTACCTTTACCTTCTTTACAGTCCCCAACCTGGGCATTACGCCTGCATCCGACACAGAAACTTTTTTCGCAGTAAAGGCATTGGTATCAAAGACACTGTCTATGATACGCTGCTTTTCATATTCCATATAATCGGGATTGAAATACCCTTTATCATCCACCATGTGGTCGGGATACACTTGTGGTGCCGTGGATTGTTTTTCCACCTTGATGGCTTCCACGGCTTCCAGTTTGGTTTCAAACTCCACCGAAGTGTCCTCCAGATCCGGCATGGGGATCCTCCCTACATCAAGGCTTTCCTTTTTTGGCTTACCAAAAGTGACGATGCTATATATGGTGATAAAGAGTACCATACATGCCAGTACCAGCACAAAAACTATTTTATTCTTCTGTGTTTTCATGAGTTTCTAGTTTACGAAGTGAGTTTTCAAAAAAATCAGTGATCAACAATCCATGAGGATTATGGGGAAAATTCCGTTCCACCTGGATCAAATGTCCCGAGGTCACCAGTTCATAGGTATCGGTGACGGTTCCCCGATTGATCCGTATGTGCAATTGGGTCCTAAACGCAAAGGAAGACCCATCCCAATCCAGCTCTGTATCGATTCGGATGACCTCTTGCACAAGGGAATATTGCAACAACCGGTTATAGAAACCGTCTGCCTTTTTCTGTTGAAAGACAGCACCAACGGAGGCATTGCCCAACCAAAGGGCCTTCTCCATGTTCTTCTCATAACTGCCGGCATCCACCCCATAAAACCACCTATGAAACTGTTCCAAATGGGCCAGGGCCTCCACTTCCAGATGATCTCGTTGTTCGGCCCAGGAAAGCGGTATGACCTCCCCTTCCCCATTGACCACGAAGGCCCCGTTCAACGATTCACGGTATATCCTGCCCACTAGGACCATAGCAACCATACAGACCAAACCCGAGGCGATAACCACGCCAAGAACCACAAAACGGTTGAGCCGCAGCACATGAACAATACTTTTAAAAGGTGTTTTCATAGACTTCAATTTAACCGGTGAACAATCGAAGGGTAAAACTGGTCGCCCTTCGGTACAATTTAAATTTGAGCAAGACAATAAAGCCAATGGTCCCGAGTTCAATGATGGAGGCAAAGAATTCACGCCCAAAATCAAAACCAAAGAGGTTCCCCCAGAAGTTGGTACTGATCTCCGTATAAAGGTTGTTGACGAAGACATTGACCAAAAAGAAGGCGGGAACCAGCATATATACTGCTGCATAGAGCTTGAAATAATTATAGGCCAATGGCCTGAACTTTTCAAAGACGGCCAAGCTGATGACCAAGGGAAAAAAGGCCTGTAGGATCCCCAATAGGAAATATCGCTCTGCAAGGAACAAAGGATAGATGAACAGGTCCATAAACCAAAGAATGACCCCGATGATAAAGGCCAAGACCTTTAATCCGTACAAAGGAGTGACCAAGGCCTCATACAAGAGTGCCATGGCCTTTTTGGCGGCTTCCAAGGCACCCACATCCCGTTCCAGGTCCACATCCTGCAACTGTAATGGGAGGAGTGCCGGAGCCGTGTCCCGGTATTGGGTCTCAATGGCGACCAAAATCCCATCAAAAACTCCCAATACCTCAGTTGAAAAGATGACCAAGAGCACCACCAAAAAATTCTTGGCCAGTTCCGTTGGGGTCAACCCCCAGGTATGGCCATCGGTAGAAGCTATTCCCTCATTGTATTTCTTCAAAATATTGATCAGAAAGAACAGCACGGCCAGGGTCTTCATCCCCACTATCGTGTATTGGGAGAAATCACTGTCCTTGATGGTCTGGAAGACCGCATCCACATATTCCAATCCTATGCCCAAAAAGTATCCCGCCATCAGTATTCCGTTTCCCGGTTATTGATGATATCCTGCATCCTCCGAAAGGAAATAATCTCTCGATAGCGTCGGGTCTTGACCTCCAACTCGGCCACCATTTCCTGGGACTGCACCTTTTTTTCCATCAAAATGGCGGTACGCTCCGCATCGGTCATCTTCAAAAAATCACTGGACAAGATCTGGTTCACAAAATCCAGGTCATCAATGGCCGTATCCATAATCTGTTCAAAGGCTTTGGATACCTGTTCCACCTCTCCTGCCTTGATATAGGGGGAGTTCAAAATGTCACTTAGATCATTTTGCACCGTCCGAAACAAAATCTCATTGTTACGGGCCAGTTCCCGGACTGCCTTCAATTGTTTGATGGTATTGTTGACCTTGACAATATTGTCCTTCTGTTCCTTTAAAAACTCCACGGTCTTCAATAATTCCGAGGTCTGTTTGGCCGATTCCAACAAGGACTTGGTCATACTGATAAAGTTCGTATTGTCATACACCGGCATCCCCTGGGCCGTAGCACGGCCGGGCAAGGAAATGGCCAAGATCAGTGCAAATATCAAAGTCTTGGGATTCTTCCAAAGGGTTTGTTTTATTGTTACTCTCATATCATTTTCTTTTGTTGATTTATAAATTCAGTAATGGCCCGTTCCATATTCCCAAACTGTTCAAAGAGCTCCATAAGCTGGCCATGTTCCACCCCATCGGTGAGATAGGCGGCATAGACCTCTGGGGGCACCTCCAAGCGAAAGACATTGCTTTCCTTCCCGATTTTGATAAAGATTTCGGTGTATTTGCGCACCCCGGTAAGGTTGTTTCTAAGGGACTTCAATTGATTGAGATCATGGTTGGAGAGGTGCAACCGTCTAACCAATTCATCATAGCCCTTCTCGTTCCGTAAACTGTACACGACCTGCGTATTCTCCAGGATACTTGCCGAAGTGGCATTTTCCGGTAATTGGTTGATGGATTGCAGGATGATACCAATGGCCCCGTTTTGCTTTCGGATGGCCTGGTAATAGAACTCCACACTCTCCAATACATGGGGAAATTTAAGCTGCTTGGCAAACTCATCGAAAAGAATAATGCCCCGTTCCGACCTGTTCCTCCAAATGGTGCGTTGGATGGCGGACTTGATCAATTTGAGCATTACGGACAGGATTTCCTTATTGTCTCGCACTTCGTCCAGTTCAAAGACAATCAGGCGCTTGTCCTCTATTTTATAGGTCTGGTCTTCTGCCACATGGAACAGAAAACTGTACAGTCCCCCATCCACATATTCGGAAAGAATGTGCAAAAATCCATAGACATTGAAATCGGATTCATGAACTCGGGTCTCCTCGATCAAGGTATCCTTGTGCTTATCAACAAACTGATATAGGGAAGCCAAGGAATGCCCCGCCCTGACAGCATCATAATAGTGCAACAACACTTTTTTCAAGGCCACTTCCTTGGATTTGGTCACCTGGTTTTCAGCCAAGAGCTCCAAAAGAAAGAGGGCCAGATCTTCCAATCGTTCAGGGGTCAAATCGGACGGATCGGCGATATAAAAGGGATTAATACCCAAGTTCTTGCCTTGCTCATAGCGAAGGACCACGTGATCATCGGGATACAATTGGGCAAATTTGGCATAAGAACCCCCTAAATCGATAATGACCAGTCGTACATCGGCCTCAAAGTATTGACGTAGGATATTATTGGCCAAGAAGGATTTCCCTTCCCCTGTCGGGGCAAAAATGGCAAAGTTCCGGGCCTTGATACGCCTTTTCCCCTCGTCCCATACATCCTTGACCACAGGAATATTGTACTGTCTATCATTAAAAACGATTCCTGTTTCATCAGAGCGATAATTGGTATTGTTGATATACAGACAAAGGGCTGCCTTCAGGTCCATCACAAAAAGATCTTCATTGGAAAAGTTGGAAGCATAACTGGGATAGGAGTTCAAAAAATAATGTTTGCGCTCCTCCCCATGGGGATGATAGGGTCGTATATCCAGTTCCTTTAATATGGCCTTAATGCCAGAAGCAATGCGCTTCAACACCCCAGCTTCCGTATGCCAAAAAACAATGTTTACATGGCCACGAACGATCCGTGCGGTATCATCCCCATTGATCCTGTCCAAGATATGTTGGACCTTATTGCGAACCACTTTGTTCTGGGAACCAAAATTGGAGCTCTTGGAGAGTTCCTCAATTTTTTTATCCAATAGTTTACGCCATTGATGGGTATCGTCCAGATAAAGGATTTGGTTGATGATATGGTTCTCCCCCAATTCCAGTCCCAGACCGTCCAAAAAACCTTTATGAAAACTGAATCCGTCCGAACTGAATTTCCCGTTGGGCACACTGCTTTGCACGGTTTCTCCAAAACATTCTTCATTGTTGATGGCCATCACATCAAAATAATGGTCACCAATTTCTATGGGGCCTTTCCCAAACTGGATATCCGTATCAAAATCAAGATTGTATCCATTGAAATAAGCATGGGTATGCTCCAATATGGCTTCAGGTTCCATGGGTACCATGGACACGCTTTTGGAGTTGTTGATATAGGATACCGCATCGTTGACGGCGGTCACAAATTCCGCTACCTGCACATCCAGTTTCCGGTGCAACCCTTTCTCTACTTTTCGAAAGGGATTGACATATTTGGTGGCATTAAGGGCTTTATCAAGAGGAAGTACAAAGAAGAGATAACTCTGATGGTCCAAATGCTCCCTACCCACAAAATAATCATGGGTGGCCTTGGCCAGAAAGGAATCCTTTGGAAGATTTCTACCTACATAACCCTTCTTTTGATATATATCCTGCTTATGGATAACCGTACCCACGGGCAAGGATTTAAAGGCTTGGTACCACATCCCATGTAGATCCCCAAAATCCGTTTCAGAAAGGGAGTATATCTCCGGCAGTTCCACCTGATAACACAATACCACATTGCCGTTGCTCCCAAAGATCACATGGTTTTGAATATCCAGGATTGGGTGAAATGCATTGAAATTCAGTTTAGACATAGTCAAAGGGGTTCAACTGTTTTAGGCTTATGGTCTTGGGAAAGGTTTGCATCACCTTCAATTGGAAAGGTTTCTTCACCCACTGCAACAATGCCCCATAGAGCAGGGCATTGAAAAGCAGCAGGCCCACGATGACACCCAAATGAAACGAAAAAATGATGATCAAAAGCGAACCGATGATAGACACCATCATCAGGCCAAACAGTGAAATGGACAGCCCCATGATCATGGCCCGCTTTCGTATATTTCTATAGACCTCGAACTGTTTCATCAGACTACGATTCCGATGAGATAGGTAAAGATGCCCACAACAGCACCGGCGATTAGCACAAAGACCAAGACACGGGTAATGCCCCTTTTTAGGTCAGCATTCTCTCCAAAGAAATGTCCGGCATTAAAAAGGAAGCCCACTAAAAAGATGACCCCCAATATGATGGGAAATATGGCCCGAATGGTGTCTGAAATATCGTTGACCGAATCCTCAATACCCCCGATCTGGGCCAAAAGGGCACTGGAGGTAAAAAGCAACATTAAGGTGATGAAGAAAGATTTTCGCATATCGTAAACGTTTAAGGGTTAGACGATTATTGATATGTGAAAATTAATGGAATACACATCACAAATAATTGATAATCAGTTATTTGTGAATATCATTATAGTTGCATTGAAACAGGTTCAATTGGTCTGGAATCCATGCAGATTTAATGAAAAAGCGAACACTCCCTGTTGATAAGTGCCATCTGGTTCCAATCCCTCCAGCCCAAAAACGTCAAAAGTGGCTGATCGGCCCATCAAAAAGTGTTGCAATTCGCCCAAATTCAAGGTTACATGCTACACCAGCCACAAAACCTTATTTTCTTTTGTCCTTACAGTCCTTATCAAACCCTACAAGGTTGAAAAGTTCCCGCATCCTTGACCTTACCCGGTTCCCATACCTTGCTTCCAGTTCCTGTGCATTGAGATTGGTAGTGGCGTGGGTCTTGATCTTATGGTCAGTGAACAGCTCATAGCGGGACAATAAGATCTCCCCCATGACATTGCACTCCTTTCCAAAATGGACCCCATCGGGTTCCACACCCAGATCATCAAAACAAAAGGATTGGGAATTCCCGTAGTCCCCAATGATCTTAAAGCCCAAATGGTTGAAGCCAAAGACAATGTTCCTGGAGGGAATGACCTCATAAGGCCTTTGGTGGGGCACCATGAACTTGAACAGTTTCATCAGGCTGGTCTTCCCACAGCCTACCGGACCTGAGAGGAGAAGGCCCTTATCCACATCGATGCCCAACTGTTTGCAACGTTCCCTGTCCCGGATAAAGTAGAGACTGAGCTTGTACAGCATCTCCCTGTCCTCTCGATGGATCCTGAACTTCTTGCCGAACAGGAGTTTTCCCTTGGCATCGAGGTAGACCAGGATCTTATCGAAATCGTATTTGATCTCCCTGCCCTTCAAGGAGCCCAGCTCAAAACTTATGGCACCTTCGGTGATGATATGTGGGGCCTTAAAATTCATAGCGGTTCGTTGTAGTCCTTGTCCTTGCCAGTCCGCAAGTTGTCCCGATATGGGACAGTGGGGGGATGTTCGGCATTGTTTTCATCATTCTGGAAAACTTTCTTTTTCATTTTCTTTTGTTTCTTCCCGTTTGTATTGTTTTTAGTTGTTTGTATAAGTTTGTTTATAGGTACCAAAGCTTGTCCATTGCTTGTCCCGATTTTGGTACGGTACTGGTCCAGTACTTGTCCAGTACTTGTCCCAAAATCGAACATCTTGATCCGGCTGCCCTTGTAGGGATTGTGGGACGGGGAATACAGGATATAGTTCCAATGGCTGAGCTCTCGGATACAGCGGTGATAGGTCGATTTGGACCCAATCTTGGCATAGGCCATGGCCTCTTCCCTACTGATATAGAACTCGGCCACAAAATAGTTTTGGTTCCACAATTGGAAGAGTCCAATATACAGGCTGATATGTGTCGGATTCAAGCGGTTGTCCTTGGCAAATTGGGCAAACACCCCGTTCAGGTGTTTGATATAATTGATGTCCTCCACCCTAGATACGGTTATGGACCTTGTTCTTTTCCAATACCTCCATGATCTCATGGTATTCGTAGTAGAGCACCCCTCCTATCTTTGTAAAGGGCAGGGTCCCGTTGACCCTAAGGTTTTGAAGGGTACCCGGCGAAATGCCCAACAGGTCCCGGACCTCATTGGATTTGAGCCATTTCTTGCCCGGTTGTCCACTTTGGTCCTTCAATAATGCTTTGATGTCTTCCAAGAGTTCCACTTTGAACTCCATGAGATCTTCTGAGGTGACGATGGTTGCTCCCATAGTTTTTTGAGTTTTAAAGGAAGGACCATCCCATTACTATCATTTCATTTGATGGCCCTTCGATAGATTTGACTTTCAGGGACAAAACTCAAAAAGGTTTTTGGAAAAACTTCCCAAGTTGGTACCAAGGTGGGTGTTTTTTTCTGCGCATAGGATTTGATTGTATTTGGTTCAATTTAAACAATGTACATCCAATAATGGGCTCATAAATCTCAAGATTATACCCCTATGGCCCATCAAAATGCAAATTCCCAAGTTGGTACCAACTTGGGAAAAACTAAAACTTATTCATCCAGGGAATCCATCCGTTGGTTGAGCATTTCAATGAGCTTGTCCAAAAAGCGGGTCTTACTGGTCTTTCGGGACCGGATATCAATAAAAGTGTGGTAGTAGTTACCGAGGTCCACATTGTAAAAATGCTCAAAATGCGAAGCCAACTCCTTGATGTCCGTGGTACCGCTATTGATGCATTTGCTGGATTGGAGTGCATATAAAAGTTCGATCAGATCGGTCTTGTTGCCGGTCCAGAAGAGTTTTGAAGGTTTTTCCATGGTCATGTTCTTTTGGGGTTCTAAATTGTTTTGTAGGTCATCCACCTCCTTTCTCAGGTACACGATGAGCATGTCATAGGCCATGATCGTGGCCACGGTACCATCCTGACAGGTGGAGAACTGGTCATCGATCAAAAAGTGGAAGGATTCAAGGGGTAGCCTAAGGTCTCTGTTCCCCCTGACAAAATATTGTTCATCCAGGGACATTGCCCCACGACGGTAATAATTATAAAACTCCAGATTGTCATTGAAAAAGGTCTGGAACTTGTCGATCTGAAGTTGTAGGTACTTGATTTGTGCCGCATCGTTTCCCCTTGGCCGCTTGCTCTCGATATTGAACAGTTTGACATAATAGATCAGCTTACTAAAGATTTGGGGCTTGACGTGCTTGAAGAAGTAGATTTCGTCCGCTTGGGTGTCAAAGGTCTTGCCTGTAATCTGTTTTTGGAGTTTACGGATACTTTTCTCCACGAGAACGATACCCTTTTCCGCTTTGAAAAGGATATCCCCGTTCCCGCTTTCCAAGGCATCCAACTGGCCCTCAAATTCTGATAGCAGCTTTTGGTATTTCATGACGTTTTTCCATTAATGCTGGCCTTCCATGATTCCGAGCAATTCCAGGATGAAATTGTCATTGGTCTGGAGATAGGCATATTTTTTCTCGACCGTTGCACCGAGTTTCCGTTTCTCAAAGGCAGCGGTCAACCCAAAATCGATTTTGGGAATGCCCAATCCAATGGCCCGTTCAATGGTCCGGTAGAGCAATTGCCGATAAATGGCAAACTCTTCCAGACCGTCATAATCCATACCTACAAAAGCAGGGACATAGACCTGGTTCAAATTGGTATAACAGAACATTACACCCACTATCCTTTCAGGTTTATCCCATGAACAAAGGAGAATAAACTCCCACAAATGGTTTTCGTTCATCTTTTCAAACAGGGAGTCCGGAAAGGAAAAGGTATTGAGCCCCAAATTTCTGGACTGTACTTCCCCGAACAAGGATTTGACCTGTTCAAGTTCAGATTTGGATAGCTTAGGAAGAACTAGGGTCTTTGCCCTATCGAGATAGGGTTGGACGTCCTTTCGAAAATGTCTTCTATTCCTTGAAGACAAACGTTTCAAATAGTCTTCCATGGAATCCACCTTGTCCAGGACAACATAACAGGCGTTGGGCATCTGCACCCTTAAAAATCCCTGACCGTAAAGCGATTCGTTCCATGGTGTATGTTCTCCAAAGTCCCGTAGGACGGTCATCTTGGCCCCAAATTGGTGTTCCAGTTTTTCCATGGTTTCCAATAGGGTGTCCCTCGCTTCCTTGCCCAATGCATGTGATGCATTCCAATACAGGTGATCTCCTTCCGTGAACAGGCAACCTAGGGACAGGACCATGGATGACAAATGGTAGGGATCGATTTTCCTTTCCTCCTCAATGGCAGCAGAAATTTGTGCTTGTGCCAGCATATCGTCCTTCCAAAGGGAAACGGTCAGAAAGGTCATCAATACAGGTATCCCATCAGCATCCTTGATGACCACATATCGGAACAACCAGTTATGTTCCCTCTCTGGGTTATCCTGGAATACCTCTTCCAAAAACTTCAGCCCCTCCCAATCGTAGACCCCCTGCCCACCTAATCTTTGGTTCCATTCTTCCTTTTCAATTTGGTCAATGGTATCGAATACTTCAATGGTAAGCTCAGAAGATACTTTCGGCCCATTTAGGGGCTTTGGTTCCATATTAAAGGCGTGGAATACCCTTTGGGCATCGGTCTGGGTATCTTCCAATGCCTTTGGAAAATGATATTCCATGGCCTCCACCAATGCTTGGATTTCCTCTTTTTGGTTATGCCTTGAAATCGTAATCCTTACACCAGTATTCTTTACAGGTACAGCAGGAAAGATCCCGAGGTTGACAAAGAAGCCCTCCCCCATCAAACGGTTCACAAAATTGTACCCGGTTTTGGGCATACCGGTCCCGATATAGAACACCGGGGATTCATTCCGATCGATCAAGGGAAGTTCCGTTATAGAAAGGCATTCATTGAAATAATCGATGCGTTCCCGCAATTCGTGCTGAAGCTCATAGATCTCGGATGATAGGTGAATCTGTGCAGAGGCAATGGCCGCGGCAACAGAAGCGGGTTCCAATTGGGCAGAAAAGGTCAACGGTCCACCAAAGGTCTTGATCTTATCATATAGTTGTGGGTTGGAACAGGCCAATACTGCACCACTGGCCCCAAAAGTCTTGCTCAGGGTGCCGAAGAGCAATACATTTTCGGACAATTCCCCCAATTGGTCCAACACATATCCGGTACCATTCCTTCCCACCCAACTCATGCCATGAACATCATCGAAATAAAAATGCAATTGGGAATATTTTTTTGCCAACCCCATCAGTTCCTTAACCGGGGCATAATCCCCGTACATGGAATAAATGCCATCGGCCATATACCAAATCCTGCCTTTGGAATGTTGGTACTTTTTAATCTTGTCCTCCAACATTTCCAAATGGTTATGCCGGATCATTTCGATGGGAACACTCCGGGTTTTTAGCATTTTGGCCGCATTCTGTACACTCCAATGGACCTGGTGGTCCAGAATGATTACGTCGTCATCATCCACGGCACTTGGAATGACACCTAAGTGCCCAAGGGTACTGTTTTTGGTAATGACAATGGGATAGCCATACATTTCGGAAATCGAGTTTTCCAATTCCTCATATAACGGATTGGAGATATAGGATTTGGATAAGGGAAATTGCGTCCCATAGCTATCAATGGCCTCCTTGGCGGCCTTTTTCAATCTGGAATCCTGTTCCAGCCCTAAATAACCCGTGGTCCCAAAATGGTACAGTTCCCTACCCCCGACTTCTATCGTCCTTCCTGAAAAAGACTTTCCTTCGGCATAAAGGTGCAATACCCCAGCTTGTTTTGCATCGGTGAATACTTCATGTACAGTGTTCAAAAAATTATGGTGTTTGATCTTGGCCATTTTATTTGATATTATTTGTGATAAAAAGAAACGGATTTTGTAAGTTGATAAATCATACTTATTCTATTTAATCCTTTTCAGATAACAAATACTCCTTTTCAGATAACTAAAATCCTTTTATTAACGTCAATAGCTCTCCTGTAAAAAAATCAATTGCAGTAATTTTGTAAATTGATTGCGCTAACCAGTTTTCCGGAGATGAAAAAAACACATGAAAACAGCTATGCCATATATCTGTTGACTGATGATCTTTTACATATTATTTACAAGAAAGTGCCGTGTATCAACCGTAAGGCGGCACAACTCATAGTCAAGGATCGGATGGAATTACAAGAAGGCAAAGCGATGCCGGTGCTCTGCGATATACGGGAGGTCAGGAATATCGATAAGGCCGCAAGGGACTATTTGGCTTTGGAAGGTTCCCTTTGGATCGAGAAACTGGCCTTTTTGATCGATCCACCGGTTACGGATATGATCAGCTCCATTTATTTGGACACCCATTCCCAGAAAGTGCCTACACGATCCTTTACCAAAAAAGCGGAGGCCTTGGCCTATTTGGGCATTAAGGAAACCGATGAAAACTAACCAATTTAATGAAAGGATATGCCGAACAGCGATGACTTTAGGGTAAAACGGATACAAAAGATGCTCTTGGAAATGGCCAAGGGCAATTTTTTCTATTCCATTGAGCCTTCCGATAAAAATGACAATATTGCTTCTTTGGTGGTCATGTTGAACATGGTCAATGAGGAAATAGGGGCGGCCTTTATCCATCAGGGTTTTGCAAACGCACACAACACCCCACAATGTGTCATCCAACTATCCATGATCTTAGATGGGAATGGTCACATTGAATTGCTCACCAATGGCACCTGCTCCCTATTGTCCTATCCCCCTAAGGATCTTTTCGGAAAACATATCTCTGAATTCATGACGGAAAGGTCCCGTGAAAGATGGAACAAGAAGATGTCAAAACATTTGAAACGGGAGCGGTCTGAAACGGTATTGTTTCTGGAATTCATTACCAACGATGGTCTTTTGCTGGCCAAGGATTGCCAAATATCAGTGTACCAGGCCTTGGATGGGAGTGGTCAAAAAACCCTGTTGAACTCCGTATTCTTTTCCAAGGGGGAACCCTTTGAAACGGGGTTGCCCAAAAATAAACTCAAAGTAACCAAGGGCATCAAGGAGCATAAAGTCACCTTGACGCCAGAGGACATCCAAATCATCAGGGACGTCCATGACATGATCATCAACAATCTGGACAAGGACCTTCCTACCTTGCAGGATCTTGCCCGTCAGAAGGGCACCAACGAGTACAAACTGAAATATGGCTTCAAACAAATCTATGGTACGACCATTTTTAGATTTCTGATCAGGGAACGACTTCGAATGGCAAGGACCCTGATTCAGCACAGCACCCTGACAATAAAGCAAATCATCCAAATGACCGGCTTTAAGAGCAAAACCCATTTTTCAAGGGCATTCAAGGACAAATATGGAATGTCCCCTACGGATTTAAGGTCATAAAAACCTTAAAATCATGCATTTACTCCGTTTCAGATAACAAATACTCCCTTAGAGATAGATCAGACTCCCGAACTTTGTCATATCAAATCAAAGGATATGTCACACAAAGGAATCTACCCCAAACTTATTATCCTGTTCAGCCTTTTGTTGACCCTACTTTTCGTGTATACTGCGGTCAGCAAATTGATGCATTTGGATACCTTTCAATTGAGGGTGGAGCGTATGCCCTACATTGCATCCTATGCCACAGTGATCTCATGGGCGGTGCCTTTTCTGGAGCTGGTGATCGCAGGCCTATTGTGGTTCACAAGATACCGCACACTTGCCTTATATGCCAGCTTGGTCTTATTGGGTTCATTCACCATCTATATCCTTATAGTCCTAAAATACAGTGAGTCCATCCCTTGCTCCTGCGGCGGGGTCATTTCAGCCCTTGGATGGAAGGAACATATCCTATTGAATTCTTCTTTTATGGTCCTTGCTTTATTGGGAATCCTTTGGTCAAAGAAACACTATAACATTCACACAAATCAAAATACTGTGCAGTAGGGGAAGCCGAAAACCTAGAAAAGAGTAGGCAAAACAATTAAAAACATATTACGATGAAAAAACATCTTTTAAAAATCGTTTTACCGGCCTTCGCCATTTTGTTGGCAGTTGGCCTGGCCTTCGCAACTGAAGAAAGTAACCTGATGCAACCAGGATATGCGGACACCCCTTTCGGGCCTCAATATGTGGAAACAGATTGTGATGCAACTTCAGGTAATCAATGTAAGGTCGGATCTTATGATGTATACGCAGATATTGGTCTGTCCGATCCTTTGTATGAGAGAATTGAATAAGGCCAATCTATCGTTTAGAGTTATAAAGGTGTCCCAAGGGACACCTTTATTGCTAATTCAAAAATTCCCACGAAGACCAAACCGTGGAATCTTGTCCAAAGCCTAGTTAATTGCATAATCAGGTCCATTACAACCCAAGGCTATCCAATTTCTGCAAGCACAACATCCAATGTCCTACACTTTCCATCTGCTTGTCTCTTTTCATTTGCTTTTCAATTCCCTTCTTCAGATCCATGAGATTGCCCATCATCAGACCTTTGGTATAAACCGAGTGGACAAATCCTTTTTTGGGGGCCTCATAAATCTTCCGTTCCTCTTCAATTACACCGAGCATTCCATCTAAGTACGTCAACTGAATTTCTTGCTTTCTTGGTGCCACGGCACCAGAACCTTCGAACAATTCCCTGAAAATTCCATTTTGTAAATCGTTCAAATAGGTTTCCAAACTTCCTTCGAACCCATCGATGGTCTGCATATGCTCCAATCTTTTCATACGCTTGGGCCGCAAGAGTTCCAGTACCAAAAATTGTTGGTATGCCAAAATGGGGTCGGGATATGTGGAATAGGTGATTTCTGTAATGAAATTCGGTTGGGTCAACCAATCCGGTGGATCGAAGGCCCACTCCATTAAAAAGTCCAGTGCCTCCTTTTGGGATGCCATGGAAATGGGGGTGTACATTTTACCGGGCTGATCCATGGATTTATAAAAGACAGCATAACCCCCAATCAGGGAAACCACATGCCTCATGAAATCGCTCCATAACTCAAGTGCCTCTCCATACAAACGCTCCAATCGGTGATAGTCCTTTTGACCCTTATTCACAATTGGCATTAGTGCCATGGCACGCTCCAGGTTTTTTAAACCCAATCGGGCTCCCTTGACCGGATCATTGGTCTCCACCACTTCATTGGTGGCCCCGGGCCCAATGATTTCCTGACTAGCATTGTTAAACCGATACCACGGAACGGAATCCTGTTGTCGGATAATGCGCTCCAACCGATCCTCTTTTTCCCGTAACGATACATCTTTTGGAAATTCCGAATATGCCCATTGGATATAGTAATGGTCCGTAGGACCCACCTTTTGTAGCAACAAGGAAGGAGAGATCTTATCTTCGGGTTGGGCCATATTATTGTGCCTTGCATAGCTCATGATACTGGGCGTATGTCCCATTTTTTTCAACCAATTGGAATCCCTCATTTTATCAATCGGATAGCTATGCTCCCCGTAGTGGTTATCACGAATTCCAAATGTATGTCCGGCCTCATGGGCCACAAGGGATTGGAGCAATTCCCCTACAAGTTCATCGGGAAAGGGATACACCTGGGTCCTTGGATCCAAGGGGGAGCACCGGATAAAATATTCATCCATCAACCTTGTAATGGTACTACCCAAAAGAATGTCCGATTTGATGATTTCCCCGGACCTAGCATCTATAACGTAGCTCACGGACGAGCTTACCATGGATTCCTCCAAATCACGGATGTTTTTGTTACCTATCCATTTCACTACCGAATGTCCCAAACTATATTCCATCCATTGATCCAGACTATCCACTTCCTTGACCACAAGAGCGTCTTTGAGCCCTGCGGATTCAAAGGCAGGCAACCATTCTTCAATGCCTGCTTTGACATAAGGTCTCCATTTTTTGGGAATATCCGGGGATAGGATAAAGGAAATGGGTTCGATGGGCACACTTATATCCCTGTCCTTGAACTTTTTTTCTAACCGCCTTCTCGTGATGCTTCCCAGGATGTCCTTGCCATTACTACGTACTTCTTGGTAGTCCTCTATCCAAAAGCTCATTCGATAATCAAACTTTCTGTATTCCATGGGTTCTGACAAGACCACAAAGCTGAAAAATACGGATCGGGTATACTTGACCCCATCCTTGGACATGCCCAGATGGTACTTGACCATAACCTCTCTGTCCAGTTGTTTGGTTCCCACCAGTTCATTCAATTCAGGAGCCTTTTGGCCACTGGGAAAATAGTTCCATCCCAAGGAAGGGTCGGAGAGCAATACCGTAATGTCAATTTGGTATCCATGTTTGGAATCTCCAATTATGGAAAAAACACCCAAAATGTTCCGTTCCAGTTTCCGATCCCCGTTCAAGGGGATCCAAATACCGGCCTCTGACCATATGCGATGCTCTTCCATGTAAATCTTGTCCCCAACCTTCCTGAACCTTATCTGCTTGTAATCATATCGGTTCCCATCATCCACCCAAGTCCAGAGTATGGGTTCGGCCATAGCGCCAATGGGGATATTCAATACCAGCCTATCCTCGACTATGGACGCTGATAAATATGGGGTTTCCGAATGCTGGTCTTGGATCGAGCCAACATGACCAATATCCTGGCCCATCCCCATAAAGTGCATCGTCCAAAAAACCAGTATGCTTAAAAAGTATTTCATTGTTTTTGTTTTACGTGTGACATCCCTTACCACCAAAATCTTTATTGGATCTAGGTGGCGGGGATTCTTTTCCAGTTCAATAACCTTCATTTTGTGGCAAAAGATTGGGGTTGCTCTCCAGCTCTGCCTCAGGAATGGGAAGTAATACATCCGACGGGGCCCAATTGGGTTTAAGATTGCTCAAAACCCCATTGGCCAGCCCTAAACGTTTCAGGTCAAAAAAGCGTTGCCCCTGCTCCGTAAAGAATTCGACGCGCCTTTCCCTGGCAATGGCATCCAATAAGGAATTTACTCCGACTGCCGTAGTATTCGATAATCCTGCGCGGTTCCTAACTGCATTAAGGTCCTGTTGTGCCCCAATAACATTGCCGGAATGAGCCCTGGCCTCTGCCCGTATCAAATACTGCTCCGCCAAACGGAATCTTATGGAATATTCCAAGGATTGGGTTTCCGTTATCCATGCCTTGTATTTATGGGCAAAGAAAAATGTGACCGTGTTATCGGCGTCGGAAATACTATCGGTCCAAGCCACTTTTCGCGCATCCCCATTTTCAAAAGCGGCCATAAGGCCTTCGGAGAGGCTATAGGTTTGGCCAGGTACCGCATTGATGATCATTTGGCCGGCTTCATAGGTATTCACGGGGGAATTTCCCGGTTTCAATTGCCATATGGTCTCCATAGATTCCTTTAGGAATACCCTGTTCAGATCATCCTCCAAATCAAAACCATCGATAAGAACGGTAGAAACGGATTCCGCCTGTTCCCATTGGTCCGTGTAGAGATACATCCGTGCCAGGAGGGCGTGGGCCACATAGTGGTCGGGCACCACCCGTTCCTCATTTTCCACCTCGGCAGTTTCCAAAAGGTCGATAGCATCCAAAAGGTCGGTAATAATGGCATCATATACCTCCTGCTGTGGTACACGCGACACCTTGTTATTCTGAATATAATCCGTTGTGGTGATATAGGGCACATCCCCGAAAAGGGACACCAAAACACTGTGGATATAGGCCCGGACAAAAAGGGCTTGCCCCATGTATCTATCCCTATCAGTGTTTATCAAAAAAGTGGAATCCTCCAACCCTTCGATAATGGCATTGGCCCCATAGATTACCTGATAGGCTTGGCTCCACCAGGTCAAAATATCCGCATTGTGCGGCAATACCCGGTTTTGATGGAACTCCAATAGTTCGGGATCAAACCCAAAATAATCCAATTCATCGGCATAAATGCCCATTCTTGTGGTCAGTCCAAAGTTACCGGAGACCACTCCGCCTTCCCTCATGGAAAGATACAGATTGGCCAATGCGGACTCCACCGTTGCCGGATCTTCGAAAACCGTCTTTGAGACCAATGTATTCTTCGGTGGCCCCACTTCGACAAAATCGGTACAACCGATCAGGCCCATTAGAGCGAACATAAGTAGGCAACCCTGGCCAAAAAAGCTGCTT
The DNA here is from genome assembly GCF_033441575.1 of Flagellimonas baculiformis. NCBI lineage: Bacteria > Pseudomonadati > Bacteroidota > Flavobacteriia > Flavobacteriales > Flavobacteriaceae > Flagellimonas > Flagellimonas baculiformis. The sequence goes on from NZ_JAUZVW010000015.1 coordinate 80,110, forward strand.
AAACCACTCTTGATATTATTTTTGAAATCTTTCATGCTAGTTTATTTTTAGTTAAAAGCCCAATTGTACACCTAAAGTCAACTGCCGTAACGGGGGCAATCTCGTATTGGAAGTCTGTTCGGGGTCCGGCCCCCTGTAATCTGTCAAGGTCCATAGGTTTTGCCCTTGCAGATACACATTGACCTCCAATCCATTGTCCAAATGAGGTATTTTATAGTTCAGGGATATATTCCGTAATCGAACAAAGGAGGCATCCGAGACCGCGGCATTGCTTCTTCTTTGCAACGCTCCCCTATCCTCTCCAAAGATCAATCCCGCCGAAGCTATTTGAAAGGATTTGATATCGCCAGGCTCCTGCCATCTGTCCAACAACTCGACGCTCCCATTATCGGGATACCCGGGAACGGTATTGAACTGAAGGGTATTATAGGCCTTTTGTTTTTTAAATTGGAAGAAGACATCCAAGGTCAGGTTCCCCAAGGCAAGGGTATTGCCCAACCCCCCATAAAAAGTTGGGGCCAGGTCTTCCACCCATTTGCGGTCCTCGGAACTGGTGATGGCATCATCACCATTGTAATCCTCAAACTCGTATTGCCCGGTCTCGGGATCCACACCCAAGGAATGGTAAAGGTTGGTAATGGTCAATGGCTTACCAATGATATATCTATTGGAGAATGTGGAATTTTCCAAATCCTCAAATTCCACCAATTTGCTTTTGGGCACCGTAAGGTTCAAACTTGTGGACCACTTGAAGGTCCCGGAAACAAGGTTCACCGAACGGACCTCCACCTCCACCCCTGAATTCTCCACAACGGCATCGAAATTCCCTGTCAGTTCGGAGAAGCCCGTAGTGGCCGCCAAAGGAATCCCTATCAATTGGTTGGAGGAACGGTTCCGATACCAAGAGGCATTGAGGTTCAATCGATCCCTGAAAAAGCCTAGTTCCAGGCCCAGTTCCAACTTTTTGTTCTCCTCCCATCCAAAAAGGGGATTGAATATACCGGTAGGCCTTAAGACCGAAACCCCGTCGTAATCGTCCCCTGTTACGGTATAGGTATCCAGAAACTGGTAATCCCCGATATTATCACTACCTGTTGTCCCATAGCTCCCCCGCAATTTCCCGAAACTCAACAAGGAGTTGTCCTGAAAGATGGAGGCTTCGGAAAAGATCCAGGCAAGGCCCATGGCACCAAAATTCCCGAACTGTCTATCAGGCCCGAAACGGGATGATCCGTCCCTCCGTCCGGTCAGGTTGAGGATATATCGATCCTTGTACTTGAAATTGACCCTGCCAAACACGGCATTGTATTTATAGTCACTGTCCACATCGGTCAAAGATTCCACAAGTTCCGCTGCTGCCAGGTTCTCGATCAAACTATTATTGGGAAAACCACGTCCACGCAACACCAACTGTTGGGTAGTTTCCTGTTGAAAGGTGGTCCCCACCAAAACATCAATAGAGACGTCCTTCCATTCCCTGTTCCAGTGCAATTGGGGCTCCACGATCCATGATTTTCGTTGTGATTGGTTCATGCTCATGTTGGAATAGCCCTGGGGAGTGAGGTTGCGACTGGGGTTCCGTGCCGAACTGGGCAATGTCCGATACGATTCCAAGCGGTAATCCGTAAAGCCCAGACTGGTCCTCACCTCCACATGATCAAACACTTTATAGGAAACCATGGCATTGGCCATAAGGGTATTGGTCTGCACCCCGAACTTTTCCTCCAAGGAGGCCAAGGGATTGTCCCATGTATTGTTTTCCCAGTTCAGGTTGCCCTCATCATCATAAAGTGCTGGTGCATTCGGGGCAAGGGTATATGCTTGCAGGGTAAAGTCCGTCCGGGGCAAGAGGTTGTTCTCATGGGCATATTGGGTGGACAGATTGATCCGGAAACGATCGTTGTAGGAGCGATGATTGATATTACTATGAAAGGTGGTCCTTTTATAATTGGCATCCCCAGGGAACACCGTGGTTTCCCGTTGATGGGCACCACTGATCAAAAACTGGGTCTGTGCACTGCCTCCTGATACCGAAAGCTGTGCATTGTTCCGATAGGCCGTCCCACCGATCAGTTCCTTTTGCCAATCCGTATACCGATTGTCGTCCCAAACCGTAATATCGGGCCAAAAGCTATCAAAGGCCGGATTTTCGAGGGCGTCCCCATAACCATCATTAATGACGCCTTCACGCCTCAATTCCAGGTATTGTGGGGTATTCAACAAGTCCATAAAATGGGAGACCCGACCTAGGGAGGAACTGAACTGTGCATCGAATCGGGTCTTCCCTTCCCTACCTTTTTTTGTGGTGATCAACACCACGCCATTGGCCCCTCTGGACCCATATATGGCCGTGGCATCTGCATCTTTGAGCACTTCAATGCTTTCAATATCATTGGAGTTGATGGCATTGAGCGGACTGATGTTGCCTGAAAAAATCTGTCCTGAAACATCTCTGGACCCCATGGATTGGGAACCAAAGGGCACCCCGTCCACGATAAACAAGGGATCGGAAACCCCATTGATGAAATTCCGCCCGCGGACCTCTATTTCAAAACCACCTCCGGGCACCCCAGTTGACTGGACAATGTTCACACCAGAAAGATGCCCCTGCATGGCCGCCAAGGGGTTGCCCACCGGCTGTTTATCGATGACATCCGCTTTGATGGTGGCAATGTTTCCGGTACGTTCCTTCTCAGAAACCGTATAATACCCTGCGTTGAGTACCACTTCCCCCAAGGCGGTGACATCCTCCTCCAATTGGACGATTACCTCCTCCCTCCCAGCAATGGGAACAGTAAGGGATTTAAAGCCTACCATGGAAAACACAAGGACATCCGTTGGGCCGGCTTGCAGGATAAAGGAACCATCCATATCGGATATGGCCCCAACATTCCTGGACTCCACTACAACATTGACCCCGGCCAAGGGTATCCCTTTGGTATCAGTCACCAAACCGGAAACCACATTTTGAGGCGGACTTAGGGCCAAAAGCTGCCCTGAAACCAGAAAGGACAATAAAAGATAATGGAACAGACATAGTCGTAGTCTGCTCAAATAATAGAATAATTTCTTCATAATTTTGAGTTCGTTTGATTATTTTGTTAGTTATTCTCCACACTGCCCACAAGTCACCATAAAATCGTAACTTCCAAAAAGGACATCAAGGTTCGGACATAGGCCATCCACTCCAGGTAAAAACATACCCAGAAACAGGATTCCTAAACCAAAAAAAGACCATGGTTTCGTGATCGGGCCGGTTGCCCTAAAAGTGTGTGTATTAATCGTGGGACAAAAGGATATCGTAAACCGGAAAAAAGTGTAACGGGTATCCCACAATAGTGACCCAAAGATTAGATGGGGTTCTTTGGCTTCTTTTTAAACAGGATATCGAACACCGAATGTGATGTCCCAAAAACAGGACAAGCACACGGTGTGAACCCTACATGAAAAAGTTGCCAAGTGTTTCCCATAACCCGTTGGTTGGGCAATACTCCTACAGGACAAAAGAAACCAAACGCTATGAAGAAAGCTGCAATGAACCAAAAGCAAAAAAGGCGCGGATCTCAACTTATCAACTAGCGGCACTGGTATACCATGCAACGATAAGCGAGCCCACGCCCGGGTCGTGAGCCGTCTGCTTATTGTCCCGTTGCAAAAAATTACCAGTTTTCTAGTTGGGACTCCAAGCGAAAGCTTCAAATATGTTCTAAACGAAGAATCGCAAATTTATATATCAGGATGCAATATAATAAAAATATCTCAATTTCGGTCGAACGACCGAGATATTGTATTTCCCATCCTTTTCCTTTGTCTTGATGTCAAATATTAATGTGGAAATATGCAGCTATATAACTAGGGAGTGGTTACTTCCTTGGATTAATGAGGGAAAATCCCAGAGTTCTTTTGCTTCTAAACACAATATTGATGAAAGTACCGTAAGGAAAATAAAAGGTAGAAAGGAATATCGAATACCGGTTGAAACCTTACATAAAATCTGTGAAGCCAGAGACTTAAAGCTTAGCGATTTTTTTAATATGGTTAGACTTTGAAATTGAAAAACTAAGGATAGCTCTTTCCCTTAAAATCTTTGTTTTAATTTCCTTACATTTTCCAGTATTTTCCTTTTCTAGAAAATTCTTACATTTAGAATCTAGTCTCCCCCAAAGATTTATTGATATTAACGAAAACGATGCTTTGCATTCAATTGCAAACGTAATGCATAGCCAACCAAATTGGTGGCACACACTTAATAAAGTTAGGTATATAAGCTAGTTACCTGTTATTATAACCAAACAAAAAATGAGTAAAACTGTATATATACTTGGAGCTGGATTCAGTATTCCGGCAGGTGCTCCAACTCAAGCAGGATTAACAAAAGCTATTTTCAAATTAAAAAAGAAACCAATATATCTAGACAACAAAATTCTACAACAATACTTTGAAAAGTTTGAAGAATTTTTGGAAAGACAATTATTAGTTGAAAAAGAGAATTTAAACGATGTTGCTCTAGAAGATATATTTACACCAATTGACAGATGCATCATAGAGAATTCCTCTTACCGCACAATTGAACCTAAAAAATTAATTGAAATTAGAGAAGTGATTTACAATTTAATTATCGTAGCACTTCGAGAAACTTTAAGAACAGCCGACACAGAATATATTGACGAATTTGCAGATTTCCTAATTCAAAAAACTCATCCAAGAATAGAAAATCCAAAATTAGATGAAGTAGCTGTTTTGACTACAAATTGGGATATATTGTTGGACAATGCTCTTAAACGAAAACTGCGAGACCTAAAAAAACCCAATGAAGATTTCGAAGGTGTCGTTGATTATTGTTGCTATGTTAGTTCATTGGATAGAAATGACCATTCAATTAAACCTGGATTGTATGCTCTGGGCAAAGGAAAGTTTAATATTAAACTTCTAAAACTGCACGGTTCAATGAATTGGTTGCATTGTCCAAAATGCCAAAGAGTTTTCGTCAAGTTTTATGAGAAAATTGCTGGCGATATTGTATTTCACAACCAACATTGTAGGCATTGTAAAAATAATTACACAGAAAATAACAACAATTCCCTGAAGTTAAGAAGTAATTTGATAATGCCAACCTTTCTCAAAGATTTAAACAATTTTCAAATAAAATTAATTTGGCAGAATGCAGGTGTGGAATTATCAGAAGCTGATAAAATTGTATTTATCGGATACTCCCTTCCGCAAGCAGACTTTGAATTAAGACAACTCCTATCGAGAATGATTAAAGACCACGTGGAAATTGATGTGGTGTTATCTGAATATGACAAGCCAGTTAAAGATTTCGAATGGGCTTTTGCAGAAAAAAGATATGAATCCTTTTTTGGGAATCGGAAACCGAAATTCTATTACAGTGGAGTAAAAGAATATTTAAAAAATAACAATAGGTAACGAATATGACTATAAGTAATTGCTTGTAATCGACTACTTCTAAAAATCCTCAAGGGTTTTCAGTTCGATGTGCACTTGTACAGTTAAGTCCGGACCCAGGCAACCGTGTATAGCAGGCCAAATTATTAGATTAAAGTAAGTGCCTTAAAAATAAAGCTGTGCAAACAGTTTTAACGCTAAAAAACTAAATATTATTTCTTCCTCAAAAAAACACCAATGATTGAAAATATCATATTTAAAGAAGCCTCTAAAAATGAAATAATTCTCTACACTTTTTTAGGTGAATCTTTGTGTGCCGTTCAAATATTAGAAGACGCACTGAGTCATTCGATTGTTCTAAAAAAAACAGAGCCTGACCAAAAGAAAGAAGCAGACGAGCTTTTAAAAAAACAAAGGAAGTATACACTTGGCAAGGCGATAAACATAATCAAACAAGAATCGCTTTTCCCTAAACCCTTGGAGATTGAATTGTCAAAACTTTTAACAGAAAGAAATTGGCTTATTCATAATTGCATTACTGAGAATAAAGATGATCTAAAATCAGATTCATATTTTGAAAAACTATCTGAAAGAATCAAAGACATTACATTAAAAGCCCACAAATTGCAGATTTCAATTGAACTTGATTTAATTGAGTATTCCGAAAAAAAAGGAATAGACATGACTAATGTCAAAAATGCGATGAATAAATATTATAGTTAAAATTATTTAAAGGATTTCAATTCTTCAAACCAAGATTTTAGTGCCAATTACACACGTATTTGAACATAAAAACCAATTTAAGCCCAATGATTTATTACCTGCACCCTTCCAAAGCTTATTTTTGATTGGGTGAAGCTCAACTAACAGCCTGAAAAGTTGAAAATATAGACTAATTGCACTTTAAATAAAAATATTAAAATGATAAACTGGACGAGTCAAAATATACTTAAAATCAACAATGAGGTTGATTGTTTTGAAACCGATTCTATAGATGAATCGAAAATAGACAGCTTACGCAAACAAATAGAACCTTGGCTAACGGCTATTTTTCAAAGCGAACACTTTTCTCTTTTGACAGGAGCAGGACTACCGATAGGTTTAACATTCTTAGCTGATGTAACTGCTCAAGATATGGGTAGGATAGAATTTAGTGAATTTAAAGATGAAATTGAAAAATGGTCTAATGAAAGTGCGGTTGCAATGGGCAGAGGAGCTGCAAATATTGAAGATGACTTTAGAAGTGCAATAGAACTACTCCAAGGCTTAAAAATTCAAGGTGATGCCTCTAGCGTTGCACTAGAAAAAGATATCAATAAAAAACTAGAAGATTTCATTAGGAATATTATCAAGACTGAAAAAGGTTTTTTCCAAAGTGCTAAATTTAATTCGGCATTGAGAATTTTAAAATCATTTCTAATAAGTTTTTCCAGCCGTACAGCAACTAGAGAAAGAACAAATATTTTCACTACCAATTATGATAGATTTATTGAGTTAGGTCTAGATAGTGCCGGTATTTTGAGCATTGATAGATTTGTTGGTAAAATTAAACCTGTTTTCAGAACCACAAAACTAGAACTTGATTATCATTATAATCCTCCTGGTATTAGAGGAGAACCTAGATATGTTGAGGGAGTTGTGAGGTATTCTAAACTACACGGTTCTGTGGATTGGAAATTTGAAGAAAATGCAATTGTTAAACTACCATTACAGTTTGGCATAGATGAAAAAACTCCATTGATTCCTGATGAGCCTAAAGATTTTTCGGTAATATATCCAAATTCGTCAAAAGGAATTGACACTGCATTTTTTCCTTATTCAGAACTGTTTAGAGATTTTTCGTCTGCAATATGTAGACCTAATTCAGTTGTCGTGACCTATGGATATGGCTTTGGCGACACACATATTAATAGAGTAATTGAAGATATGTTGACATTACCATCAACTCATTTGGTAATTATTTCATTTGATAACGCATCAGGCCGCATTCAAAATTTTTATAAAAAATTAAATCCGGCTCAAATAACTCTCATTATTGGTAATCATTTGGGCAGTTTACAAACTTTGGTTGAAAATTATTTACCAAAAGCAGCAATAGATAGAATTCAAGAAAGATTAGCAAGAACCTTAGAAAAACGAAATCTCCCTAACCAACCAAATTCTGAGGCTGATGAATAATCTATTTGATTTTGATGAAATAAGAAATCTGACAATTGGAACAGTTGAATCTGTTTCTCCAACAGAAATAAAAGTAATGTTGGAAACGAATGCTCCACAAAATGTTGCTATAAACACTGGAGTTCCGACTCATTTTCCAAAAATCAATGGCTACGTCCTAATTCCTAATGAACAAGGAGCTTTAGTTGCTGTAATACATTGGATAGGTATTCAACATTCAAATTATCCAAAACGAAAAGGGTTTAAGGACTTTGACTTAATTGATTTACCATTTCCATTACGCAAAATGTCACTAACACCTCTTGGAGTTTTAAGAAAGAAAAAAGACAACAGTTTTGAAATTGAGAGAGGTGTTTACAGTTTCCCATCAGTTGGCGATAATGTTATACTTCCAACTGATAGGCAATTAACTGCAATTGTAGAAAACCCAGATGGTAAATTCGAAATTGGTAGAGCACCAATAGCGAGTAATTCTCCAATAAAGGTAAATCCTGATAAGCTATTTGGTAGGCATTTAGCGGTTTTAGGCAATACAGGAAGCGGGAAATCTTGTTCTGTTGCAGGAATGATAAGATGGTCTTTGCAGGAGGCCGAAAAAAACAAAACTAAAGAACAATTAAATGCTCGATTTATAATACTTGACCCTAATGGTGAGTATTTTGATGCTTTTAATGATTTAGGCGACAAAAAAGTAAGAAAGTTAACTGTTAAACTTGATGAAACAGATTCAGATTTTGAGCAACTAAAAATTCCAGCTTGGATGTGGAATTCTCAAGAATGGATTAACTTTTCGCAAGCAGCTCCAGGTGCTCAAAGACCTCTATTACTTCAATCTTTATTAAATTTAAAAAGAGGGGAAAATCTTAATTCATCTGATAAGATACGTCTTGGCACTTTTTTAAAGTCGACATCCAATTCTTTAAACGTATTTCTTACTTCATTACCTACACAAACAAGAACACAACCTTTCATAGAAATGTGTAAAGTTCTTGATAATATTTCCAATGACTTCAATTTTCATCGACAGTTTGTAGATGATAATGATATGGTCAATTATGATAACCTAATTGAAAATTTCAATACTATATTAACTAAACGTAGATGGGCTGAGGGCAGATATAATCCATTTTCATTTGAGGATATTAATTCTTTGAAAAATTTTGTTGATAATTATTATTCTGATATCTCAATAGGTATTACGCCATCTGATTCTATAAATCCTGATACCCCCTTATATTTTGAACTTGACGACTTAATACCACATTTAGAGCAATTAGCTCAAAATCAAGGAGGAAATATTCTTCAGTTTGTTCAAATGCTCTCGTTACGAATGCGATTCCTTTTTGCTGATGAAAGACTTAATGGTGTTGTTCAGCCCAAGGAAGATATTTCATTAGTAGATTGGCTAAATTTATATATTGGTTCTAATAATGCTGAGAATGGTCAGATTACCTTAATTGATTTATCCCTTATACCATCAGACATAATTCACATTGTAGTCGCAGTACTTTCACGATTAACATTCGAAGCAATTCAAAGATTTCGAAAAATATATAAGAAGGAACTACCAACGACAATTGTCTTAGAAGAGGCTCATACTTTTCTTCGTGAGTTTAGCTTCGATAATTCAAATATATGTTTAGAAACATTTGAACGTATTGCAAGGGAGGGCAGGAAATTTGGATTGAGTATGGTTCTTTCTTCTCAAAGGCCATCCGAACTTTCTCAAACTGTTCTTTCTCAATGCAACACTTTTCTATTGCACAGAATTGTGAATGATAAAGACCAAGATTTAGTCAAAAGATTAGTTCCAGACAGTTTAAGCGGACTCTTAAAAGAACTTCCTATTTTACCTTCTCGAAAAGCTATTTTAGTAGGTTGGGCGTTTCCAATTCCTGTCCTAGTAGAAATGAGATTTCTGGAGAAAAAGCATCAACCTCGTTCAAACGACCCAGATTTTTGGAAAGTTTGGACAGGCGAACTAGAAAGAGAAGTTGACTGGGATAAAATTGGAGATGACTGGCAAGGGAAGAACAGGATAGAAAATATCGAAACGGAGGAAGAGAAACAAGACAGTGAAGTTGTGGAACTAACTAATTTAGAACCTGAGGACGACAATGAAATAGATAACCCTGATGATGATTTACCATTCTAAACCAGATAGGTTTATAATCACTCCAACCAACGTTATGCCAAAAATTTAAATGAATAAAAACAACTTTGAAGGACAGACTAAATTTAATTTAAAATCTTCAAATCAAAATAGTCTTGCCCCACGACATCCAATGATACCAAGGAATATGATAACTGATTAATTAGCTATACTGTGATCCAAAGAATATTCCACCCTATAGGACAAGGAGCCTTCTACTCCGAAAGACATATGGGTTTTAACATGGTCTATGACTGTGGAACCCTGCCCAAAACCAATATATCCGGAAAACTGGTCAAACAAAGTTTCAAGAAATCCGATAAAATAGACATACTGTTTATTTCACATTTTGACAGCGACCATGTCAATCAAATCGAAACGCTCAAAAAACATTGCCAGAAAATAAATATGGTCGTCATGCCCCTATTGCATCCAGAAGAAAAAAAATTGATTTCCAATATCTATCGATGCCTTGACGGTGGTATTGTCCCTTTAATCGACAGTCCTGAGGAGTTTTTTGGGGAGGGTACCACAATTCTCTATATCAGATCTGCCGTAGGAGGCATTGAGGACAATATAAGCCAAGAAATTGAACTAGCGCAAGGCATTGCCACGCAAGCAATTGATAGCTCCTCAATAATCATGAAAGGGACTGATTGGATGTATGTGCCCTTTAACTTTGAGTTTACTGCCAGGCACAATGCTTTGGTCAAGCAATTAAAATCTGAGTCAATCGACATGGACAAGCTTAAAAAAGACTTAAACTATGCGTTGTCAAAAAAGACTGAACTCCGTCGTGTCTATAACCGACTTGATGGTAAGATCAATCAAAATTCAATGTTTGTCTATTCGGGCCCAAATAAAGGGGTGCCAAGAATTGACATGGTCTATCGCTATCAACAATGTTCTCATCCCTACCGGTACCTTTTCTATGAGAATACTAAAATTGGCTGTGTCTATACGGGCGACGGGGATTTGAACAAAGTAGACCTAAAACAGGTTTACCGAAAATATATGGATCTTGTGGGAACCATTCAAATTCCCCATCATGGTGACATTAAATCCTTCAATTCCACAAATTTCACCAATGGGGAATTTTTTTGCCCCATTTCTGTAGGATCAAGGAATACATATGGCCATCCCTCCTCGGCTGTCATTGCCGAATTGATGGCCCACAACAATTATGTTGTGACCATCTCAGAAAACCCAAGGGATCTTTATATCGAAGCTATCAAATGAAATCATAGATCATATGGAAATAGATAATGAAATACCAAATGCTCAGGAATACAAAGCGTATTTTTTAAAAAAGAAGAAAAAAAAGAGCAAACTGGGCAAAACCCTCGAGATAGCCCTTGAGACCAGAAAGTTCGAAATTGAACTTTACTGGAAGAGAAGTACTTACTACTGGGCATTCATCGCCTCTTCCTTTGCCGGATATTTTGTGGTCTTAAACTTAAAGGACCACAAAGAATTGACCATTGTAGTCTCCACAATCGGATTATTTTTTTCCATTGGATGGTATCTTGCCAACAGGGGAAGCAAATTTTGGCAAAAAAATTGGGAGGCACATGTTGATTTATTGGAGGATGAGGAAATAGGGCCGCTATTTGGAACAATCTTGAACCCAATACCCATTAAACTTGGAAAACTAGCAGGTGAGTATCCCTTTTCCGTGTCGAAAATAAATCAAATTTTGAGTTTTGGAATCATCCTAACTTGGGTCTATATTTTCTCCTATTCGTTTGATTATGTTTTCAACTTGGTCCAAAATGAGACCGCTGAAAAAATAATAAACGGTATAGCCTTTATTGGCATTTTTACCTGGATAGGTATCCTATTTTATCAGAATGCAGAAACCGAGCTTTCCAGGGATTTCAAGAAGGCATACAAACAAAAGGGAAATTCTAGATTAATATCACGCAAAAAATAATTCTTGATTCACTTACTTACCATAACCTAAAATGGAAGATCGGCACATATTAGATACTTTGACAAAATAATATTACCAAGGGGCAACAGTATCCCCGTAACGCTCGCAATATCATCACTGATGAAAAATACAACTCTTTATGGATCAAAAAGTTGATAAATATTTTAGGACAGCTTTGACATGGAATGAGCTCACCCATGCCGCTCATAAAAGGGAAGTTATCCAATATGGTGATCTGGCGGATCGAATAGGGTTGTCCCATGTCAGACCTTTGCGGCATTACTTAAAAATACTTCAGACCTATTGCATCGATAACAAATTGCCGCCATTGACCATTCTTGCAACGGATACCTTGGGAACTCCAGGACAAGGATTCATTGCCTGGGACTCGGATAATATAGATGAGGGCAAAAACACGGTATATGGGTATAACTGGAAAAATCTAAGGAATCCCTTTGGTTTTGCCATGGAGGGATTAACGGAAAACGAGATTATCAATTCTCTTCTATCCCGTCCAGCAAACTCACAAGACATTTACTCTAAAATTAAAGTGCGTGGAACCGCCCAATCCATATTTAGAAAAGCATTGTTGATAGCTTACGGGAAGAAATGTGCCATTTGTGAGATCCATTATGATTTTTTGTTGGAAGCCTGTCACATAACACCATGGTCAAAAGCAAAGAAAACAGAAAGGCTGGATATCCGAAATGGTATTTTGCTCTGTGCCAATCACCACAAGTTATTTGACAATGGTTATTTCACCATCAATGATGATTATTCCATATGTATAGAATATGAAAAAATAGCAGAAGGCCAACATTTAGGATTAAACATCGGTAAATTAATTCATTTACCACGAAATAAGGAACTTTGGCCCAAAAAGAAACATTTAAGTAACCATAGAATAAGAAAGGGACAAGAATGATTGTTTCCGGAAACCGTTAAAGAACTTATATATTTAACCCATAAATCCAAATTATCAAGCATGAGCACATTTCTAACTGGAAAGCAATTGGAAGATGCCATATACAACATCATTTGGGAGGCAGAACGAGTTCTCATGATTGTTTCCCCTTATATAAAACTTGATAAATATTTTAAACAACTTTTTGATAAGCATGAAAATAATCCCAATCTGCACGTTCTTTTGGTATTCGGAAAAAATGAGGAGGAAATCAAAAAGAGCATAAGCAAAGAAGATTTCGATTACTTCAAAAAATTCTTAAATGTTAGCATCGTCTATGTTCCACATCTCCATGCCAAATATTATGGCAATGAAAAGAAAGGGGTAATAACCTCCATCAACCTTTATGACTATTCCTTTAGAAACAATATTGAATTTGGTGTTTATTCCCAACAAACTTTTATGAGTCGGTTCTCTCAATCGGCGGACAACGATGCTTGGGATGAATATATGGAAATTGCCGAAACAAACGAGGTGGTTTTTATCAAAAGACCAGTTTACGAAAACAAAAAGATGCTTCTCCGCAGTGGTAGGAAGTTTGTGAAATCAGAAATCCTTTTTGATTCAACACCAAAGTTCTATGGGGCCACCAAAGGCAGCACGCCCGCTCCCAAACGACTTTGGAACTACCCTGAAGAGCTAGAACTGGGTGATGCTCCCAATGGCAGGCCGGAACGAATTCCAGAACAAATAGTGGAGCACGGGTTTTGCATAAGAACCGGCAGGGAAATAAAATACAATCCCGAACAGCCCATGTGCAAAGAGGCCTGGAAAATATGGAATGAATATAGGAACTTGGATTTCCCTGAAAAATTCTGTCATAAAACCGGCAAGCCCTCTAATGGAAAAACCTCCATGCGAAATCCAATATTATAACCTATGGTTCATATAGGTATGCAAATGCCCAAAGGATGGCAAGCAAAAGTAAGCATCGTGTGCCATTGCTATTTACCGTACAAAGGACATTGTTTTGACCTTTCACCAGGCCAGTGAACCTACAGAGTTGTTCAATCCCGGATTACAATCTTGGGATGCACTTAGCCAATTAAAACCGAATCCACTACTTCGGATAATTGTTGTTTTTCCGACTCGGATAATTGCTCGCCCCTAGCGGTATATGCAATCGCCAAGTCCGATAGCCTTTTGTGGTTTTCCAATCCAGGATCGTATTTTGGAATATTCAAGTACTCCACAACACTTACCCCGAGACTCAATTGGGAGCCATAGGCCGAAATCCCCTCGGCCACCTTTGGGGAATTTAGGATTCCGGTCAAAAAGGCCGCTTCTGCTTCCGTTTCCATCGGGACAAAATAGAGCTTATGATCAGGAATGACCAATTTTGTCCCTATAATAGTGTCTTCAACAGCTCCTATGTAGGCCGCAGCAAACCTCCCCCCTGACATCTCCTTCCACAACACCTTGAACGGTGAAAAGGTATATGGCCCTGTACTCCAAAGGGACCAGTAGGGCTGTCCCTTTTGAAATCTTTTATAACTCGACCTGTTCTCCAAAATATCCTTGAAACTCCTGAGAAACCTATACGTCTTGGGAGCCGTAGTAGGTAAACTTGGGTCTCCGTGCATCTCTCTTTGCGGAATCAGGAGTTTATAGTCCGGATCTATTTCCGCTGAAAAAGCGGATACCCCACGACCACGGATCAATGGAAACACGTGGGTTTTCTCAACTTGTTTTCTAACTACTGGAATTCCAGTGGTCCTTCCCACCGAGGGATCGTTTACAATCCAACACTCATCGGACTGTCCTTCCTCAACCCTTACAAAGAAAATTCCGTTCCTATCCGTAGTAACCCCTTTTCTGGCAATATAGGCCGCCGGGGATGCCGCATCGAAAATTGTATCCCAATATTCCTGTTGGGATCTTGTGCCGACAATCCAAGGTCCTGCATCGGTGCCTGCAACGGGTTTGGCAAGAAGATGTAACGGGGTTGCCCTATGGACAAACTCTTCACTTGAGGCATACCTCTTTTTCTTTTTACCGTTTTCCAGTGCTGGTTCCCAAATAATATAGGGAATGGGATATTCCATTTTTCTGTCCCTTTGAACCACAAGCATTGTGGGGTGGTTGGTCACACCTTCAAAGGGAGCCACGGATTTATAGTCCTCTACCTTAATTATGGAGCATTCTACATCGATATCTGCAAGTTGGAACCTTCTAAAGCCCTGACTGGACTCATTGACGAATACCGTCCCTGTAATAAAAAAGGCCAATATCCCATCATTTGCGAGCCATTTGGCAATGGCCTCATAGGTAACCACAGTGGATATATCGGATTCAATGCCTCCAACCCACCTATCATCACTGAAAACCCCTCGCCGCATGCACTTTTCCTTAATAAAATTGGCATAGTCCGGTGGAAGATGGCTCCATTTCACCCATGGTGGGTTACCACAAATATGGCTTACTGGCCGAATCGCTCCTGCTGAAAAACGATCAGCGAGTATGGAGCACCAGATTCCATCCCAGCCTTCCCGATGAAGTTCATGGAGTGTCTGTATGGAATCCCTTATATACTGTTGCTCTGATTCTTGTGCTTCAGAAATTTCCTTGTAATCCATAATTGACGAATAAATTGCCTCAGGGGACAAATTAGCATTGACCAAATCTTTGATAGCAAGGAATATTGGGTAGAAATTTGAACTTCTGATCAACTTGGTCGGCACTTTAAAAATCTTAGGGCCTTTCTCCGTCTGTATAGTGTGTTCAAAGGTGTTGTCCCTTTCATCTGCAGAATTTATCGCATCTGCCAAGAAAATAGGAAGCTTTACTGGTTTTGAAGTGTCAAGTAATGGGGCTAGAAAAACAACAAGTGATGTCCTGGCTGCCAATACCGCCAAGGGATTCAGATCAATTCCATACAGACCTCTCAATAATTGTCCACAATCGATGGCCCTGCCATTGTTATGAAATTCAAGTAATCTTCTTTTAAGCGCCTCCAAAATAAAGGTTCCTGTCCCACAAGTAGGGTCGAGAAGATCATTTTCAGGCAACCAACCAATATCATCCAAGGCATGGGATGCCAACCAGTCCGGGGTATAAACTTCACCCAAGGCATGCCTAAGTTCCCTGGGAACAAAGCTCTCGTACATCCCCTTGAACAAATCCCGTGTAGATTCCGAAGATTTCCTGGTAACATCGAAATCTATGGTGTTGAGTCCATTCAAAAGGGTTTGGATATCCCCTTCAAAGGAATTGTAATTGGGGTCATCCAAGTACCAAGAGAAAAAATCGCCTATCAGCATATTGCTAATCCCTGCATCCGCAAATAGGGAACCATCCTCGAGAGCCATTAATTTGCCCCTTATGGGCACACTGGAATCAAGAATATCCTGTGAGACTCGGGGCAAGGAAAGTGCCGCAACAATTTTTGCAATCAATGCAATATAGGTATTCAATGAAAACAAATATTCCCCAACATGCTCAACATAATGCTGATCATGCAGCATACCTTGTCGCTTGAGCAGTTCTTTCAACTGATCGGACTGCACCCCAACTACTTGGCCGAATAGTCTTCTCCATTCGGTATATAAAAGTTTTGTCTTTGCTGAGGCAGTTCCATTCCTGAGTGAGTCAACAATGGATTGAAAAAATTTTGGGGTGAGCTGGTTTCCAATATCAGATTCAGGACCAACTATAGTTGACAAAATCCTTGGATGGACCAAGGGCTTTCCGTCGTTTTCCAAAAAACTTATAATCCTGGTGGCAGCGGCCATATCAAAATTTGTGAGCCGCTCCCAATCTGGTCCGCCCTCGCCATATCGACCAAAGGCAATTGACTCACCGTCCCAAGAAACCATAATATACTCATTAAGAGGGCGGCCTTCTTCCAAATGCATCAATTCGGCATATTCCTCAGCTTGCCCGCAGGCATGTTTGAACTTTGCTCCTTCCCGGCCCCCAAAACTTTTGGGAGGTTCATATTCAATGATCAACGCCCCATGGACCACATCCGCAAACTTTGTCCCACCTCTGCCAAGTGATAGGCTTTTTTCCAAACTAAATGGGGTCCAACCGATATGGAGCTCAGAACAAACCTGCTCCAATGCCACTTCTATCCCATGTCTCAAATTTGCCTCATTACTTGATCCCATTGTCGCTTCCGAGACTTTCCTCACCAAGTAATTGGCATGTTCATCTATCATGTACTGAATATTTTTAATGGTTCGCTGCCAATCCGGAGTATTGGCAAACATATCCCATTTTACCAAGCGCAAATGTAAGAACCTCCAAGGTTTCACTTTTGCAAATTATTTCATTTTCTTCAAACTCACTTTGGTTGGTAAAAATAGGGTTTTGTTAGTCCGTAACCATAAATTCATTGCAATTCCTTATATATTAAATCGGTCAATCAAAGAGTTAATCAAAAATAGACCTCACCTCCCTATGCACCTTCAAATAATGCCGCTCCAAATCCCCTTCCTTGATTTCAAGAGGTTTAGGCAAGCCCCGCTCTATCACTGGCCTCGGAAACTGCACCTTCCGATCCTTCCCATCAGCGAATACCACGAACTCCCCTTGTTGTAATCGAAAGAACACTTCGGCCCTCCGTTTGGACACCTCCCGCTCCCCTTCCGTGATACGACGTTCCAAACTCAAGCCTGAACTCTTGCTCACACTTCGCGTCGGCATTTTGACCAGTTCAAAGAACCGTTCATAATAACGTGCCGTATCCGGGTCATTGACCTTCCCAAAAAACTGATAGGAAAGGTTGGACAAAATAGCTTTACTGGCTTTCTCCCCATACATCATATCGTTCTGGACCTTGTCCTGAAGGACATATACGCTCACAATATCATAGCTCCGAAGGGTGGCCGGTATCCGGTGCATGTTCAACAATCTCAGGGTGGAAGCTTCCTCCAACAACATAAACGACGGTTTACGGTTACGCTGGCTCATCTGCTTTGAAATCGTATGGGTAATGGTCGCAATCACCGGGGAAAGCGAAGCATCCTTTTGTGGGTTGTTCACCAATGCTATGACCGAGGGATTCTCCCCATTATTAATATCCAAAGGGATCTCATCGGCCGACAATACCATGAAAATCTTTCGGGTACTGATCTTTTTGATCGCATTGGCCAAGGTGCTCATGACCCCAGCGGTCTGTCTTTCCGACCCCACCCCACTGATAAAGGCATCCGCCATGGCCCTTGAGGTAAGGTTCTCCCGTAAAAACTTGATCAGGCTTTTGGTCCCCAATTGTTGGTACAGGGCCATCAAATGGGGCAGGGTACAGAAATCCGGATAGTCTGTCCTGAGTCGCCAGATCAGCCCACTGATCAATCCCTCCGCCGCCTCCTTAAAGAACCGGGAGGTACTGTTCTCATCGGAGTCCCGGTGTTCCATCAGGTTTTCCAACAAAACCCGGGACACCTCATGGACACTTTCCTCATCATGAAGATAACGTGGCGCAATGGGATTTACCCGATGATAGATGGGTCCAAAGGACACAATCTTTAGGGGCACTTTTTGGTCCTTCCAAAGGGGGCAAGCCATTTCGGTGATCTCAAAATCCTTGTAATCATGGATGACCCCTGAAAACCCCTCCTTTTTAAAATGGGCCAAAAACCCATAGATGACACTTTCGGTCTTACCGCTTCCGGCGGAGGCCATCACGGATACTCCTCTTCGGATGTTCCCCAATACCAAGGGCCTGCCCTTGACCTTTAATTTGACCTCAAAAACCTTGGATGGTTTCTTGGCCTCCTTATAGTGATCCACCAGACCATAGATGACGGTATGCACAAAAAACATAGGGAGCCAAAGGACCATTGACTGTTCCAAAAGCACATTCCATCCCGAAATCCATCCGATCGACAATACCAGGACCACAAGCCCCACAACCACATACACAAAACCATATTTGAGATACCGGTTGGCCACAAAGGAGATTCCTCCCCCTATCGCCAAACCAATTCCTATTTCAATCCATCCTAAATTTTCCATATACGTAGTGTTTAAATTCCGATTGAGCCTGATTCCAAGGCCTTTCCGATACCTTTCTTGAGCTGCATCATCGCCTTATAGGCCAATTGGGCCTTGCTGACCGGAATACTCGGCACCTTGATACCAGCCTTGAAGAGCAACTGCCGGGCCGCTTGTTGTTCATTGCTGGGCAATCCCAATAGGGCCGAGAAGAACTGTTTGGGATGCTTATCGAGTAGGTTCCGGGCATGGTAGGTCTCGACAAAATTTCTCTTGTAGCCGAACTGTTTATCAAACATTTTTTCGGCTGCCTTATAGAACTTGTCCCGATCAAAGCCCTGTTTTACGGTTTCCCCGTGAAGGGTGGTTTCAGATGTTCGGAACTTGGACCCTGGTGAGAGGCTATGGGCATTCGTCACATCCATCCGGCTGACAATGATATGGATATGGCTTTGGTGGCCCTCCTTGGCCATGCCCGGAACGATCCGTTTCCCGTTCAATTGGTGCGGGGCCTCACTTTCCAGTGCATTTATCCTTTCCTGTAACCTAGCTATATCACCTTGCTCCCGTCCTTCCTTAATGGCCCTGGCCTGATGCTGGAGTTCCAAGATCTTGTTTGCAATGGCTTGGTTCTGCTTGACCTCTCGATCCTTTTCCGAATAGGTACGTGCCCGCTCCAGTTTGGCAAAATAGAGGATATCCTTGACGGTCACCTCCCGGTCCCGGTAAAAGGAGGCCGCATAGGCCTTCATAACCTCCCGGGTATATTCACGTAATTTCTCCGCATCGTTTCCGATATGTTTGAGCTCCCTTTGGGAGGGACTTACCACCAGGGAATAGAACTTGGGTTCCCGTTTCTTGAGCTTGGCGGTGTTGGCATCGATTTCGGCAATGACCCGCTCGGTTTCAATATGGTTCTCTTCTTGGTTAAAATAACGCTCTTGGTCTCCAAGGGCCTTACCTTCGTTCTCCTTTTCCAGGTAATTGACAAAGTCCCGGACACTGCCCCGAAAATTGTCCCCCAGTTGTTGTCGGGTAATGGCGATGTACATGTTTATGGCTTTTTGAGTTTTGTTCGATATTTTTCCAAGGCCTCAGGATTGAGGTCCAATTTGAGATGGTCCTTACCGAAGCGGTTTTGGAACACACTTACATGGTCTAGGACATAGGTAAAATCCTGCTTGAGTTCTTCCATTTGCTCCACCAACCGATCATATCGGATCTTAGGAACGGTGACCTCCCCATCAAAGGGTTCTGGCTGCGAGGGTTTCTTGGTCTCGGTCAATTGCCGTTCGATAAAGTCAAAATCGTTGTCCCATCCCTCCTCCCCATCGGATTCAAGTTCCTGCTCAAACAATGCCTGCATCATCCCAACAGTGGGCAGGGTCTGTTCTTTTTCGATGCTGCGCATGATGGCGACCATGGCATTGAAGCGCCGCCTTATGTAGTGCTTCATGCTGGCCATGGTCTCCCCTAGGTGTTGGTCTGGGGAGATGCCATGGCATTCAAAAAATTGCACCATGAGCAAGAGGGTCATGGAACGGGATTGCCCAAACCTGCCGGAAAACCTCCTAAATTTTGAAGCCACCGAGCTTTTTACCCGAATGGTCCTGAACCGTTCTTTTTCGAATCCCTTATCCATTTTTGCGTCAAAAACATCTTGATTTTATTGGGCTGGAGGCCCTTTTTAGTCAAAAATCCATTCACCCCATTTTGCCTTAATCTCGCCAACCCCCATAAACAGGGGCCTTGCGCAGCAACTATGATCGGTAGGACGCGCTAGCGTGCTACCCTCTTGCTTCTCCTTTTTGCGCCAGGGGCCCAAAAAGTATCGCACAACATGGGTCAAGACCCAGTTGCCTGTGCTGTGAAAGTCAAATCGATGGGTACGGAACAAGGAAAGTCAAACCGATCTAACAAAGCAGATCAAAAGAATGCCGCACTTTAATTACTGTTGAAAACCAACACTTTAAAGATATAAAAACCAAGGTTCAGGACATAAAAAAAGCCCATCATAATGGATGGGCTTCGATGGTGTGTTTTAGGGTTCACATATTGAACACAAAATCATAATTGTATAGATTTCGCATGGCTTCCCTTCGACTCCGCTCAGGGCAGGCCTCAATTGGATATCATGGTCCATGCCATAATTTTGGCAAATTGGCGCAATTCGGTCCCGGAACGACTTTCCACATCTTCCTTTGATACGGAAAGCAAACGTTCTTGGGTTTCGCCATCGAGGTTTGTAAAATTCAAATAGACCATAATTCAATGTTAAAGAAATTCATTGGTTACAAATCATAAAGGCTTGGATCAAATCCATCGGGGTAATCCCCAAGGTCATGTTGCAGTTCCGACCCTATTTCAAGATCGGTCATTTCAGTATTCGCTTCCATGACCATTGGATTATAAAATACCATTATCGGCAAAACTGTAATACCTACCATCAGGCGCAAGGATGATATGGTCCAAAACCTTGACATCAAAAAGCTGTGCCGCCTCTTTGATCTTTTGGGTCAATTGTTTGTCCTGATAACTTGCCTTGAGTTGTCCAGAAGGATGGTTATGGGCGAGGATGATCCCCACGGAAAGGGTCTTTAGGGTAATGGCAAAAAGGATGCGCAGATCTACCAAGGTACCTGTGATGCCCCCATGGGATAGTGGATAAATGCCCTTTACCTTGTTGGACTGGTTGAGCAGCACGATCTTAAAGGTCTCGTGCAGGCCTATGGTCTTGTTGTCCCAATTTTGGAACAATAGATTCGCCACCTCATTGGAGTTCGTCACGGACAGGGATTTCAGGGTACTGAGCTTTTCCCGATAACTGATCTGTATTTCATTGACACGGTGTTCCATTTCAAATGTGTTAAGGATGAAAAAGAAAGGGATGCCCAAAAGTTGGACACCCCCTATCCATTCTATTCGGTGGTATTGTTATCACCACCACCCAAAAGCAGGATCTCACTGGCCACCACTTCGGTCACATATTTTTTATTGCCCTCTTTGTCCTCATAGGATCGGGAGGTCAATTTCCCTTCGATGGCAACTTCCTTGCCCTTGGTCACGAAGCCTTCGATGATGTCCGCCAGTTTTCCCCATGCGATGATGGTATGCCATTCGGTGTTGGTCACCCGTTCCCCTTCGGAGTTTTTGTAATGTTCATTGGTGGCCATGGTGAACCGTGCCACACGTTTGCCTTTGTCAAGGTCTGTGATGGTAGGGTCCTGCCCCACATTTCCGATAAGTTGCACTTTGTTTCTCAATGTACTCATGATAAAAAGTTTTAAAGGCCTGCTATCTTCCAGTATGGATAAATCAGCAAACAGGGTTAAAAATTCCCCCTCTTTTTTTGGTCATTGTTTCCCAAATTTTAAGGGGCGTTTGTTTGCTTCTTACGTGCGTAGCACCATAAAAGAAGGGGGTTCTGTCAAGGCTTTTGGACAGAAATCGGGAGGCTCCGCGACGTAGTAAAATCCAAGGATTTTCAAGGAAGTGGAAACCCTATTTGTGGACAAAACCTGTCTTGGCCTTGACAGGTTCGATGAGGGCCTTAGGAATTCCTTCAGACCCATTGGCAAGGGAGTGTACGGGAAGTTAAGCGACTGCAGGCGATGGCGTCCTGATTGGAAGTCCTTGGGCACTGCCCTGTTTTTCGATGCCCCGAAAAACAACGAGGGCTTCTTTTATTATGGACCCCTTAAAATTTGTTGGGCGGACGGACGGATTTGCGGCCTTTCCCGGCAAAGCCCCAAGAAGGGTTTGCTAAGGAAGGGCGCACCAAAGATCCGTTTGGACGGCTTCCGTTTTGACCAAATGAAGTTTCATCAAACATTACGACAATAAGGGAACAAACGTATTGGAGTTACCCTACGACCGGATTATTTTTCATCTACAGTGATAAGCATTTCGTAATTGTTCGGATACGGTTTTTTATGCCCGGAAGCTTTCATATTGTCTCATAAGTCCTGTCGCCGTTTCTCGAAGAATCAGACCCCTAACCTTCCTGAAGTCCCCTCCAAAACACGGACAGTTGTTTGGGTGTCTCAACCTGCGAAGCCTCTCATGTACAATTTTATTGAAGGTCTTGGCGAACCATGGGGCTGCCAACAACGGCTGAAATATAAGTTAGCCCAAAAAATAGTTCCTCTTTGAAACTAAGTGTTCCACTTCATCCGCTGAAGTCGAACAGCATTCAATATTGCCAATAAGGCAACCCCCACATCAGCAAAAACTGCTTCCCACATCGTGGCTAGGCCTCCCGCTCCAAGGATGAGCACAAATGCCTTCACGCCAAAAGCGAGCCCAATATTTTGCCAAACTATCTTTCGGGTGGAGCGTCCTATTTTAATGGCCCGTGCCATCTTGCTCGGTTGGTCGGTCTGAATGATGACATCTGCTGTTTCAATGGCCACATCACTACCCAAGCCTCCCATGGCAATGCCCACATCGCTGATGGCCAGAACGGGCGCATCATTAATGCCATCGCCCATAAAGGCCACTTTGGTGTCTGATTGTTTTTTGAGTTCTTCGACTTCGCCGAGCTTATCTTCTGGTAATAGGCCGCCCTTTGCCCAATCAAAGTTTAACTTTTTCGAGACTTGTTGCGTTATGGAATCTTTGTCACCCGAAAGCATTATGATTTTCGAAATCCCGGCATCCCTGATTTGTTGGATGGCTTGATGGGCATCTTCCTTGAGTTCATCTGCAATGGTAACATAGCCTGCAAATTTTTCATCAATGGCCAACATTACAATAGAATCTACAATATCATCGGTTTCTGAAGGTACATCAATGTTGTTTGAGGCCATTAGGGCTTTATTGCCCACCAGCACTGTTTTCCCATTGACCGTTCCCCTTAATCCCTTTCCTGCAACTTCCGATACATCGGTTACCTTTATATCCGTGCCTTCGGCTTTGTATTCCAAAATTGCTTTTGCTATGGGATGGGTAGATTGTTCCTCCATGGCCATCAGGTATTTCATAAACTTGGCTTCCTCAAATTGGGCGGTCTTGATCTCCTTGATTTTAAAAACCCCTTTGGTAACGGTTCCCGTTTTGTCCATCACTACCGTGTTCACTTTGGTGATTGCTTCCAAAAAAGATGCACCTTTGAAAAGAATCCCATTTCGGGATGCCGCTCCCAGACCACCAAAATAGCCGAGCGGAATGGAAATGACCAAGGCACAGGGACAGGAAACCACAAGGAATATTAAAGCGCGATAAAGCCAATCCTTAAATACATAGTCATTTAGAAAAAAGTAGGGCAAGAACGTTAATCCAATGGCAAGGAAAACCACAATGGGCGTATATATTCTTGCAAATCTTCTAATGAACAGTTCTGTCTTTGATTTTCTGGCTGTGGCGTTTTGTACCATATCCAAGATTCGAGTGATGGAACTGTCCTTGAATTCTTTGGAGGTTTCTACATCGATAACACCCTCGAGATTAATACTTCCGGCATAGACTTTTTCGTCCCTATTTATCGTATCGGGCTTACTTTCGCCAGTAATTGCCGCCGTATTGAGGGAAGCTCTTTCGGATAAGAGAATACCGTCCAAGGGGATTTTCTCCCCCACACGTACTTGTATCCTTTCGCCAATCTCGACGGTTTCGGGATTTACGGTAACGAAATTCCCGTTACGAAGCACCAAAGCTTCGTCCGGTCGCGCATCCAAAAGGGCCTTAATATTTCCCTTTGCCCGATTGACTGCTGCATTTTGGAACAGTTCGCCCACGGCGTAAAACAACATTACCGCCACGCCCTCTGGGTATTCGCCTATGGCAAAGGCCCCTAAAGTGGCAATGGACATCAGGAAAAATTCAGTAAAGAAATCACCATGCTTTATACTGTTCCAACCTTCTTTGATGACAGGAAAACCAACAGGCAAATAGGCAAGGGTGTACCATGCGATCCTTATCCAGCCCTTGAAAAACGGGAAAGCATCAAAATAGTCCACTGCTATGCCGATGATGAGCATTACAAAACTGAAAATGGCCGGTAAATAGGTTTTGAATTTAGATACACCTTCAGGACCACCATGGTTATGGCCACTTTCGTGTCCGTTTTCGCCCTGGCGTTCCTTTGAACCTAGATCACGTAGTTTTACTTTTTTCTTTTTCATAGACGGTAAGGTCGTAATTAGTTTCGTGCAACGGAAGTGCAATTATTGCCCGCTGCATTTGTCGCAAATTCCCTTAATGACCAAATTGGCATTTTCTGCCACATACCCATCAGGTAGATTGATATGGGGAATCTTATGCTCAGTGAGACAGACCGTTTCATCACAGTTATCGCAATGAAAGTGCAGGTGCAGATCTTGTTCCATTTCACAATTGCAACCTGGTTCGCACAGGGCATACTTTGAAATATTGGTGCCATCATCTATTTGGTGCACAATGCGTTTTTCCTCAAAGGTCTTCAGGGTCCGGTACAATGTGGTTCTGTCCGCTTTTGAGAAAGCGTTCTCCATATCGGTCAGTGCAATGGCCACTTCCTTTTCAGCCAAATATTTATAGATCAAAATACGCATCGCCGTTGGGCGTACACCTTTATTTTCCAATGTTTTTTCAATGTCTGTCATCGTATTGTGATTATATCAATGATCATGTCCCGCATCCCCTTTTTTCATTTGGGCCATTAAATAGTAGGCATTGTTGTATGCAAATGTAGTGTTTGGTCCAATAGAGTCTACAAAATCGATGGCGACCCAATTTCCGTCATGTGGACCGGTGGTAATTTCGACAGGTTTGAAGCTCCAGTCATTGCCTTCGCGCTCCGCTGTAAATATATACTTCATTCCCTCGTTCGAACTTATTGCACTTTCAGGCATCGCAACAGTCTCGAATTTTTGGATTTCAATCCGTCCTTCAACATACATCCCTGGAATCAGCTGCCCTTCCTTGTTCTCGATTTCAGCATGGACGTGTATCGCTTTGGGATTTTGCTCGAAAGTTTTCCCTACGGAATAAATTTTCGCAGTAAGTTCCTTTCCGGGAATGGATTGTACATTGAAGGATACTTGCTGGCCTACCTTTACTTTGTACACATCCTTTTCAAACACCATTAAATCGGCATGGACGTGATGGGTGTCAACGATTTCAAATAGGTCGGTCTGCGGTTCTACGTACTGCCCGGTTTTGACGGCTACTTTTTGGACAAATCCCTCAATGGGACTTCGCAATGCCACCCGTTGGTAAATCGTACCGTTTCTGACCCCGGATGCACTAATGTTCAATTGTTCCAACTGTGCTTCCAATCCTTTTGCCAGGCTTTGGGAGGCCCGGTATTCCGCTTCGGCCTTTTGAAAGTTGGACCCGCTGCCCACCCCGGCATCATACAAGTTTTTTTGTCTTTCAAATTCCTTCTTAAGAAACTGGCTGTTACTGTAGGAGTTCAGGAAATCGGTCTGTTTCTGGATGATATTGGGGTGGGACAAATAGGCGACCGTTTGTCCCTTTTTTACTTTGTCGCCTTCAATGACCTCTATGGACACCACATTGGCACCCACGACCGTCGTAATGGTCGCTTCATTCTGAGGTGGGACCTCCAGTTGGCCATTGGCTTCCACATACTGCTTCATAACACGTGGGGCAACGGTATCGATTTTCATGTTAAGGTTGCGGAATTGCGTTTCCGTTAGCATGGCTTCCTTGACTTCACCTTCTTTGTGCATTTCACCCACTTCAGGATTTTTTTGCTTTGCTTCCTCAGTATCGGCTTTGGAATTCCCACAGGAAGTAAGAACCAAGAGCATCGTCACGAGCCCGATAACGCTATATTTAAAAAGATTGTTCATTTGTCTATTGTTTAAAATATTGTAATTCAAATACTGATTCTAGATAGTTGTCAAGAGCGTCAAGTGCATCCATTTCCGTGTTTATGGCATCCCGAATAATCTGTGTGAACGCTGCATAGTCCACCGCACCCTCCACGTAGGCCAACAACGCTCCCCTGCGCTGCTCTTGGGCAAGCGGCAAGGCCTTGTCCCTATAAAATTGCCACGATGCGCTCCATTTCCGATAGGCTTGCACCGCCTGCCGATATTCGGATTGCAGCTGGCGTTTGGTATAATCTGCATTGGTCTTTGCGATTTCACTTTCAATTTTGGCGGCCTTGGCTTGACTACGCTGTCCACCTGAAAACAAAGGAACCGAAATGCCGGCTTGATAGGTGTAGAACCCGCTATTGCCATTGACCTGTTGCAGTCCGCCCTGAAGGTTGAACTTAGGCAGCAGGTCGGCACGTGCCGCATCGTATGTCGCCTCGGCCTCCTCGATGCTCCTTTGTGAAAGTTCCAGCGCTGGGTGTTTTCCCAAATCCCCGTCCCATCCCAAAACCGTTACCGAACTTTCATCAAGCTTTTCTGGAACGGAATAGTAGATGTCCGAAACCAACCAAAGATTGAGCTTTTGCAGGGCGATGGCATAATCACTTTCGGCCTGTTGCAGTTGATTGTTGATTTGTAAGGCCTGATTTGTGGCCGATGAATATTCCAGCCGGGAAATGGCCTCTACCTTGAAGTTGAGTTCTATTGCTTTTTTAAATTGTGAATAAATGGAATCCAGTTCACGGTACAGTTCAAATTTCTGTCGTTGTCGATAGGCTTCTGACCAAGCCTTTTTGACCTCCTGTTCCACTTGCAGTTCGGAAAGGTCAAGAGCTGTCTCGGCCAAAGCGATGCGTTGTCTCTGCAAACGCCTTTTTGCACTGATGCCCAACAGGTCGATATTCTGTTGTCCAACCCCAACCAAGGTATAAATTCCTTGTCCGTCCGCAATTTCTTCGCCACCTGTGAAGACTTGGGTATTGCCAAGGTCGTAAGCCATACCTTTTAGGGCGGTTTGTTTTTGGACCTCCCATTGTTTCGCTTTCAACAGCGGGTAGTTTTTCTTGGAAACTTCCACCGCCTCTTCCAATGAAATAGCGGGCAGTGAATCTTTAGGCTGGATCTGCCGTGCATTTTCAAAACCTTCTTGCGCATGCATTTTGGCAGGCAGTGCGGTGGCGAACAAAAGAAGGACCATGACCACAGGGGTAACCCATTTCGGGTCGGGTTTACTCATCCGTTCCGAACGTCCCTCGACCCATTGGTAAAAGATGGGTAGGATAAAGAGGGTCAAGAGGGTCGAAGTTATCAAGCCACCAATGACCACGGTGGCCAAAGGTCGCTGTACCTCTGCCCCGGCCGAAGCCGAAACGGCCATGGGAAGAAACCCTAAAATATCCGTAAAGGCCGTGAGCATAATGGGACGAATCCGTCTTTTGGTGCCTTCTATAATTCTACCTTTAAGATTGGTCACACCTTCTTCCTTCAGTTCATTGAGACCACTTATCATGACGAGTCCGTTCAGAACGGCCACGCCAAAAAGCACGATAAAGCCGACCCCCGCGGAAATACTAAAGGGCATATCCCTTAACCAGAGGGCGAACACACCGCCAATGGTGGCCATCGGGATGGCGAGGTAGATCATCAAGGTCTGTGGAAAGGACTTTAGCGCAAAATAAATCAATATGAAAATCAGGAACAAGGCAATAGGGACCACAGTTTGCAATCTATTGCTGGCGCGTTCCAGATTTTCGAAAGCTCCACCATACCGAATGTAATATCCTGTGGGCAGGTCAAACTGAGCATCCAATTTTTCTTGGATATCCTCTACAACGGATTTTACGTCACGGTCGCGAATATTGATGCCCACATAGGTCCGCCTATTGGTATTGTCACGGCTTATCTGCATGGGGCCGGGTTCATAACTTACCTCGGCAATTTCCCGTAATGGGATTTGCAAACCATTGGGCAGGTTGATGAACAGGTTCTGGATGTCCTCGATGCCTTGCCGGTTTTCCTTTTGAAGTCTTACGACCAGGTCAAACCGTTTTTCACCCTCGAAGATTACGCCCGCCTTTCCTCCTGCAAAGGCGGCCTGTACCACTTTATTGAGCTGTTCGATCTTTAGACCGTACTGTGCCAATTTATTGCGGTTATAGTCAATGGTGATTTGTGGCAGGCCGTCCGTGGCCTCAACTTTCATATCTGCCACACCGGGAACGGTGGCAATGATTTCCCCCATTTCCTCGGCCTTGCTTGCCAATATGCCGAGGTCTTCCCCGAACAATTTAATGGCCACATCCTCACGAACACCCGTAAGCAATTCGTTGAAGCGCATTTCTATAGGTTGGGTAAACTCAAAATTCACACCGGGAACGATACTGATGGCCTCCTTCATTTTTTCCACCAATTCATCCTTGCTTTCTGCAGATGTCCATTCATCCGTTGGTTTGAGGATAACGAAGACATCGGCGATATCCATGGGCATCGGGTCCGTTGGTACATCGGCGACACCGATACGGCTGAGAACGGTTTCCGCTTCGGGAAATTCGGCCTTCACGATACGTTCAATCTTTGTCGTGGTTTCGATGGTTTCCGACAGGGAACTGCCGGGTTTCAAGATCGCGTGAAAGGCAATATCACCTTCGTCCAATTGCGGGATAAACTCACCACCCATTCTCGTAAAGGCGAAAATGGCAATGGCAAAAAGGCCAAGGGCAATGCTTACGACCATTTTGGCCTTTGAAAGTGATTTGGTCAACAACGGTTCATATTTCTGCTCAATCCAATGCACGAACCTATCGCCATAGGATTGTTTTTTGGATTTTGGCGGCCGTAGGAACAATGCCGAAACCATGGGCACATAGGTAAGGCACAATAGCATGGCCCCGATCATGGCGAAAATGAAGGTGAGGGCCATGGGCCGGAACATTTTCCCTTCGACGCCCTCCAAGGCTAAAATGGGCAGGAACACGATTAGAATGATCAGCTGGCCAAAGAAAGCGGCGTTCATCATTTTTTTGGAGGCCTTGGCGGCGATGTCATCCCGTGTTTCTGCACTAACGCCATTCTTTTTGACCACATAGGAGTACATTAAAAAAACGGTGCCCTCTACGATGATCACCGCACCATCCACAATGATTCCAAAATCGATTGCCCCCAAGCTCATCAAGTTTGCCCATACGTCAAAAACATTCATCAGAATAAAGGCAAACAATAGGGATAAGGGTATGGTCGAAGCCACAATGAGTCCGCCACGCCAATTTCCCAATAACAAGACCAACACGAAGATCACGATAAGCCCACCTTCCAAAAGGTTCCCCGTTACCGTGCCTGTTGTCTCGGCGATCAATTCGCTGCGGTCAAGGAAAGGTTTGATGGAAACACCTTCAGGAAGGGACCGTTGTATCTGTTCTACCCGTTGGGTCACATTTTCAATCACCTCATTGGAATTAGCCCCCTTGAGCATCAAGATCATTCCGCCCACGGCTTCGCCCTTTCCATCTTTGGTAAGTGCACCGTAGCGTACCGCGCTTCCCATACTTACCTTTCCTATATCCTTCACTTTGATGGGAATGCCATTAACGGCCTTGACCACCATGTTTTCAATATCAGATATGGTCCTGGCCAGTCCTTCACCACGAATGAAGTTGGCTTGATGGTTACGCTCGATGTAGGCCCCACCTGTATTCTGGTTGTTGTTTTCAAGGGCCGAGAACACTTCTGTAATGGTAATACCAATGGCGCGAAGTTCGTCCGGGTCAACCGCCACTTCGTATTGCTTTTTGTTTCCGCCAAAGGCGTTTACCTCGACCACGCCGGGTACCATGGCCATCTGTCTCCGTACAATCCAGTCCTGCATCGTTCGCAGTTCCGTTGCCGAATATTCACCTTGATGTTCATCATCTACTTCAAGGGTATATTGGTAGATTTCACCCAATCCCGTTGAAATTGGCCCCATAACGGGTTTGCCAAAGCCAGAAGGGATCTGTTCCTGAACCTCGGGCAGTTTTTCGGCTACAAGTTGTCTGGGCAAATAAGTGCCCACCTCATCGTCAAATACAATGGTCACCACAGAAAGCCCAAAACGGGAAACAGAGCGGATTTCCTTGACATTGGGTAGGTTGCTCATCGCAACTTCCACGGGATAGGTCACGAATTGCTCAATATCCTCTGTTCCCAGATTAGGTGATTGAGTGATGACCTGCACTTGATTATTGGTGATATCCGGTACGGCATCGATGGGAACTTGGGTCATGCTATAAACGCCCGCACCAATCAATGCGAGGGTCAGCAGACCAATAATAAATTTATTATTGATTGAAAAATCAATGATTCTGTTGATCATGGACAAGGGTATTGATTCAGTTTATATTCTTACTGGGCGCATTGATGAAAAGCAACGCACGATATTGACGTAACCATGAAAAAGTCACGTCAAAACAGGATAGTTTTATCCTATAAAAACTGGATCATGCCCGAGGGGGCTGTAAAAGAGAAGGTGGAATATCCTTGCCGAGGTCATCAAAATGGGCAAAGAATTCGTCTGGGATTTCTGGCTGGTACGGTTCAAATGCGACAAGCCCAAAATCTATGGTGTGAACGTGGCAACAATGACATTGACAGAAAGGCGAGCAAAGTTCACAATCGTCACCTTGGTCGCCGTCAGAATCGACTACCGAAACAGTTTGGCAATCGTCAGAGGCATTCCCTGAATCACTACAAGGCACCACGTTGAGCGCCAAGAAGTATATTGTTAATATGATTGTCAAAAATTTCACGGGGCAAAGATAAAAAAATCCAAGTGCAACTCTATTGCAAAGAATGGTTCTTAAAAGGAACTCTTTTTGGACCAATAAAAAGTAGTTCCAAACTTCATTATTGGAGTTTTCCCCCTAAAATATCAGGTCATTACTAGAGTATGAAAAAAGTGACAACGGCAACGGCTTTATGTATCCTATGATAGGAGCAACTTTTTTAGGATAATTTTTTTCTATTGGATTCGATTTTTAGAATAC
>NZ_JAUZVW010000016.1:0-103092 GCF_033441575.1 Flagellimonas baculiformis
TATACTGGTTAATATTCTTATTGCCAATTACTTATGTAAACCCACTTTGGATAACGATTTACTTTGGATAACTAAACTTATCACGACTCATGATAAGTTTTCAGAGGATCTGGATTTCTCTTTACTTCAACCGGACCCCAATTTTTCCATCGAACCTTATTTTAAAGCAATTATGGATGAGTTCAAATCGTTGGGACTCAATGTAAGTATCAAGGAAAAGAAAAAGACAAAGGAATCAGCGATTGATTCTGCTTTTTTAAAAGCTGAAACCATATGGCAGGAAATCGTACTTGAAGATGTTATCAAGCAAACAGGGGTCCGTTCCAACAGAATCCTGAAAATAAAAATAGAGGTGGACAGACGACCCCCTCTGAATTTTAACACAGAAGAAAAGCTATTGCTTAGGCCTTTTTCCTTTTATGTAAAGTGTTTTTCAGGACCAAGCTTGTTTGCAGGAAAAGTACATGCATTGCTATTTAGAAAATGGAAAGATAGGGTAAAAGGACGGGACTGGTATGATTTGGAATGGTACATCAAGAAGGGGATTTCTTTGGACTTGAACCATTTTTTGGCAAGGGCAAAAGACACAAACGACTGGCAAGACAACGATATTTCTCCCGAACAGATAATTGAACTGCTCCACATGAAAATTGAAGAAGTATCTTTTAAAGGTATCAAAGAAGATGTTGTCAGGTTTATTAAAAACGATGATATTTTAAGTATTTGGAGCACTGAATATTTCAATGATCTTGTAAAGAAGATCAAATTCAAAAACGAATAATTTCACACAAGACAAGTCAAATACCCTGTACCCACTGGCAACCTTATTAATGTGGAAATTTGATATTGGAATTCAATAAGTCAAAATCTCCAATCACAATCAATTAAGCTCGATATATTATTGAATTTTAAATAATTAAAATATGGTGACCGATTAAAGTGAGCATGATATTTCGAAAGGCCAAAAACGCATTATTTATTGGAGTTACCCGAGGTAAGTCCTAGTTCCCACAGCTCTACTAAGAACACCATCAAGGGTAGCTAAAGAAAAATATATCGATGTCCAAGATTAAAATAACCCTCAGACTATTTTGCACTCAATGGAATTTAACTCAAAAAAAAATGAATGAATATTCACCAAAGCTTGAAATATTTATAACTTTAATGTGAAAGTCAAATGACGTCATTTTCCACTAAATAGACCGTCAACAAATCGGTCAACAGATTTTGGAAGGCTCCAAAACCCTTTAATAGCAAGGGGTTCTTTAAAAGGTTTGAATCCTGCCGATTATTGTCCCGAACGGAGGTGAATCCTGAAGTATAAGGCACTGGTCTGTCCAACAGAAGGTCTTTGGTCAACTTGTCATAATAGTCAAATTCCAGGCTCAACCTATAATCGAACAAAGCCAAATCGAGACCAATATCAAATTGACTCGTTTTTTCCCATTCCAAACCTGGGTTTGCCAAGCGGTTCACCGAACTGGAACTGACCCTGGTGCCGTTCAAAAGAACCGTTCCAGAGGAAACCGTTGCCAATGAGCTGTAGGGGGAAATTTCGGTATTACCCGTAATTCCGTAGCTACCACGCAGTTTGAGGCGGTTAACGGCCGTTACCCCTTCCATAAAACCTTCCTCACTAATATTCCAACCTGCTCCGATCGAAGGGAAAAATCCATATTTATTGTCCTTTCCAAAGCGTGAAGATCCATCCACCCTTCCTGTAAGGGTCAACAAGTATTTGTCCTTATAGGTATAACCAGCACGGACAAAGTAGGAGTTCAGTGCCCACTTTTCTGTTGCGGATTCCGGAGCGCTTGGGTTACTGGCGGAGCCTATGTTGTTGTAGCGGAAAAAATCGTCACTGAACCCTCTGGCAAAAATGTTGGAGGACTCGTAGTTGCGTTCCTGCCAGCTCAGGCCCAACATGGTATTGATCCTATGGTCGCCAAACTCCTTGTTATAGGTCAGATAATTTTCCTGCTGCCAGTAAGTACTCTTTTCATTGAATATTCTGGCATATCCGTCAGGTGCGGAAATGTTCACCAAATCCCTTGGGGAATATTCTTTCTTGTTCCTGATATTTTTGTCAAAACCAAACTGTGTCCTAAAATCCAGCCCTGGCATGATGTTGAAGCTCGCATAGACGTTTCCAAATATCTGGTTCCTTTCCCAAAACCGCTCCTGGGTTTCCAAAACATGGACTGGGTTGGACATGGACTCCAAATTATAGGCGTCATCGATCATCTGGCTGTTGCTCCATGTGCCATCGGGAAATTTCACAGGGAAGATGGGAGGCATTTCTATCATGGTCCTTCTAGGCGATTGACCTCCGCCACCTTCTTCAAATTCAGTATCCTTTACGTCGTTCACCAAAAGGTTTACACCCAATTTCAACCAATCTTTTGGAGTGACATCATAGGCAATCTTCCCACTGATCCTGTCCAGTTTATTGTTCAGCATGATTCCCTCGATGTGTGAATAGTTGAGGAACACGCCGACCGAAGAGTTTTCATTTCCTTGCTGAATGGACAATTGGTGGTTGTTGGAATATGCGGTACGTGTCGCCTCATCTTGCCAATCGGTATCGTAAAGTGGGTTTCCTTGGGCATCAAAAAGGTTGGGGTCGTTGGTCGTAAATACCGGTGCTGGGTCGTCAGGTCGGTATTTTGGCGTATTTTCCATACCTGTCCTTACCACTTCCAACCATTCCTCAGCATTGAGCAGGTCCATTTTCTTACGAATATGTCCTACGCTTAAAAAACCATCGTATCCTATGGTCACCTTACTTTCCTTGGTGCCTCGCTTGGTGGTTATCAACACTACCCCATTGGCTCCCCTTGCCCCATAGATTGCAGCGGAGGATGCATCTTTCAACACTTCCATTCGCTCTATATCGTTGGGGTTGATGAACTGGATCTCGTCCATGACCACTCCGTCCACCACATATAATGGGTCTGTGGAAGAATTGATGGTACCTACCCCACGAATCACGATCCTGGGCGACCCTGTTGGCGATCCCGAGTTCAGGAATACGTTCACCCCGGCAATTTTGCCCCTCATCCCCTGAAGTGCATTGCTCACAGGGGCTTTTAATAGGGTTTCGCTGTCCACGGCACCTACCGCCCCGGTCAGGTCCGATTTCCTTTGTGTACCATACCCTACGACAACCACTTCGTCCAATGCTGCAACATTTTCCTTAAGGACGATATCGATGTTCTCTTGGTCACCCACTTCGACTTCTTGGGTGGTAAAACCGATATAACTGAACAGCAGTACATCCCCTGAATCCGCCATGATGCTGTAATTGCCATCAAAATCGGTGGTGGTTCCCTTGGAAGTGCCCTTGACCAATATGGACACGCCGGGTATGGGAGTCCCTGCATTGTCAGTGACCTTTCCACTTACGGTAAACTGTATGGAGGTCCTGATGAGTTCGTTGATCTTGTCGGGGCTCAATGAGGTGGGCAACCTGTCCACATGTTTATTGAGCAGACTTTCTATTTTCCGTTTTATTTCCGGGTTGTTCTTGGGAAACAAGATGATCTGGTCCCTCACAAAGCTGAAATCGATGTCCGAACCAGAAAACAGTTCCTCCAATACTTCATCGACTGTTTTGTTTTCGACCTTGAGTGACTTCTTTGTATAGACATCCACAATACTATTATTGTAGAAAAAACTAAAATCGCTCTTGCGTTCAATTTCGTTCAATATCCTTTTTAACCTTACATTATTTACTTCCAACGAAATATTTTGGGCATTTGCCTTCGAAGCGAATAATTTAGCCAAAGTAAGCGCCACTAAGATTAAATAGATTTTCATTATCCTGAGAATTGGAATCTTTGAAAAAAAATGTTCCTTTTTTTCCATAATTTTGATGAGTTTACGTTGTTTAATTACTATGTGATTAGATAATTTGTTGAAAGGGGGGTGTTGCAGCACTTCCCTTTCTTTTTTTGCTTAGTTCTCCATATACAATGTTATTTGGTTGTCTTTCATTTTATATAGTATGGGCGAGGAAACCTCGAATAGGTCCATGATCTGCTCAATGCTCAGGTTGTCAAATTCCCCTGTGTATTTATAATCCATTATTTCGGGGGATTCAACGGATATGGCAATCCTGTACTTCCTTTTCAGGTCACCGATGACCTGGCGTATGGGTGTCTCATCATAGATGAGCTTGCCCCGTCGCCATGCGGTAAAATTTTCAGTTTGTACATTGTCCACAATAAGTTTGTCCTCATTTTTCACATAGGTAGCTCTTTGGGAAGGGTTCAACACCACTGTTTTCTTGTCCCTCTCCTCCACCACTTTGACCTTACCGGAGACCAATGTGGTTTCCACATTCAGGTCCTCGGGATAGGACCTTACGTTAAAAACTGTTCCCAGCACTTGGATCTTCATGCCATTGTCCGTTGACACGACAAAGGGTTTATCGGGATTGTGTGCCACATCAAAAAAGGCTTCTCCCTTTAGACTGACTTCCCTGGATTCCCCAGAGAAAGTTTTGGGATAAGAAAGTGTGGTATTGGCATTCAAAGTTATTTTGGTGCCATCGGAAAGTTCCACCGTTCTGTTTTCCCCAATCGATGTAATGGTTTCGGTGGTGGCCAATGTTGTTGTCTCCACATGGGCCGTTGGTGTCATCAGCACATATCCTAAGGAAAACAGAAGGGCAACGCCTGCTGCATACCCGACATATTTGTACCACTTCATTTGAAATTTTCCAGGCTTTTGCATTTTATCCTCCATACTGTGCCGCAACAACTTGGCTACGTGCTTGGCCTTCAGGATGTGGTAACGCTGTTGTTGCTTGGGGTTCTTGAGCAACCATTTGATCACTTCCCGCTTCCTTTCCGCAGGAAGGCGGTCTTCCACCAATGCAATGATATCCTTCTTGTTCATCTTAATTTAAGAACAGTGTTTATTAGCAGGACGTAAAAAAGGAAAGTACCCCCTAGTCGGGTGGGGAATTTTATAGGAAGATGGACGGCAAATAGTCCTTCAGGGCCACCCTGAACTGTGTTAATGCCCTGGTAATGTGGTTCTCCACTGTTTTAGGGGAAATCTGGAGTTCTTTGGAAATTTCTTGGTGACTGAGGCCATCCATACGGCTTTTCACAAACACCCTTTTGCATTTTTCGGGAAGCTGCCCTATCGCCATATCCACCAAGGTCTCCAATTCTTCTGCCAAAATGGATGAGGCTACATCATCGGCCAAGGCCCCATGGTTCAACCAAAATTCTTGCTGCTCCATGGTCATCTCCTTTGAAAGTCGGTTCTTTCGGGTACGAAGGTAATCGAGACAGGCATTTCGTGTCATGCTATAGACGTAGCCCGTAAAATTGGAGTGTATTTTTATGGTCCTTTTTTTCTCCCACAGCTTTACCAAAACATCGTGCACAATTTCCTCAGCATCTTCCCGCGAGGGGATATACCCGTTTACGATCACGAAGAGTTTGGGCCGATAAAATCCATACATCACATTGAAATCGTCCTCATCCCCATAGTCCGGTGTGGTCTTCATTTTGAGGTTATGTGAATAATCTGGGGTCATTTTTGAAAAATGCAAAGAATTGCTTCTTGCAATTTACAAATTTCGAACTAAGAACAAATTTTTTATCGACAATTCCCGTTTGGGGATCGCTAAACGCATGATCCTGTACATCCAATGAAATCTTTTAAGGTAAAATCTGTTTCAGGAGTATCGGATCGGATCAGTGGAAATCACTTTATTGGTCTTATTTTCGACCCATATAATCCTTGAAAATCAATTGTTTGCCAAGTATAAAAAGCCTTGATATTCTAAATTGAGATCATGTAATCTGTCCCCAATCGGAAAAATGAAATTTTGTTGTTTTTTTACGATAACATATCTATCCACTTTGCCCATGCGGCCAGTTCCGGTATAAAAAGCTTCATGTCCAAAAGTGAGCGACACGGAAAAACTGGTCCATGGAATCAACCCAAGATTTCTTTCATAAGCCTTTGGTCTGTCTCTACAATGGTATTGTTGTACATGGCATCGAGGCCCATCTGTACGCAGATAGCAGCCATGGCACCTGTCTTGGCATTGGGAATAGGCAAGGTATTGTCCACGATATTGTCCCTAAAATCGATCAATGCCTGTTTGCTTGGGTCCTCATGGTCCAACAGAACGGGAATGCCTTTTCCTTCGTCCCAGTTCAAGGTAGCGCCCGAAACACCGTCAACCTCCCCCATTTCTTTTTCGTAGCTACCTTCGGGATAGAACCAGGCCTTGACGTAGTCCAACACAAATGCACCCTTGTCGCCCATCACCTTTATTTTGTAATCGCCCATGGCATTGCTGGTCAGGCAGGTAAAGGTGGCCCTTACGCCCTGGGGATAGCTATAGATCAGGTGGATGTTGTCATAGGTCTCCCTGCCATCCTTCCAGTAGTCTATGCCGCCTATGCCCATCACCTTTTCGGGCATGGAACCCAACACCCAATTGGCAAAGTCCAATTGGTGCGAACAGAGTTCGGCCAGAAGGCCACCGGAAAACTCTTTGTACATACGCCAATTGATCATGCGCTCCCATTTGGGGTCTGGGACATGTCTCCGCCAGTTGCCATTTCGGTTCCATTGGCATTCAAAAGCGGTTATTTTGCCAATTTTTCCCTTTTTGATCTCATCCACAATATGGGTGTACAATCGGGAGCTATGGTATTGGTGACCGGCCTGAAATATCTTGTCCGAGGTATCAGCTGCATGGACCAAGTTCTCAATACCTTCATACCCCTTGGCCATGGTCTTTTCGCCATATACATGCTTGCCGGCCTTTAGCGCATCGACCCCAATTTGGGAATGTGTGCTGAAGGGAGTGGCCACCAAAACGGCATCCACGTCCTTGTCGTCCAACAATTTTCGATAATCCGAATAGCCCTTTGCCTTTCCATCCACTTTTGAAAGCCCGGAACTGAGCCTGAAAGGTATAATGTCACTACATGCCACTACCCGCATGTTCGGGATTTGGTTGATGAAAGGAATCATTCCTCCGCCACGGTCCCCTGTGCCGATCACCCCTACATTGATGGTCCCATTGGCACTGGTGTTTCCATATCCCAAAACAGTAGGTGCATAGAGGGCGGCCGAACCGGCCAAGCTTCCTTTTACAATAAAATCACGTCGCTTCATGCTTGTTTAGAGTGTGGGTTCCCATCCATTTTCATACGTTCTTTTCCAACCTTCCATGGCTTTTTCACTGTTCAAAACTTTTCCGGTCTGGGCATCGATTTTGAGGGTATGCCCGGCATCTTGTGCCATATTGCCCAAATGACAGAGCATGGTGGAAACACTGGCGTCATTGATGTCGGAATTTAGGGATATATCTTTTCGAATGGCGTTGAAGAAATTGGCCACATGGTCAATGTCCAATCCTCCAATGCCCTGGGTGTTCAACGTGGCACTGATGGATTCCTCTTCTTCATTTTTGATGAGATTTCCGGCCAGATCGTATAGTTTGTAAAAATTGCGGTCCAGTTCGATCACTCCCTTGCTACCATAAATGGTAGCACCCCTACCCGGTCTTTCGGGTTTCATGATGCCTCGGCTATGGGACGTCCATGTGATGAACTTATCACCAGGAAATGTATAGGTCACCTGCTGGTTGTCCACAAATTCCCAATCATCGTCGTAGGTATATTTCCCTCCGAACGAAGTGACCGTTTCGGGCAGGTTTACGCCCAATGCCCAGCGACAGATATCGATCTCGTGGGTGCCATTGTTGTGGATTTCCCCAGTGCCCCAATTTCTGAACCAATGCCAATTATAGGGATGGATGTTGTCCCTGTAACCTTCACGGGGTGCGGGACCCTGCCAAAGTTCCCAATCCAAGGTCTGCGGTACATCAATTGCTTTTCCAGTACCAATAGAACCCCTGTTGTTTGAATAATAAGCCTCTCCTTTGAACACCTCGCCGATCACTCCTTTGCGGATATCCTCGACAGCCATCTTGGACGTCTTGGCAGACCGTTGTTGGTTGCCCATCTGTACTTTTTTGCCGTATTTTTTCTGGGCAGCTACGAGAAGGTCATTTTCATAGGGGTTATGGCTACACGGTTTTTCCACATACACATGTTTTCCCGCCTGAAGGGCCATAATGGCCATGGGGGCATGCCAATGCTCCGGGGTGGCAATAAAAATGGCATCCACATCTTTGTCCTCCAATATTTTGCGAAAGTCCTTCTCCACTTTGGGCACATAGCCTATGTGTTCTTGGCACCAAGCATTGTGCTCTTCAATAATTTTGTCGTCCACATCGCAGTTGTACAAGATCTTTGCATTGGGATCTTGATGGATGGCCAATACATGGGCCTTGGCCCTGCTCCTTACACCGATAACGGCACAATTGATATGATCATTGGCTCCCAAAATTCGGGCATTGGCCCATGAAGGGAAAGCCAATCCGCCCAAGGTGACGGCGGCGGTTCCCGTTGTTGTCTTTTTGATGAAATCGCGTCTTGTTCCCATATTACTGCTCGTTGTTGATGGATTTTATTTTGATGTTCTTGAAACTTACCCTGTCCCCATGATCCTGCAATAAAATTGGACCCTCGGGGGCTTCGCCAAAATTGGGCCACACCACATACTTGCTTTCGGATACCAATTTCTTGAAATTATCGCTTCCCCGCTCGTATTCTAGAACTTTCATACCGTTGAGCCAATGCTCCACATGGTTGTCCTTGGAAATGATATGGGCCGTGTTCCATTCCCCAATGGGGTTGGCAGATTTGTCGGGGTCTGCTTTGATCAAATCGTACAAAGAGGCCAACGTACGGCTCCCTTCATGATTGCCGAGTTTGGCATCGGGATGTCTTTCGTCATCCAAAATCTGGTATTCCAGACCAATGGACGATCCCGGGCCTTTGTTGAGATCGGTGTTCACATAATATTTGATGCCGCTGTTGGCGCCTTCGGTCAGTTTGAAATCGACCATAAGTTCAAAATCGGCATACACATCGGTGGTGACAATATCCCCTCCGGCTGCCGATTCCTCTCCGCCCGAAGACAGAACGGTCAACACGCCATTCTCCATTTCCCAACCTTTATCTGGAAAACTGTCCAAACGGGCACCCCTCCAACCCTTAGAGGTCTTACCATCCCAAAGGAGTTTCCAACCATTCTTTACCTCATCAATGGTGAGCTGATTTTGGGTCACTACAGGATCCAAAGGCATTTCCTTGGTGTATTTGGAAAGACTATCGGTCAAAATCTTGATGTTTCGCCAAGCAATCTCGGTACCTTCTTTCTGGTCTTTACCAATGCTGTGCACTTGAAGGGCGATAAATCCACTCGACGTCTTATCGTCTATCAAGTGGGCAGCGGGCACCCCATTGATCCAAGTTTTCAGGGTATCCCCGATGGCTTCAATGCGGTAATGGTTCCAATCATTTTGTTTGAAAGCTTTCTGTGCCTCTGGATTGTTTTCCAGAGTGACCAGCCAACCTCTTCTTCCCTCATCGTAAATACCTGCGCTCCAAGCCCTGTCCGATGGATCTATCTCAATTTGATAGCCATGCACCCTACCATTTTGGTAATGGGGAAAACTGTTGCTCCTGATTTGGATTCCCGAGTTCATGGTGGAATCCACTTTATAGTCCAGCTCCAAAATGAAGTCATCGTACATCTTATCCGTGGTCAAAAAGGAATTGGGGGTATCATGGGCGGTTGATCCCACAATTGCATCCTCTTTTACCTCATAATGGGCGGTGCCGCCTTTTTGGGTCCAACCCTCCAGTGCTGCTCCATCGAAAAGGTCCACCCATGGGGTATCATCCTTTGGTGATTCTTCACAGGCCCACACCAAAAGGAGGGCCAGTGCCAGAGACATTACTTTGTTTTTTTTATGTGCCATTTTTAAAAAATTTAATTTCAAATTAGTTTGGTTTCATGATACAAAGACGCTGATTGCATGGACCGCTCCACACCCAGCATGAGCCCCCTCAGTTCGGCCAAACCCCTGAGCCGACCTATGGTCGAATATCCAGGGTTGGTGTGCTTTTTGAGGTCATCGAGCATTTGATGTCCATGATCGGGTCGCATCGGTATCCAATGGTCCTTGCGGCCCACTTCTCTTCGTCTGTGCTGTTCTTTCAGGGCCCTCTGTACAATATCGAACATATCCACATCTCCTTCCAAATGGTTGGCTTCGTGAAAATTGCCGTTACCGTCCCGCTGTGTGCTCCGCAAGTGTAGAAAATGTATCCTTTCCGCAAATTGATCGAACATTTGCCCCAAATCGTTATCGGCTCTGACCCCCA
The DNA here is from genome assembly GCF_033441575.1 of Flagellimonas baculiformis. Lineage (NCBI taxonomy): Bacteria > Pseudomonadati > Bacteroidota > Flavobacteriia > Flavobacteriales > Flavobacteriaceae > Flagellimonas > Flagellimonas baculiformis. The sequence continues at coordinate 10,281 of NZ_JAUZVW010000016.1, forward strand.
ACGAACCTGTACAGAAAGTAAAGCCGTTGTGCAATGAGGGTACTTCCGAAAATAGGTGTTGGTAATCCGAAGCGGTACACATGATCCTGGGCAGACCCAAGATGGAGAAGGGCGGGTCATCGGGGTGGATGCACATCCGTACCCCATATTCTTCGGCCACAGGAATCACTTCCTTTAGAAAACAAACCAAATTGCTCCGCATCGCATCTGCATCAATATGGGCATAGGTGTCCAAAATGGATTGGAACTTTGCAAGCCCATCTCCCTGCTGTGGGTCCAAATAGCCTTCCGAAGACCCTGGCAATCCTGCTATGATGTTCTTGGTCAACTCTTGGATGGCCGCTTTGGACATTCCTTCAAAGTATCTTCTTGCCGCGGTCACCTGTTCCTGTGTATAGCTTTCCTCTGCACGAGGGCGCTTCAAAATTAACAGGTCAAACGCAGCCAAGGCATTGAACTCAAAGGCCAGCGCCTTGGAGCCATCTGCCACTTCATACGCCAAATCGGTCCGGGTCCAGTCCAAAACGGGCATGAAATTGTAACATACTACCTCTATTCCGCAATGGGCCAAATGAACCAGACTCTTTTTGTAATTTTCTATGTGGGCTTCACAATGGCCCGAACGGGTCTTGATATTTTCGTGTACGGGAAGGGATTCCACCACGGACCAACTTAACCCTTCGGCTTCAATAAGGGCCTTTCGCTGCGCAATCTTTTCCACGGGCCAGATCTCGCCATTGGGGATATCGTGCAGGGCCGTCACTATTCCCGTGGCCCCTGCCATTTTGATGTCTTTCAATGAAACAGGGTCTGACGGGCCATACCAACGCCACGTCTGTTCCAGCCCCATAGTATTTTTATATTCCTTATACACCGCTAAATGCATTAAATCCGCCATCAATAGGGATGATGGCTCCTGTTACAAAACTGGCCGCATCGCTGATGAGCCAATGGACCGCACCGTGCAATTCGTCCGCCTTTCCAAATCTTTTCATGGGCGTGTTCGCAATAATGGTCTTGCCCCTATCCGTATAGCTCCCATCCTCTTTTAGCAAAAGGTTACGGTTCTGGTTGCTGATAAAAAATCCCGGGGCAATGGCATTGACACGCAATCCCTCCCCAAATTTCAATGCCAGTTCGGTGGCCATCCATTTGGTAAAATTGTCGATGGCCGCTTTGGACACGGAATAGCCCACCACGCGGGTGAGTGCCCTAGTGGCCGCCATGGAAGATATGTTCAGGATGCATCCCCGGCCTTGGTCGGCCATTTGCTTTCCAAAAACAAGGGAAGGGACCACAGAACCGTCCAGGTTCAGTTCGGAGACCTTTCTAAAATCGTCCATCTCCAAATCGAATATGGTCTGCCCCTCGCCTATCACGGCACCGGGCATGTTACCGCCTGCCGCATTGATCAGCACATCCAACTTCCCCCAAGTCCCAACAATCGTATCCTTTGCCTTTTCCAAGAAATCCCTATCGAGGACATTTCCTGCAAAACCTATAACGTCCGGGTACTTCTTTTTGAGCTGCTCCACTTTGCTTTCCACCTTGGCCTCAGTTTGCCCCAAAAGAACGACTTTCGCACCTTCCCCAAGCAGGTATTCGGCCATGCTCCCACCAAGAATACCCGTTCCCCCCGTGATCAGGATCACTCTTCCTGAAATATTGAACAACTCATTTCCCATCTTGTCTAACCAATCAAAATCTTTGATACATTCTTTCGTCAAAAACTATTTCTGTGTACCTTTGACGCATTTGCTAAATTATATGTTTTGCTCCGTCAAAAAAAACAAATGGCCAATAAAAATAACCATACACCCAAAATTCCTCAAAATTATCAGGTAAACGCTGATTCATTCGCTTGTCCCATCACGACGGATATCGCTGTTTTTGGGTATGTTGACAATCGCTTGAAGCTGTTATTGACCAAAAGGACCGTCGGCGACTTTACAGACCATTGGTTGTTGCCCGGGGGAGTCATGGAGGCAGATGAAACGCTCCAAGATTGCGCCAATAAAATTTTGTTTGCCCTCACAGGGGTGAAGGACATCCATTTTGAGCAAGTGAAAGTATATTCGGCCTTGGACAGACACCCCATCAAACGAGTCATCACAGTCTCGTTCTACGCCATGGTGAAGCCAGCGGACCATCCCCTTTCCCTAAAGGGAAATGTGGAACAGATTGCTTGGTTCGATATTGACGACATCCCCAAAAACTTGGGGTTCGACCATGCCCAGATCATCCATGATGCCCATCTATTTTTAAAGAGCAACCTCAAGGATAGGCTCATCGTGGGCGAACTGCTGCCCAAGACCTTCACCCTGACCGAACTGCAAAAGCTCTATGAGGATATTTTGGGGCTTGAACTGGACAGGCGGAACTTTAGGAAGCGTATCTTCCAAATGGACATCCTTAAAAGTACCGGCAAAGTGAAGGCCGGAGTAAAGGGTGGGCCTATGCTCTACGAATTGGAATAGTACTTTACAACACGTTGTGCATTTTTAAAGATTTTTATAGCAAAGCCGTCAATTCGAGTGAAATTCCGAAGGAATTTTGTATCGAGAATAGGTTTTGGGCCTGAAATTCTGGTTCTCGATACAATTTTTCTTCCGAAAAATCACTCGAACTGACAGATTTCAGCAAAAAAATATGCAACGGGTTTTACAAACTCTCGTCATTCAATACCATTCAATTTCTTGATCAAGTCCACTTCATCCTGCCGATAAGGCGTTCCGTCCTTCCTGAAAATATCGTGGAACCATTCTACAGGCTCTTCCCCACTGTCTATGGGCGTGTCCCATTGGTAAATGGTATTGGTCTTTCCATTGACCAACCCCCAATTGATGGCCCCAATGTTCTCCTTTTTCAACATGGGCATGGTGTTGGAGAAACGGCTGTTTCGTGTACGGGCCATGTATTCGGTACAGATCATGGGTCTTCCATGGGTTCTTAGAAGCTCTATGATCAGTTTGTGGTCTTCAGGAGGACCGTAGTGGTGGTAGGTGATGATATCGGAGTTGAGGGCTTGGAAAGCGTTCAAATCCACCAATCCCCAAGACCATATCCCGGCCGAGAGGGGCTGTGAGGGGTTGACTTCCCTTGCCCATTTGAATATGGCCTGCAACAAAGGCATGGAATCGTTCCCTTTTCCCGAATTGCCGGGTTCGTTATAAAGATCCCAAAGCAAAATTCTATCGTCATCCTTGAAAGTCTCCAATATATCTTTCACATAGGTCTCCAAAAAAGGAAAATTGTCGGGTTCCTTGGAGGCGGGATCTCCCGGATCCTGCATCCACCCAGAATTGTGGGTACCGGTTTTGGGTTCTGGTTGTTTTCCCACCTTAGGTTCCTTGCCCCAAACATCATCAAAGAACACGAACATGGTCTTGATGCCCCGCTTTTCTGAAATATCGAGATAGGTGTCCATCCGTTCTTTGAAACCTTTGGGGTCTTGCTTGTAGGCTAGACTGTGGAGATACACCCGCATCACATTCATGCCAATGCCTTGGGCATAACCCAATTCCCTATCGATGGTGGTGGGATCAAAAGTGGCCGCTTGCCACATTTCCAACTGGTTGATGGCATTGCTGGGGATAAAATCGGCCCCATTGAGCCATTGGTATTGCGCATACCATTTTTCGGCCTTTTCAATGGGCCATTTTTCGTTTTGGGTGGATTGTGCCGATATAAGGGCGGATAGCATCAAAAAGACAATTGCAGTTGTTTTCTTTGTTCCCATTTTTTTGTTGTTGAGGTTTGTTGTTTACTCTTGATTGTTATAAAAGTGCTGAATATACAAAAATCCATGGCATGCTTGCTCATTGGCCCCATCCATTCACTTTTCCCTCCCTAGTTGGTGTTTTCCCGAGACAGAAAACTAAAGATATGTCCGATTTGTTCTATCAAACATGCTCAAAAAATAAGATTTTTGAGTTTTTCCCGCAATTCTGCTATGGAATGATCAAAGGAAAGCAACCACGGGAATAGATAGGAAACGAATCGGTCATAACCATTAAGGGAAAATGCTCATTTGAAGGGAAAAAGCAAGGAGGTTTCCATCCATTCCCTTACTCCCTCCTGACACAAAGTCCAAAAACAGGGAAATGGCGTATTCCACCATTGCAATGGCCGTTTTCACCCCTGTTTTCCAAAAAAATGTCCTATAGATTTGTATCAATACGTTCAAACCATATTCAACAACCATTTTAAAACAACCTATCATGAAAAAAAACAAGATCATCTTTTGGATTGCAACTATCATCATCGTCCTTTTTGAAGGGGTAATGCCATTGGGCACCCTATTGTTCGCCCCGGAATATGCGACCGCTGGGACAGAACCTTTGGGGTATCCCGATTACTTTGCCCATGCCCTGATCATTTGCAAGATACTGGGTGTAACGGCATTGATCATCCCCAAACTCCATCCAAAAATAAAAGAGTGGGCCTATGCGGGCCTCACGTTCAACCTGATATTTGCCTTTATCAGCCATGCCGTGGTGGACGGCAATATCGGGTTCATGTTGATGCCGATCGTGATCATGGCCATACTCGCCGTTTCGTACATCTACAATTCCAAAATCAACAGTCCTGTCCCAAATGGATTATAGATTGATGGACGAACAGCACACAGTTTTCCCGTAGGAAAGCAATTGATTCAGAAAATGGGCCACTATGTTAGAGGTAAGAAAGCCAAAAAATTGGCCCATTGACTGAATTGTAGAAGGAGAATGTGAAATTGCCCCAAAATGAAAACACCAAGGATGATAGACCTGTGGAAATGGAAAATCGATGCGGATGAAGGTTCCATCATTCGGGAAAACAGGTCTTTTGAAACTTAAAAATGAACCTCTTGGCCCTAGACCGTCATTTTAGACAAATTGTGGCCTAGCCACTTAAAAATCAAGACTATGGTAGAAGTATTCAGAACAAGTGTCCGTTCCGATTCAGAAGCGGCATTGGTCCTGGCACAGTTGGAAGCCACTTTTCCTGAGCATGACATCAATTTTGACCTTGAAGATTGTGACCATATCCTCCGTTTGGAAGCCGATGTTATGCATATGGACATCAAATCTGTCATGGAATTGGTAAAAAGCCAGGGATTTGAAATCGAATTACTTCCCGATGAAATCCCCAACAAGAGGCGATTGATTGCATAGAAGAAGTGAAAAGACCCTGCTTATCCCAAGTGACTGGTTTAACTCCACTTTAATCTTCAAAGCATATTTATTATCAAAGCGTATTGTAACGATCCGTTATTAATCGATATATTTACATACATCAATATATGTCCCGTTTTGAACCTTAAGAAAGTAGAAAAGATATCCAAGGCGCTGAGTGATGTCAACCGATTGAAAATCTTGAAGGCCATCCAATCCAATAAGGAAAAATTGGAATGCAGCTCGATTGTTTCTTTTTTAAACCTTTCACAACCTTCCATCAGCCACCACATCAAAAAATTGGTGGAAGCCGACTTGATAGAACCCCAAAAAGAGGGACGTTTCTATTACTATTCCCTGAACAAGGAGGTATGGGAAAGCTATTTGAAGGCACTGGAAAAACTATGATTATTTATTTGGACAACATATAGACACATATAAATATATGAATATAAAAAATACAGTCTTTTCCATTTTGGAACTGGCCACAGTGAGCAAAGGAAGTAGTATAGGTCAAGTGTTTACGAACACCGTGACTCTGGCAAAAGAAGCAGAGGCCGCTGGGTTCAAGCGCATGTGGTTTGCCGAACACCACAATATGCCTGCCATTGCCAGTAGTGTCCCACCTCTCCTGATGTCCCATGTGGCACAGGCCACCTCAGCTTTGCGGGTTGGATCGGGTGGGGTAATGCTGCCCAACCACTCGCCTTTTATAGTAGCGGAACAGTTTGGGACTTTAGCCCACTTGTTCCCCAATCGTATAGATCTGGGATTGGGAAGGGCTCCCGGTACCGATCCTGAAACAACACGTGCCATAAAACCTGGATTTATCGAGGCAACACACTCCTTTCCAGATGATGTGGATAAGATCCAGACCTACTTTTCCAAAGAAAACAGGACTGCCAAGGTAAGGGTCACACTTGCCGAAGGCATGGACGTGCCCATCTTCATTTTGGGTTCCAGTACCAGTAGTGCCCATTTGGCGGCAAGAAAAGGCCTGCCCTATGCCTTTGCGAGCCATTTTTCCACTATGCATTTTTACGATGCGATCCAGATTTACCGTAGCCAGTTTCAACCATCCGCTTCGTTGGAAAAACCCTATGTCATGGCTGGCATCAACGTGTTCGTGGCCGATACGGACCAAGAGGCCGAAAGATTGTACACTTCAAATTTAAGGTTGGTGATCAACATTCTGTCGGGCACCAGTACACCTTATATCGAGGAGCCTACGGAAATGACCTCCGACCTGAAAGAGATCATGCAGCACCCCAGAATCCATCAAATGGCAAGATATTCGTTCATCGGAAGCAAGGAGACCGTCAAAAAGCAAACTCAGGCCTTTTTGGAAGAGACCCAAGTGGACGAACTTATCACTGTAACGACCATGTATAATATTGCCGACCGGATCAAATCGGTCCAGTTGTTTGCAGAAATCATGGCAGAAATCAATACGGGTAGATAAATTTCTTTCCTGATGGCACCAAACCGGTTTGGTTTGGCACATTTCCAATAAACCAATTACCCTGATCCTGGATGAAAAAGTTATCGATTCTGAAAAAAACCATTGTCTTTTTTCAGGGCAAATCCCTTTCATCAAACCCCTGAAAATCATCCAAAAGTTGTGTTTTCTCCTACAAAACATCCCACAAAATCAAGGTTTTAAGATAGCGAACCCTTAAAAAATAAAGGGTTTACAACAACTTCTGCCACGTCCACAACATAACATTTCGAGGTCCAAACTCCTGAAATAGCTTTGGGAACGCATAATTGCACCACACCAAACCCTATTTAAGAATGTCTTGTAAACCTCAAACGAAGACCTCCCAAATTCTTTTTGCCTTTTTGTTGTTCACTGCTTTTGTGACCACAACCCATGCACAGCTTTCGGTGCCTTTTACGCCAAGGCTGCCCGAAGGGAATATCAAAGTAAAGGGAGATTTGGTCTATGTGGCCAACAACATTGTCAATACGGGCAGTGATCCCAATATTGCTTACAGTGGCAGTTCAAGCAACCAGAATGTCACCATGAACTACATCGATATTGATGGTGATCCCGGCACATTCAGTTCCAGTAGTGCGGAATTGAACGCACCTTCTTGTTCGGCGGTCGTATATGCAGGTCTGTATTGGGGTGGTATTTATAGGGACACGGATAGGGACGACCCCTACAAATCAGTAAAATTCAAGATTCCGGGAAGTTCCTCTTATATCGATATTGGACCAACCAGTGACCCTATGTTCGAATACGAACAGATCTATGACAAGGACGGTGACCGCGATGGGGATGGCTCAACCGATCCAGGTGTGGTGGATGTGGATTTCTTGAGCGGGGTGAACATGACATCCTACCTCAACTATGCCAACGTGACCCATTTGCTCTCCGGATTGGCCGACCCCAATGGGGAATACACCGTGGCAAACGTGGTGGCCTCCACCAACCAACAAAACGTGAGTGCAGGCTGGACCATGGTGGTCATCTATGAAAACCAGAACTCCACCAGTAAATATATCTCCACATTTGACGGCTATGCCGCCATGGGGAGTACATACACAAGTGTGAACTTTCCGTTCAGCGGATTTAGGACATTGCCAGCTCCCCTACCTGTAAATGCGGTGATAGGGGCAAGTACCATTGATGGGGATCGGGTAACAGGACCCAGTATGAGGTTTCGAGCTTCAAATACCGCCAGTTGGACCTATTTGAGCGATGCCATCAACCCGAGCAACAACGTTTTCAACAGTACGATCAGTAACCAAGGGAATTGGGTGGACACCCGAAACCCGGCAAGCCGCAATACCCTGGGATGGGATGCGGATATTTTAAAACTACCGAATCCCGGAAACGCCGTACTGCCCAACGATCATGACAGTGGGGAAATCTTGATCAGCACCTCCAGTGAAGGTGTTATCCTATTTTTGACCACCGTTGCCGTAGAGATCATCAACCCTGAGATCCTTGTGGAGAAAAAGGTAGAAGATTTGGCGGGCAATGATATTACGGGTGCAGGTGTGAACTTGGGACAATCTTTGGAGTATGTGCTGCGGTTCTGGAACCGGGGCAACGATGATGCCGAAAATTTTACGATCCAGGACATTCTCCCAGAAAATGTTTCCTTGGTAAATGTTGATCTGACCGGTGCTCCGGGCACCACCATGACCACCAATCCGTCCAATGCCAGGGAAGTGACTTTCCAAATACCGGATGCCTTGGTCACCCAAGGGGGCAATACCTATGAGATACGGATCAGGGTAGAGGTTTCCGATAATTGCCACGATTTTGTGGCCGCGTGCAGCGCAACCATACAAAATACGGCTTTTTCCTCCTATGATGGGGTGACAAGTGGACAAACCGGTTTAGGGGATGCCAGTGTTTCCAATGTGAACAACTGTGGTTTTGTGACCGTTGGGGCCACCAATTTCCTTCTGGACGACCTTACCAATTGTAGCTTTGAAAGCGAGGTCCAGATCTGTGGTGCCAACGCTGAGCTAACGGCTGGTGAAGGTTATGACACCTATACTTGGTACAGGGACCTCAACGAAAATGGTCAGTTGGATGCTTCCGATACCGTGTATAGCGATAGTGACCCTGACAACGACCCAACCACGGTGACAGTTCAAGAAGCAGGGTTCTATCTCGTCGTAAAAGAGTCCGCTTCCTGCGGAACCAATATTGAGATCACCGAAGTGACCCGCTTTGGAAACACACAGACCAACCCCATTATCAATTATTTCAATACGCTGAACGGTGATGCAGATCTCAGCAATGATATCCAAGGGGAAATTGTTACCTGTGCCAACGATGGATCGCCATTGCCCAAAATATTCCTTTGCGGTGCCAATGACACCCAAAACATCCTATTGAACATTACCGATGCCCAGAACATTTCCTGGGAAAGACTGAATGAAGGTAGTTGTGCCGCAACCGGACCGGACTGTCCCAACAACCAAATGGGTTGTACGTGGAGCCAAGTGGCCACTGGAAATGCCTTCACTGCAAACTCGGAAGGGCGCTACCGATTGGTTCTCTCCTACGCAGGCGGTTGTAACAGTATTTTCTATTTTGATGTGTTCCAGAACAATCTGGACTTTGATTATGACAGTCAGGATATTTTCTGTTCCACCGATGGTTTTATACGCATTCAAAACGTTGGTTCCGGATATGGTTTCCAGTTGGTGGACGCCAACTCTGGTTCCGTAGTGGTTCCTTATGCTGCAAACAACGGTCCCAACTTCACCGTTGGTGCTTCCGGGACCTACCGCGTGGACTTTACCCAACTAGATCCCGTGACCGGAGACCCCTTGGATGGAAGCTGTGTGTTCAGTACCGAAGATATTGGGATAAGGGAACGGAACCTGAACCTGAACCTTTCCACGGTCCCCGTGACCTGTAACGGTCAGGGAAGTGTGCGGATACAGGCCGGAGAGGCCCGAGCCAATTACCATTACCGACTCTATTTTGATAACGGTGCCGGAGCGCCGGGCAGTCCTGCCGGAGAGGCGTTGGCCCAAAGCAGTAGTGACCATACCTTCACTGGCCTCACCGAAGGGGACTACGTGGTTGTGGTCACCACCGATGACGGATGCCAAGTGACAGAGACTTTCTCGATCATCGACATTCCCGATCCAGTAGTAAGTGCAACGACCACCAAGCACATTACATGTACCGATGGTATCATTACATTGACCCCTTCACAAGGGTTGCCGAGCTATTCCTATGCCATTTGGAAAAAGGACGGAGTCGCACCATACAGCAATATCACGGATATTCCGATCAATGAGTTCCAACGGGACACCATTGCTCCCGGAGTGTTCAATTTCCCTTCAGGAGAAAATGGCACATATCAATTTGTGATTGTGGATAGTAACAACTGTTTTGCACTATCCAATGAAATCACGATAAACGATTTGGGAGGCCTTACCCTAGCGGCCCCGACCATAGATTCCGAAATTACCTGTGAAGGGTCCAATACGGGGCAGGTCACCATGAACGTATCGGGAGCCCAGACCCCCTATGCCTTCAGTATAGACAATTGGGCCACCCAACAGACGGACCCTACTTTTGTGAACCTGTCGCCCGGCACCTATACCATACAGGTCCGTAGTCAGGATGGCTGTGAGGACCAAAAGACCTTCACCTTGGATGACCCGGAGACCTTCAAGGCCAATGCGGGCATCTCAAGTACAGGGACCTGCGACGTGAATGGAAATTCCGAAGTCAGGTTTACCAACATGGAGGGCGGTACGGCTCCCTATGAGTTCAGTTTTGATGGCGGTAGTACTTTCATCGCGGACAATCCTATGGATCCATCGGTAAGAACAAGTCTATTGCCACCCGGCAACCATATCCTGATTGCCAGGGATGCCCGTGGATGCCAGATCACATTGCCGATCACGATAGATCCACCACTGCCCATCCCCAACTTTGATATGGACCTAGCATACGATTGTGATGGGAATGGAAATGTGGTCCTTTCCACCGATCAAACCATATACGATTACAACTACACCATCAATACGGCACCCAGTACCAGTTCCACGGACGGCACTTTTTCAGGTATTGCCCCGGGCACCTATACCATAACCGTGGAATATACGGAGAATGACCCACCTCTTCCAAGCGTGCTCCTGCACGAGGATTTTGGGAGCGGACCCACTGTGGACAGCCCTTATGTTTTTGGATATACCTATGAAGACCAAGTGGGCAGCAATACCCAGATCAATGATTTTGAATATTCCATTACCAATTATATTGTATCCCCATTTGGGCCATGGATCAGACCGACGGACCATACCAGCAATGGAGCAGATCCCAATGGACGCTATCTGGTCATCAACGTGGGAACGCCTACACCCACCCAGATCATTTATAGGAAGGCCATCAAGGACATCATTCCCAATCAGGATATGCGGATTTCCTTTGCGGCGATCAACTTGCTGGGAAGTGGAAGCCAACTTGATCCAGATATATATGTGCAAATGCGCGTTCCGGGTACCGGTACTGTGATCGGGGAGGTACAGACGCACGATATTCCCAAAGATAGGGCCTGGCATGACGAATTTGAATTTTTCATCAATCCGGGAATCCATGAAGAACTGGATTTCATACTCATCTCCAAAAAAAGTGGCAACAGTGGAAACGATGTTGCCATCGATGATATTCTGGTGGAACAAATTCCCCAAACGTGTCCACGGACCATGGACATCCCCGTGGTCATCGAATCTGGAAATGCCTTTGGCGCTAGTGTTCTTGGTCATACCGATATTAGCTGTAACGGAGCAAACGATGGTTCCATCACTTTTGAAGTGGAGAACTTTGATGCCACATCAGGATTCGAATATTCCATAGACGGGGGAAGTAACTGGACCACTTCCACAACCTCACCTGTGACCACGGCTACGGCCTTGTCTTCCGGCACACAAAGTGTGATTATACGCAAAGTGGATGATACTGCTTGTTCCATCACCCTGAATCAAGACATCGATGAGCCAGCAGTTCTTTCCATAAACACCAACATTCTACAAAACCCAAGCTGTAATGATCCCTTGGGCTCCATTCAAGCCACCGTAACCGGGGGAACACCCACTTACGAATATGCTTTAGAAGACGGTTCGGGCAACAATTTGATCCCCTTCCCCAATGCATCGGGCAACACCTTCAGTGGATTGGCTGCAGGAGATTACATTATTCTTGCGAGGGATATTAATGGATGTACCGTCAGCAGTTCAACAATCACTTTGGATGCTCCAACAGCATTGACGTATTCCATAAATTCAACCAGTTGTTATGATGGCGGCAATAACGCGACCATCGTACTTACTGCCAATACAGGTAACGGAGGCTATCTCTTCCAAATCGATGGAGGTCCTTGGCAAACGCCGACACCTTCCACGGCCAACACGTACACATTTTCGGGATTGGCCAATGGCACATATGATGTGAATGTAAAAGATGCCTTTGGCTGTGATGGTGGCGTAGTTAGTGTGACCATTGAACCACAAGTAGTGGTAAATGTTACGGCAACCGATGTGAGCAGTTGTGCCGATGGATCCATACAAGTGACCGCTTCTGGAGGGAACGGAACACTGGTCTATGCCCTTGTTCCCAATGGCGTAGTACCGGTTCTAACCGACTTTGGGGCGACAATCAATTTCCCTATTGATAATGCCACTGCCACTGCAAACCCAACCGGGTTTGACCTCTATGTCCGTGACAACAATGGCAGTCCTAACTTCTGTGAGGTCGTTGAAGAAGATATTATCATAAACCCTGCCGTGGAATGGGAAGTGAATGCTGTAGCGGAGGACCCTAATTGTAATGGTGGTAACGGCAGTATTGTGGCCAATGTGCAACTCGTAGGAGGAGGAAGCCTTTCTTCAGCCCAGATTGCCCAAGCAGGTCCTTTTACCTATTCGCTATATCAAGGCGCAACAGAATTGGCTTCCGTATCCAACTTGACCAACGTATCCTACACCTTCAACAATGTGGTGGCAGGTAGCTATGAGATCAGAATCACCGATGGCATGGGTTGTACCCTTTTCCAAACTCCTATTGACGTAGTGGACCCTCCTGCATTGACTGCTGATGTTACTACCGACTTTCCCCCTGGTATTTGTGCCCCAGCCATTGGATTTAAGTTTGAAAATTACCCACTTGATACTGAGTTGAATGGCACTTTGCAGTTCAGTGCAGATTATGGAAATACATGGCAGACAAGTGAAATTTTTGTAGGATTCACCTCAGGTGAAGAAGTGAAACCTTCTATCCGAACCGTGGATGGTAGCGGAAATACACTTTGTCGATACGATTTGCCTCAATATACATTGACTTATCCACTTGATGATTTGGATATTACAATTAATGCAACAGTAGATTTATGCAATGAATTACTTGTAAGTGTTCAAGGTTCGAAGGGAGACGCACCTTATGTGTATACTTATACTGAAGACCCTATCAATTTTGATCCTTATGATGCTTCCACGTTATGGACATCTCCTCCTAAAGGATTAAACGACCCCTATGAGTTTACAGGATTGACCCCGGGAAGGACATATGTTTTCTTCGTAAAGGATGATAGTGGGTGTATTCGACAGAGTACCGTAAATGTTAATGACTTGTCCACTGTAGATTTGCCTATAGAGATTACAGAGTCTGTGACACCTAGTTGTAATGGTGCTAACAGCGGAGGTATCACATTCACCTTGAATCCTGATTTTGCTGAACCAGAAATGAGATGGGAACTCTTTGAAGTGGGCAATGCCTCGCCAATACAGGTGAGTGGTGTCGGACCATCAGCCAGCAATGTGCCCTATTCACCTACCATTGATTTTATCAACCTTTCCCCAGGTGATTACTACATCGAAGTAACCCAAATAGATGGTAGTGGTGTGGATACTTGCCACGGAGGTAGTGAAAATGTGTTGATAGAGGAACAACTCCCTATCACGGCAACTGCAACAGCCACAAGGGAAATTGGCTGTACCCAACCTGGATTGATCTCAGTGACCAATATAAATGGAGGTACCGCGCCTTATACTTTTGATGTAACCGGGCCAGCAGGGTTTACCGCTATTACTGCCACATCCCAAAACCCCATAGAAATACCTGCTAATTCACCCGCTGGGGATTACGATGTCACCGTGACCGATGTGTATGGATGTACTACAAGTGCTCCATATACCGTAGCAATGACCTTGACCCCCAACCCTACTATTGATGACATCCAAGTGGCCAATTGCGATGGCAGTGCGGAAGTGACCGTTACAGCCTCTTCCCTTGCTGGAAGTATGCGCTACGCCATGGTGACAGCAGGGGCCAGCGCTCCGACGACCTTTTTAAACAATGGAGGTATATTTACCAATGTAGCTGCAGGGGATTATGACTTTTATGTGATGGATGCCAATGGCTGTTCAGTGGCCCAGACCACGTTCACCGTCCATCCTGCTTTGCAGGCCAGTGCCCAATTGACCAAATTAATCGATTGTTCGGCCACCCCAGAAGCAACCATAGAGATTGAAGCGCTACAAGGGTCAGGCAACTATGAATACTCAGTGGAAAACATGACCACATCATCCATGGAGGTTCCCCAAACTGCCATGGGAGGTAGCACTGTTTTATACCACCCATCCGCTGCTGGAACCTATGAAGTCAAAGTCTATGTGAATGCCACCGCAAACCATGAAGCCTGCGAACGTACATTTACCATTGTGGTCCCAGACCCGATTGACCCCAGCTTCACGGCTACCCCAACGGATTTAAGTTGTAATGGTGCCGCGGACGGAAGCATCTCCATGACACAGACCGACAATGGCATTACACCTTTGTCCTACGAACTCTTGGATGCTGCCTTGAACCCTATAAATCCTGCCGATTACACCTACAATCCTACTTTGCGTAGGTTTGAAGGATTGGCCCCAGGAGATTATATCGTTAGGGCAACAGGAACCAACAGTTGTACCGCAGACTCTGCCATAATCCCAATTGGGGAACCCACAGCCATTGCAGTGACCATTCCTGCTGCGGATGTGGTTCAGTTTGGCTGCGCCGCGGGCAACAATCCAGATAATGCCTCCATCACCGTAAACCTTTCGTCCATTGCAGGAGGAACAGGTTCTTACGTTCGATATGAGTTTATAGATCCTTCGAAGAATGTTGCGCAAGATGGGAATAATAACCGATTGATCGTGTCCAACCGTTCGGGAGGAACCTATATCATCAACGTTTATGATGATTCGGGATGTGTCGGCACCACCACGGTCATGATAAATCCTTTTGATGAATTGCAAGATGCCACTATACATGTTGATGACGATATCGATTGTTCCAATGGTGGTGAGACCATCACCATCACTGCTGATGGCTTGTTGAGCGATTCATTGGTCGGTCCACACGACTACAGTTTTGAGGAAGTGTCCACAGGAACCACCAATACCACGGGAACGTTCAGTGGATTACAAGTTGGCCTCCACTCGTTCAAAATTACCAATGTGGTGACGGGTTGTTCCATCGTCAGGACACATCTAGTGGAGGAAATTCCACAATTTGGCATAAATGTGATCGAAGATGCCCCAATAGTTTGTGCCGGAGACTCTGCCCAGAATCATTTTGAACTGACCGGCGGCTATTCCGGTGGGTTTACCTTCACAGTGTACGACACCAATGGAACCCTTTCCAATACCAGCGATGATGTAGTGTTCGGTCCTGGCGGAAGTGGTACGGGTACCACAAGCGGTAACATCGACCTACCAAAAGGCAGCTATCGCATCGTGGTGACCCAAACGGATTTTCCATTTTGTACCGACGAGACAATGGTCACCGTAGGGGGAGCAGAAGCCACTTTGGATGCCTATATCACTGAAATAGGGAATGCCTCCTGCTCCAATGACCAGGGAAGACTTTCCGTGGCCCCGACCGGTGGAGTGGCACCTTATACCATTTCCATCCCTTCGTTGGGATTGACCCAGACCGCAGTGTACAGCTATGTGTTCACCGGCCTAACGGATGGCACTTATGCCATTGAGGTGACCGATGCCGCTGGTTGTATGAACACTACATTGAGTGGAACCATTCAAACTGTAGATCCATTGATGGCGGATATAACTCCGACCACGCAGACCTTAGATTGTGTCGGAGATTTGGACGGCAGTATAAGCGCCACCTTGACAGCTGGAGGTCTCGGTAACATACTCTATAGCCTGAACCGTATTGAAAACGGAACCATCACCTCAACTTCGGCCACACAAACGTCGAATACCTTCAACAACTTGGGCGCAGGGACCTACTCCATCACTATTTTGGACGGGGCAGGCTGCACCTTCACTACTGCCGAAGTGGTGATAGAAGACCCTGAGCCAGTGAGGGGAACCTTGGTCATTTCCCGTGCACTGACCTGTGATACGGACGCCCAATTGACCCTTACCGTGACGGGAGGAACGCCATTACCTGGAAATATATACCAGTGGAGCACTTCCGAGGCAGGGCCCTATGCCAACTTGGATGGTGGTGACACCCATGTCTTCGACGTGTCGCCAAGCACCACAGGCTATCAGTATTATATTATGGATGCCAATGGATGTGAACCTGTCCTTTCCAATGCCAT
Organism: Flagellimonas baculiformis; assembly: GCF_033441575.1. Lineage (NCBI taxonomy): Bacteria > Pseudomonadati > Bacteroidota > Flavobacteriia > Flavobacteriales > Flavobacteriaceae > Flagellimonas > Flagellimonas baculiformis. The sequence continues at coordinate 26,533 of NZ_JAUZVW010000016.1, forward strand.
CACCGTCCACGAAGTTGCTCCTTTGAGTGTGGAAATAGACCAAAGTGGAAGGTTCATTAATTGCAACGGGGACAGTACGGCATACATTTCCGCCAGGGCCACAGGTGGCTTGGGCAGCTATGTGTATGGACTGTACTACGATGCGGCGCTAAGCTCTTCTGCAGCTCCAACAAATACCAATGGATTCTTCGGGGGATTGCCACAAGGCACCTACTATATTGGGGTGACCAGTGTGGATTGTGAATGGGGCTCCACGGCCATTGATGTCGTCGAACCAGACCCTCTTATCGTGACGGGAGATTCAACAAACGTAAGCTGTATGGGCGCTCATGACGGAACCATAACCCTTTCTGTGACTGGAGGAACCACGGACTACCAATACGCCATTTCACCCAATTTGAACCAGTTTGATGACAATGGAAGTTTCACGGACTTGGCCGCAGGGGATTACACGGTGATCGTACAGGATGCCAATGGTTGTTTTGAGGTGCTCGAATTTACCTTGACCGAACCACAGGCCTTGACAGCAACCGTGACCACCGAAGATGAAGTCTGTTTTGGCAGCGAGGATGGTGTAGTTTATCTGGATGTTCAGGGAGGTACCGCCCCCTATAGCACCAGCTTGAATTCCAATGCAGATGCAGATTTTGCCGAAGGTGTTATGAGCTATGGCAATTTGCCAAGCGGCACACACGTGGCCTTTATCAGGGATGCCAACGACTGTACCATCTACGAAGTGTTCACTATCGAATCGGGGGTCAACTTGGCAGGTACAGTGGATGTAGTTTACGAATGTGACGGTAATTTGCCCACCAACTATTTGGCTATCCAGATGGAAGATGCATCCGTAGTTCAGGAATTGATGTACGGCTTGGATTCCAATGACCCGAACGATTTGGTCTTGGACCCCGACTTCAGCAATTTGATTCCTGGTGACCATACCCTGACCATTGCACACTCCAATGGATGTATCCGTACTTTCGACTTTACCGTTGAAAATTATGAACCCCTTACCTTGGAATTAAGCAATGAAAACATCAATGAGATCACGGCCGTGGCTCTGGGAGGCAATCCGAACTATACCTTCCAAATCAATGCAAATGATGCCATTACGTCCAGTGACAATACATTCTTGATCACACGTACCGATACTTACAGCGTGACCGTGACCGATGAAAACGGATGTAGTGTCACCCAAGAGATCTACATGGAATTCATCGATATTGAAATCCCCAACTTCTTCACTCCGGATGGTGACGGACTCAATGATCGATGGATACCCAAGAACATTGAAATTTTCCCGAACATCACCATTTCCATTTTTGATAGATATGGTAGAAAACTCTACAGAATGGTCCAAGATAGCGAAGGCTGGGATGGCTTCTACAACGATGCCAATCTGCCTATGGGCGACTATTGGTACATCATCAAACTTAATGGGGATACAGACACGAGGGAATTCGTAGGGCATTTTACCCTTTACAGATAACCCACTGAATTATCCAACCCGAAAAGGGCCGCATCAAATTGATGCGGCCCTTTTATTTTTTCAATTAAATAGTATGGACAGAAAACTTCCTGTCGAATTCTTCGCTTTTCCGATCTTATAATCCAATGCGATAGATCATTCCATTGCTACCATCGGTCAGGGCATAAAGTGCACCATCGGCACCGTCCAATATATCCCGGAAACGATGGCCTTCACCTTCCATCAATCGTTCCTCTCCTACTACCCTATCATCCTCGATCACCAATCGCACGATGTGCTGACCACTCAAAGCGCCCAAAAACAAATTGTTGGTCCATTCCGGAATCAAGTTTCCCGAGTAAAAATCCATACCGCTTGGCGACACCACAGGATCCCAATAGTAAACGGGTTGTTCCATACCATTTTGTTGCGTGATGCCCGAACCGATCGCCGCTCCACTGTATTCCAACCCATAGGAAATGGTGGGCCAGCCGTAGTCCGCCCCTGCTTCAATGAGGTTGACCTCGTCCCCTCCCCTTGGACCGAGCTCGGATTCCCAAAGCTCCCCGGTGACAGGATGTACCGCCAATCCTTGGACATTTCGATGTCCGTAGGAGTATATTTCGGGCAGCACCCCATCTTCATCCATAAAGGGATTTCCATTTGCGGGCATACCCTCTGTGGTGATTCGGAGTACTTTTCCCAAAGCGGCATCCAGTTCCTGGGCTTCCCCTCGTGTGACCGTACTTGACCTATCGCCCGTGCTGACAAACAGGTTTCCTTCGCCATCCCAAGCCAATCGGGATCCATAGTGGGCCGTACTTTCAAACTCGGGAATGGCGGTATAGATCACTTCGGCATCCTCAATGGTAGTTTCGCTGTCCGACAACCTTCCTTTGGCAACCGCTGTGGCTGTGCCTCCTGCTCCATTTTGCGAAAAAGACCAATAGACCATTCTATTTTCCTGAAAATTTGGATCTATTGCAACATCCAAAAGCCCCCCTTGGCCCGAACTGTTGACCGCGGGAATACCCGTGATCGGAGAACCCACGGTTCCCGAAGTTGACACCAATCGCATGGTGCCCGCCTTTTCCGTTACCAGGATACGACCATCTGGCAAGTGGGCCATTCCCCAAGGATTGGAGAGCCCCGAAGCAAAAACGGTCACCGTATAAGCAGTTTCTGTGGTGACCCCATTGATTCTGGTCTGCCCTTCAAATGCAGGGGAGTAATCCGAGTTCGGGTCATTGGTTTCCACTGGATCCTGTGGTTCTTCCGGTTCTTCTGGGGTGTCATCGTCGGGATCTTCAGGTTCGTTGGGGTTGGGGTCCTCTGCTTCTGGAACCGGGGTCCCATTGTCCGAACCACATGAATGTATCATGGTCCCCAACAAGACCGTAAGGGCAATCAATATTATATATTTTGCTGAAAATTTCATGAAATGCTGTTTTCAGTAAGTTACCAAACACGCATCGACTTCAATACTTTTTTAACTTTTTTCACAAAAATCTTGCGGATTTTAGGTGGAAAACAGCTAAAAATGCGTAAAAAAGCTTGTGTTTTCCACTTTTCAGAGCGAAAGCAAATCAGATTTTGATGGCGAATCCGTGCAACAGAATCAACCTTGATCCTACATACAGCACCAAGATACTGGTAAGGATCCCCAAAAACTTCAGATTGAATTTTTTGGTGGACAAATATGATCCGATGGCCCCACCGACGACCACGGCAATGATGAGCTTGAGCATCAACTCTTGGTTCAGTTTGAAAGTCCCTGCCACATTCAATCCGATCAACCCAGAAACGGAGTTCACCAAAATAAAGACAGAGGCCAGGGAGGCCACCACCCTTGGGTTGGCCCACTTCAACAGGTTGAGCACAGGCGAGAGGAATATGCCCCCTCCTATTCCCGATATACCGGAAAGCAGACCAATGCCACCGCCCAAAAGAAACTTCTGGGGATTTGAAAACTCCCTTGACTCCATTTTTTTCTTCACGAAGCGAAGCAGCATGAAAATACCGGCCAGGATCAGCGCGCTTCCCAACACCAAAAAAAATGCCGTTTGGGATAGCCTCACCTGCGCTCCCAAATAGGCAAAAGGGATACTGACCACCATAAATGGCCAGAACATCTTTAGGCTGAAGACCCTGTTTTTGATAAAGACCAAGGTACCGATGGTGACCACACAGATGTTCAAGATCAAGGCTGTGGACCGTATTTCGTAAAAATCGGTCAAGAAAAGGCTCAAGATGGCCAAGTAACTGGACCCGCCCCCAAACCCAACAGAGCTATAAAAAAGGGCTATCAGAAAAAAAACAATGGGTAAATACTCTATGGTCATCCATCGCAATTTAAAAAAGAATGACGGTCCAATGCACGCCATAGGCAAATTTTTCAGGCAGATCATCGTTTTGCATGGCATACGCCTTTACGAATACTAGAACCGCTTGATATACCCTACTTTAACCGTGTATTGATCGTCAAAGGAATCTGTGGTAAATTCGATGCGACCATAGGTCAGTTCGGCATACACCACATGGGACTTTCCGAAAAGCTTCCGAAAGCCGGCGGTAATGTTGTTGGACCTGAGCCTCGAAACGCTCTCGTACAGTACATTGTTCGTTGAATTATCCGGTGAAAACCCAGTACCTGCCCTGATGAGCACATAGTCGTCGGTACCACCAAAATAGTAGCGTGCCTCCAAGGCATAGGAATCGGCAACCCCACTGTCTGATGGGGTGATATAGGCCCTGGCATTGAACCAATAATTTTTGTAGTATTTCCCCAAACCAAAGGTATAGATCCAGGTATCATCGGTGAATTGCAGGTACCTCAAGCCTGCATCCAACTCAAATGCGGCAGGAAGGTTGGCAAAAAGGGAAAGACCGCCCCTGTACTCTGGAAATACGCCCTTATCATTTGAGAGGCCTGCGTTTACGTAAGCATAAAAGGTACTGGACAATCGGGGATAGAAATCCAGTTCAAATTGGCTGCTTCCCATTCCAAAGCGATTGCCATAGCTGAACCGTCCGATCACGGGACCGATATTGGTCTGGCGTTGGTAGTGCAGACTGGCAATATGCCATGGTTCATTGAACTGTTCCTTGAAATGGACAAAACTGTAGTCCACGCCCATTTCATTGCGATAGACTCCCGTGCCCATGTTTTGGAGCAGGGACCGCACTGCCGTGGATGTAGGGTGGTGCTCCAGGGCATTGCTTAGCGTTTCACTGGCCTTTTGATATTCTTTCAACGCCATCAATATCTTGGCCTTCAGGACCCATAAATTCTCGGAATCCACATTGGTTTCCAGCCCCTTGTCCACTATTTCGAAGGCCTTCAAAGGCTTTTTGTCCCAAAATTCCAAACTCCCATAGGCCAAGGCGGCATCATCATAGGTCGGGTTTTTCTCAAAGGTGGCCTTTAGGATGTTTCTTGCCTTTTCGGTTTGCTTGTCCCAAGTGCACAATCTGCCCAAAAATATGTGGTAATCCACATTCTCAGGTGCTTTTTGGGTAGCCAACGTCATCAACTCAATGGCTTCTTTGTAGGCTTTGTGCTCAAATGCCTCGGTCCTCGCCCTTGCATACAGTTCTTCCGCAGGTTCATTTTCTTGGGACCATACGCACAAATTCATGAATAGCAACCCACATAACCATAGCTGTTTTTTCATAACATGAACCTTTTTTAAGAAAAATATACTTCTACCCTTCCCCATATTGCTATTGTTTTACCACAACTTTATCTTCGACCTTACCCAATCCTGTCCTGCTCATTGCCCCCCAATTGTTCTTTCCGCGTATCAAATCGATATTTCCCTTCAAAGCGGACCAAAGAATGAAAGGATGATAAAAGAAGGGTTCCAAGAAGGCGGTAAGGATAAGCTTGTAGGTGTATTTTGTCTTTTTATATTGCTGAAATGAATATTCCTCGAAGAAAAGAGCCGTGACCGAATAGAGCACGGAAAAAGCATAGGCCACCAAGGAAAAGCCCAGTACAAAAATCCAATTGACCTGCCCCAGAACCATCAAGAGTATAAAAAATAGTATGCCAAAGAACTCTATAATGGGGGCCAACCATTCAAAAAACAGCCAATAAGGCGTACTCAATAACCCAAGGACGCCATATCTTGGGTTGGCAATCATTCCCCTGTGCATCCAGAGGGTTTCGGCAGTACCGCGCGTCCATCTGTTCCGTTGCCTGTGCAAAATGGTCCAATTGGGGGGCACTTCTGTCCAACAAAGGGGGTCTGGAATAAAACCTACGGCGTAGTCCACTTTCTTTCTTCGCATGAGTCGCCTCATACGCACCAAGAGTTCCATGTCCTCCCCCACCGTTTTGGTATTGTATCCTCCCGCTTCTATAACGGTTTCCTTGTCGAACATTCCAAAGGCACCGGATATCAACAACAGGCCATCCACCCGGGACCAGGCCATTCTTCCCATCAAAAAAGCCCTGAAATATTCTATGATCTGGGCCCTGATGATAAACTTTTGGGGCAACTTGACCTCAATGATCTTTCCATCCTCTATGGTGCAGGAATTGGCGATCCTGATGATGCCGCCAGAGGCAATGACCTTTTTTTCATTGTTCAAAAAGGGCTTGATCAATTTGAGCAGGGCATCGCTTTCCAATACACAATCCACATCTATACAACATACGATGTCATGTCTGGAGACATTGATCCCAACATTGAGGGCGTCTGCCTTGCCACCATTCTCCTTGTCCACCACTCTCAGGTTCTTGAAAGACTTGTAGGTGGAACGGTATACCTTTTTGATGGGTTTGGAGGGCAAGATGTCCACATAAACAGAATCGTCCTCTACCAAGTGAAAACTCTCCACCAGTCGTGTGATGGTGCTGTCCTTGCTTCCGTCATTGATGACCACTATCTCACAAGAGGGGTAGTTCACGGTAAGCAACGACCTTACATTTTCAACAATATTGGCCTCTTCATTATAGGCAGGAGCCAATATGGAAATGGATGGCAAGCTGGTGGATTGCAACAGGGAGATTTCATCCCTTAAACTATTGCTCCGCTTGTATTCCCTTATCTCCAAAAAAGAGACCACCGCCGAAAAAATATATCCGGAGCACACAATGGCACCGTAGGCCAGAAAAAGCCAGCTAATGATCTCTGTGATATGGTTTAGCGACACCGCTGTCATGGATCAGGGTTCTAAATTGGGTTGCATCCGTTTTTCGGCCCTCAGGTACATGAGGTTCGTCTGCCATTCTTCCTTCATTGCCAAAGCTGGCCTCAATCCATGGAGCATTTGCAAATCCCCGTGGGACTCCACCGTTTTGATGATTTCCTTTTTCACCAATCTGCTTTCGGTTGAAAACCTCGGGACCACTATGTCCAACAATCCTTCAAAATGGAGTCTGCGCAGTGACTTGATGGCCTCGGCCCTGACCTGTTCGTCATGGTGTTCGAGAAAAGGGACCAAGGAGCCGATATGTTCATACTGGTCAAACTGTTGGATCATCCGAATGGAAAAGACCAATACGGTGTTCAACTTATGGTCCAACCATTTGGAAAAATCGGGAGTCGGTCCTTGGTACACATATTTCAAGCAATCTTCCAACTGGATCAATTCCCAAAGGGTGAGTTCTTTTTTCAGCTTGGCGAAAAAGGCCAATGGGTCTTTCTCCGCGATTTTAATGAAAAAATAAATGGCCTGGGCACGGACAGTTTCATGCCTATCATTCAAATGAAGGGCCACGGTCTTACCTTCTTTCACATGGAGTTCGGACAATACGTAAATGGCCTTTGCCTTGTCATACCACCTGCCCTCCTTGAGGGATTTGATGATAAATTCATCGAGCCCAAGGTCATGGAATATTTTTTTAAGGGCCTCGGAGGATTCTCCTTTGAGGTTTTCATTATAGACCAAAATTTGGCGAACGGCGATTCTCTTTTGCAACGGGAATACCAAATGTGTAGCCTTAAAACGTTCAGTTTCTGTGACCAGGTCATACGTATCATCAAATAGGGCATTGTTCAGGAATGCATCTATTTGGTCCCGGTACATTTTCTTGTTCCGTTCCCTCCTGTTCTTGTACATCCTAAGAATGATCAATGATGATACGGTGATGGCGACCAGAAAAAAAAACAGGGCAGCAAAGAAGGCATTTACCTTCATGGGCCAAGGCCAATCCTGCGCTATGTTATCCATAAAAGACAATCAATAACTTTCTATGGTCCGTTTTACGCGCAAAGACAACTCATTGGGACTGAATGGCTTGGTAATGAAGTCGTTGATACCCATGGTGAAGGCATCTGTAATGATTTCCTCTTGATTAGAGGTGGACAGCACGATTATGGGCATGGAGGGAATATGGCTCCGGATGTGTTCGATCAACTCGGTGCCTGTAATGAAGGGCAACATCAAATCCGTGATCACCAACCGGATGGACTTGTCCTCTTTTAGAATATCCAGGGCTTTCCGGCCATCTTCGGCCACTACCACATCATAGCCGTCCTTGGTCAACTTGAATTCCAGCGATTTTACTACCATTGGGTTGTCCTCAATGATCAAAATCTTCTTTTTCATAGCGTTTTAATTTGGGGAACTGTTTTTCTATTTCTCTAACAATCAACTCATATTCTTTTTTTAAAATCTGGGACAATCCCGGAATCTCGGCATCCTTGGCATCATAACAAATGGTTTGGCAAACGGACTTTCCCTTCTCATTGCCCAGCATGGCAAAAGAGGGTTTTACATTGTGTGCAATCTGCCGTACCTCTTCAAAATTGGCTTCCGAAACGGCTTTTTCCATTTCATCGAACTTGACCGCCAAGGTATCCCGAAACAATTGTATGGTCTCTTCCAAAAAATCTTGGTCGTTATTGGACAGTTCGTTCAAATAATCAAGGGAGAACAATTGCTCTTGCCTTGTTTCATCCAGTTGGCCCAAAGACAACGAAAGCTGGTCCAATTGTGCCTGTCCCACAGGATGGTTGAGCCAGATGTAGTTTTCATGGGTGCGCTCGGGGTTGTCCCCTTTGCCCACAATGACCATGGGATATTCCTTTCGCAGTTCATGAAACACATAGTCCATCAATTTATAGGGATCTAATGGGGCTATGTCCTCTTCCATGACCACCAACTCGTAGGGGGAAGCCTTTAATCGCTGGAGTGCCGAAAAACTGTCGGAACAGTAATCGATATCCCAATCGCGGCTGATTTCATGATCGGTGAATGTCTCTATTAGCTCCCTATTGGGGCCAACGAACAAAACCTTATTTAGAGTGTTCATCGTTAAAGTCGGTTTACCTACTTTAAACAAAAAATATGGAGATTAATTGTGTAAAAACCTCATAATTTGTAATATTTTTCTACCATAATATTTTCTCCAACACGCCTTTGAGCGTTTCATAGACTACAGGTTTGGTAACATACTCGTCCATTCCCTGTTCGAGACATTTTTCCTTTTCCCCTTTTATGCCTCTGGCCGTAAGCGCGACAATGGGGACATGTGAACTCCCTTTTTCGAGTTCCCTTATCTTACTTGTGGCATCAAAACCACTCATAATGGGCATTTGTATGTCCATGAAGATGACATCGAAGTTGTTCTGGTTGAAAAGCTCCACTGCCTCGGCGCCATCATGTGCTTCCACTATTTTGGATCTGGGAACAATTTTTTGCAATAATGTCCTGGCCAAAAAGCGGTTGACAGGGTTGTCCTCGGCAACCAGTATTGTAGGTTCGGCCTGTTCAAGTTTCCTGTCTTTCGGCTCATCCACCGTACTTTCCATTTTCCCACCATTTGACTTGCCGACCTTTGACAGGATAGACTGTAGATCTCTCAACATAATGGGTTTGGACAGGTTGAACCGCACTCCATATTCTTCACAAGCTTTTTTTATGGATTCGTCCTCTATGGAACTGTGCAGCAGCATTATAGGAAGGTCTTCCATGGTCAACCTAAACTTTTCACGGACATGTTGGATCACTTCCACCCCATTGAGGTAGGGCATATTGTAGTCAAGGATCATCAGGTCAAACTTTTTTCCCTTTTCCAAGATCTCCAATGCTTCAATACCATGGTCCGCCAATGTTGATTCTATCTGGGATAGTTTCAACATGTCCCGCAAAATGATCCTATTGTTCTCGTTATCATCGACCACCAAAACATTTTTCACGATGGATTGGGTCGGTTCGCCAGTAGCCGTGGAATCATCCCCGGTCTCAAATTCCACCACAAAGGAAAATGTGCTTCCCTGTTGGAGTTTGCTTTCCACTTTTAAACTGCTCCCCATAAAATTGAGCAAACGGTTGCTAATGGTAAGTCCCAATCCAGTACCTCCGAACTTTCGGGTGGTGGACGCATCTTCTTGGTCAAAGGCCCTGAATATTTTGTCCAGGTTATGCTCGGCAATGCCGATGCCCGTGTCCCTTATGGAGAAGACAAATGTTTTTTTCTTCCCGTCTTGGGGCATTTCTGGCATATGCCTGACCTTGAGTTCCACCTCTCCCTCTTTGGTGAACTTAACGGCATTTCCCAATAAATTGGTCAATATCTGTCTCAGTCGAACGGGGTCTGTATATACGTAGCGGTCTATTTCCAGTGATATGTCCAAAAGGATCTCAAGTCCCTTGGCATGGGCCTGGTGCTTCACAATATCCATGGTCTGCTCACAGATTTCCAGCAAATCCACTTTTTCAATGTTCAGCTCCAGTTTGCCAGCCTCGATCTTGGAGAAATCCAGGACATCGTTTATGATGTCCAAGAGATGATTGGCCGAATTATAGACGGTGTGCATGTATTCCCGCTGGCTTTCGGACAGTTCGGTCTTCATCAATAGATCTGTAAACCCGATCACTCCATTCAACGGCGTGCGTATTTCATGGCTCATGTTGGCCAAGAATTCTGATTTTGATCTACTTGCTGCCTCGGCCTTTTGCCTTTCCTGGATCAACGACGACTCGAATGTCTTCATTTTGGTAATGTCCTGGAATATCCCGTACATTTTGCCATCGGTTGAGGTGTCTTTGGTACGACCGATAATCCTTACCCATTTTTCATTGGATAATGTGGTGGTCAGCTTCAATTCCAAATCAAAGGGGCGTGACTTTTTCAAGGAATCGTTGATGGCCTGCGACAGTCTGTCCGAGTCTTCTTTTTGAAAAAGAGAGATGATCTCATCCATACTCGGTTCGTGGTCCTCCTGAATATCACAAATGGCCTTGGTAATTGCGCTACAGGCCAAGGTATTGCGATTGGCGTCCAATTCCCAACTTCCTATTTTCGCAATCTCATTGGAGCGATCTAACATGTCCTGCAACCGAAGGCGCTCCATAACGGTCTCTTTGAACTGGGTAATGTTGGCCGTGAACATCAGCAGTCCGCCCACTTCGTTTCCGTGTTTGTACCATGGTTTCACCTCCCAGGTTATCCATTGTCGGGACCCGTCCGCTCTTTCAAAAACGGCCTCATCACAGTTATTGACATTCCCGTTTAGACAGTCTTGGTGTATTTTTTTCCAATCTTCACCAATTTCCGGAAAAACCTCATAGTGCGATTTCCCCACTACACTCTCGGTGATATGGTAATCTTCCAGCCATTTTTTGGAAGCGGCCATATAGACCATGTTGGTATCGAACATGGCAATGGCAGTGGGCGCCTCTTCAATGAACAACTTGTTCTGTTCGGTGCTGGCCTCAAGGGCCAACTGGTAGTTTTTCTGCTCGGTGATGTCCCAGTTGGTGCCCAATATCCTGACCACTTCCCCCTTTTCGTCCAAATGTACCGAGCCTTTTCCCCTAATGTGGCGCACGGAGCCGTTTGGCCATACAATCCTGAAGTCCCCTTCAAAGGGAACTTTATTGGTCATGGATGCCTGTAACAACTCCAACATCCAGTTTATATCATCTGGGTGGACATAATTGATCCAAATGGAAAACTTGATACGTTCCTTTCTCTTGTCCAGGCCATAGATATGGTACATGGTATCGTCCCAAACGATGGAACCATCCGCGATATCATAGTCCCATATCCCGATGATGGAGGCATCCAAGGCCGCAAGCACCTTATCGTTCGCCTTTTTAAAATTCTTCTCCGCTTCCACCCGACGTGTTATGTCCCTAAAGGCCACAATGGTGTTATGTCCCTTTTGGGTCGCAATGGAATTCAAGGTCATTTCCACTGGCACTTTTTGGTCTTTGTCCTTAAAAAAATCCGTCTCTATGATGGAGGTGATGTTGGCATCCTCCCTATCCATGTTCCATTCGTCATAGGGCTGGGCGTTCTTGAAATCGGTGATATGCTTCTGATGGATTTGGACAAAGTCCCCAGAAATAAGGTCATTGATATTTTTGCCCTTCAGATATAGTGGTCTATACCCAAAAGCCTTGCCCATTAGAGTGTTGGACAACAATATCTCCCCAGATTCATCTATGATGACCATAGGGTCCGGGGTGGCGTTCAAATACGTATTGGTCGCAAGGAGTTCCCGTTCCACCACTCTTCTATCTTGTTCCAACTTGTTGATGGAAGGAACAACGATCGCCAAAATCAACAGGATGGCAGAAATGAGACCTACCGCTAGCAAGGCCATGGAAAAACCTGGGCTAAAATATCCTTCCTTCGAAATTTGGAAGACGGCATAAGCCATTACAAATGAGATGACCGACAACTGAAAAAACAGTTTCCTCATAAGGTGGTTGCCTATATTCCTACCAATAAAAAGCTGCATGATCCCATACCTTGGTATCATCAGGGATATTGCAGTACTGGCCAGAAGGAATCCAATTGCGGTATGCACGGCCATGGAAGAGATAAAGGCAAACTTTTCTTCTATGGGTATCTGGAAAAAAAAGGCGGTAATGGCCAAAAAGGCAAAAAAGGCGACCGATTGGGACAGGTATGCCGATAATTTCAACAATTTGGGCTTGCCCAACATGATCAAAAGCAGCGCTATCCCCAAGAGTGTAAACGAGAGGGAAGTGGCCAATGACATCCTGCCGGGATTCAAACTGCCGGAAAGTATGTCCAGATTATCCTTGACAAAAAATTGGTCGAGTCCAAAATCAGCCCCTAAAATATCCTGACCAAAGGTCACCAATCCAATCAACAACAAAATGCCATTGACCACATGGGCCACCACTAGGTTATAGTGCTTTACAATCAGTATTATGGTGATTCCCAAAAGGATGAAACAAAAAGCTGTATTGAACTCCACGATGGGGAGACCTGCAATCACCCTTGTCAATGATTCCATTTGCAGCAACCATCCCAATAGGGCCAAAATGGATACCACATTGATGATAGCAGCTAGGATAAGTATGGTTCTTTTGAGCATGTCGGGGGATTATAATATATGTAACGTTTTACTTACAAAATATTACTTTGAATCCCCAAAAACAAAAGAAATAGGGCATATTAACAATTTAGCTCCTTAATGCCAATGCTCAGGTGTTGATATTTTCCCGCTCCTTGGGTTTGATGATCATCCTAAAATATTGATCCCTGTAGATATAATAACCTATCCAGTTGAAAAAGGCCCGTATCCTGTTCTTGAAGTTGACCAATCCCATGATGTGCACAAAAATCCATATAAGCCACGCCAGAAAACCTTTGAGAAAATACTTCTGCCCGGGAAAATCGAGCACGGCCTTATTTCTTCCTATAATGGCCAAAGAGCCTTTGTCCTTGTAGGAAAAGGGTTGCCATTTTCCTTCTTCCCTCTCCAAATTCTTGGCCAAGTTATCTGCCTGTTGCAAGGCTGGTTGCGCCAATTGGGGGTGTCCATCGGGAAAGGCATCGTCCCCTGACATCAAAGCGCAATCTCCCAACGCATAAATGTTTTGGTAACCCTCTACCAAGTTATAAGCGTTTGTTTTCATACGGTTGCCCTTTCCCAGACTTTCCTTTTGGATTCCTTCGAAGGTTTTTGCGGAGACCCCTGCGGCCCATATCAGGTTTTTGGTCTGGATCTCGGAGCCATCGGACAAATACACCCTTTCATTGTCAAAGTCCTTGACTATGGTATCGAGTTTGATCTTTACCCCATATTGTCGTAGTTTTTTATAGGTATAGGCCTGTGACCTTGGCGACATGGCGGAAAGCACGGCATCCTGCCCATCGATCAAATAGATGCCTCCAAGGTCCTCTTGGCCCAGTTCGGGATAATCCTTCTTCAAAATGGAAGTGCTCATCTCGGCCAAAATGCCCGAAAGTTCCACACCCGTAGGGCCCGCACCGGCAATAACAAAGGTCAACAGTTTTCTGCGCTCCTCCACATTGTCCAATCGGGTAGCCCTATCCAACCGGGCAAGAATGGTGTTGCGAAGGGACAACGCATCACTGATGGTCTTCATGGGCAAGCTGTATTTTTCGATGTTATTGTTCCCAAAAAAATTGCTTTCCGCACCAGTGGCCATCACAAGGATGTCGTAGGGCAGTTCTCCATTGCTCAAAATTATTTTGTTCTCGGCAGGTATGACCCTTTTAAGGCTGCCAAGCCTAAACCGGACACTTTCCTTTCCCCTGAGTATCCTCCTAATGGGGTAGCTTATGGCAGAAGGTTCCATAAAGCCGGTGGACACCTGATAGATCAATGGTGGGAAAAAATTATAGTTGTTCACATCCACCAACGTGACCTCATATTTTTTGGAATTTCCCAGTCCCTTGATCAGTTCAAGGCCGGCGAACCCGCCTCCCACAACGATTACTTTCTTTCTTTTTTCCATGAACAATGAATTTGTTTCAAAATTAACCCAACCACAAACCATTTTTATTAAACCAGATGAATAAAACAGGGTCGGCAAGTCGGATTTGGGTCGGATACCGATTTACGGGAAATGCAAATGACCCGATTGATTGTGTCAATTTTAGATGCTATTGCGCACATATGCTCCTTTTTTTGAATTTAAATTCATGCAGCCATTTCCATAGGTCATGGTATCCTACCTACCAATAAGTGAAAAATTGACGTTCTGTCCAATTGAGTGGATAAAGATTTTTGATTGAGCAAGAATTCGCATGGAAAAAACATTCCCCGCTTTGCCCAAGGATTTATAAAAGGACGGACCCATAGGAAGAAGGGTTTTCAGATTCTTTTCCTTTCCATGTCCTTATCTTTTTGATGGCTTTTAAAAAACATCAGGGCAAAAATTTTATCCAAGGTCAGATTCCCGTTTCGGGCCATACAATGCATAAAAAACAAGCAATGGCCCATTTTTAAAAAGTCCCTCTAAACAATGAACCATGGAAAAGGAAGGAGATACAGAAGAATGGAGGAAAGCAACGAACAGCGGATCCAAAAAAACTGAACAAAGAGACGAAACCAAGGAACAAAACCTCCTGCCCAAGTCCAAAAAGAATCCGTTTCCTTGGACCACGCTCATCATTGTGACCGTATTGTGCCTGATGGTTGCCATTTTAATGTTGGTAGAGGCCAGCCAATAAAAATGCTTGTGCTTTTTGAATATGTCCTGCCTCATTTGTCTCCTACAATCCTGCTGTCTATGTAACCAAAAACAATATTGATGACTACCACCAAAGAAGTGAGGATTCCCAGTTCCACGAACATGGCTGTGGCCGCCAAGCAACCTGCCCCAGCACTGCACCATAAGGTCGCAGCCGTGGTGAGGCCCTTGATCCTGTCCTCTTTCTCTTTTTGAAGGATGACCCCTGCCCCCAAAAAACCGATCCCGGTGACCACTTGGCCCAAGACCCTTGTGATGTCGGCAAATTCCTCCCCATAAAATTGCAATGAAATCAAGACATAGACCGATGCGCCGATAGACACCAAGGTATTGGTCTTCAACCCTGCACTTTTTCCCTTATACTCGCGCTCCAGCCCGATCAATAACCCCGCCAATGTGGCCAAGCCGACCTTCAAGGCAAAATCCGCGACTTCTGCGGTGTCATAAGCGAACAGTTCTGTCATTGTGCATATCCTTTAATGAAAATAACCCTCCAGATATGCAGAGGGTTATTTTACGTGCGGACTGAAATGGTGGTCTACCAGTTTTCAATCTCTTTTTTCAATTCTGATTTGGCCTTTCCGGTCTTTTCCTGCAATCTTCCCAACATCTCATCGAATTTGCCTTCAGAATAGGTAAGGTCGTTATCGGTAAGATCCCCATATTTTTGCTTGAACTTCCCTTTGACCTGTTTCCATTTGCCTTCCAATTGATCGTTGTTCATCGTTTTAAAATTTTAAGGTTTGTAAAAATGTTTTGTCCAAACTACCCCTTTTGTGCGGGATGGATTGATCTAGAAAACCAAAATGTTAACGCTAAAGCCATTCAAGCAAGAAAGAGGTCCGGTGCCATCCATTAAGAGCAATAAAAAAGTCAAATGAGGTAAGCTTGTGCAGGGCATTTAACAAAATTTGAACGAAAACACGACAAACCTTTTACCGTTCCATTTTATATGGTTCCCGAACAAAAAATAAAAGCAGGAACGGCTTAAAGATCAAATTCGATATATGAAACCGATAAACCCGGAAGTCATTCGCCAAATTTTTGTGCTCCTGTTGATTCTTTTGATGGGAGGTCTTATCATGATGGAAATGGCGCCCTACTTTTCTGGAGTATTGGGAACGGTCACTCTCTACGTGCTGTTGAAGCGGCCCATGAAACGTCTGGTAAACAAGGGATGGAACGAAAACTTGGCGGCTGCGGTCTTGATGGTGATGTCCTTTCTCATCATATTGTTGCCGGTGGCCGGGGCCATATTTATGCTGGGGAACAAAATTGGCAGGGCCGTGGAAAATTCCGAAAAGGTGGCATCAGCGGTCAAATCCCAACTCCATACCTGGGAAGACCGTTTGGGTTTTAAGCTGACCTCCCAGATAGATGCCTCCGCGGTCTCAGAGTGGTTGTCCAAAAACCTTCAGGGGTTGGCCGGCGGCACATTCAATACCCTCATTGCAATTTCCATTATGTATTTTCTGTTGTACTATATGCTGACCAACCGTAGAAAACTCCATGAATCCCTTTTTGAATATATCCCCATCAGCAATGAGAACCTAACGATCATCGGGTGCGAGATCAGGGACATTGTCAAGGCCAACACACTGGGGATACCCTTGGTGGCCTTGGCGCAAGGCGCAG
This sequence comes from Flagellimonas baculiformis, assembly GCF_033441575.1. Taxonomy (NCBI): domain Bacteria; kingdom Pseudomonadati; phylum Bacteroidota; class Flavobacteriia; order Flavobacteriales; family Flavobacteriaceae; genus Flagellimonas; species Flagellimonas baculiformis. The sequence continues at coordinate 43,073 of NZ_JAUZVW010000016.1, forward strand.
TTGCGTTCATCGGTTTTTTGATCTTCGGCATCAAAAGCCCACTTTTTTGGGCGGTCATCGTTACCATTGGATCCATGATCCCTTTTGTGGGCAATTTTTTGGGCACCATACCTGTATTCATACTTGCCCTTTCCAATGGCAATACCTTTCAGGCGTGGGGTGTTTTGTTGTACGGGATCGTGGTGGTCGGGGTAACGGACAATGTCATACGATTATATGTACTCAAAAAACTGGACAATGTGCACCCATTGATCACTTTGATAGGAGTGATCGTGGGAATTCCCTTGTTCGGGTTCATCGGGCTTATTTTTGGCCCGTTGCTCATCAACCTTTTCCTTGTCATTGTTCGCATTTATAAGAGGGAATATGGCAAAGGGGGATAAGCCCCAAATGAATGCATTGGTGATCAATAGCGTCAAAATATGGAGCGAAAGGGACATTAGCTTTCGAATTTGTTGATTAATCTAACGAAAAAAAACATGAACGAAGAAGACCAAATCCGCTTAGGCAACATAGCCGACACTGAACATGAAATATTTGCCCTGCTGAAGCAACGATACAGTCCACGGACTTTCAAGGACGAAAAAATAAAAGAAGGGCACTTGAAGCAACTTTTTGAAGCCGCACGTTGGGCGGCGAGTTCCAGCAACCTCCAGCCGTGGCGATTCATCTACACAGAAAAGGGCACCAAGGCTTTTGACCAGATAGTGGATTGCCTCAGCGACTTCAATAAGGAATGGGCGCCCATGGCCCCCATTTTGATGCTGGGTATTTATAAGGAAGATACTCCCAAAGGCCAAGAGAATTTCCATGCGCTCCACGATCTGGGGCTGAGCTTGGGGAACATGACCATGCAGGCCCAATATATGGGCATTGCCCTGCACCATATGGCAGGTGTGGACTGGAAGAAAGCGCAAAATATCTTCAATGTACCCAAAGGGTACCATGTGTCCTCTGCAATTGCACTTGGTTATTACGGTGGGGAATTGGACAAATTATCGCAGGAACTCCAAGATCAGGAGGTGGCGGACCGGGAGAGAATGCCCCAAGAGGAATTCGCGTTCCCGGGTAGTTGGGAAAATTGACCTTCCGGGGAAACTGCCCTGAACAATCTGCGGGGCTATGGGGTCATGGGCGTCTCAAAAAACAATCCTGAGAGCAGTACCCCAATGGCCACGAGTACAAGTATGGCCAAAATGATGAAAAAGCCCACTTTGGTCACCCCGTTCTTCTTGAAGATATAATTCCGTTTGGGATTCTCTTTTTCCTTGACTATTTCTGCATTCTCCCTCGGTTGTTTTTCGTCTTTCATTTTCATTCCCATATCATTGATTTTATTGGTGTGTGGTATGTCTTGAATGCCATTTTTTTGGCTTCGTCAGTTCCCCATCCAAAGGGGAACTGATGGGAAACTATCATTTTTTTGTGCCATCTTTTGACAGGTTCGAAGAAATTGTTGACGCAAAAAGGGAACACGGCTATGTCCTAGATGCACCAGAAGTTACACAAACCCTGTACATGGTTCAATCGGGGCAATAATCTATCCTTTTAGGATCAACCTCTACCCGCTCTTTCCCCTAATTTTAAATCCATGGATGTAAAGCGGTACACATCCCAAAACAAATTATCGCTAATCCTAAAATCTAATTAGTTATGAGTTATACTGAAACCGTGGGCAAAAAACTGAACAATCTGTTGGAAAAAACCTATGATGCGGAAAAAGGTTTTAAAAAAGCGGCCGAGCACGCCAAGAGTCCCGACCTAAAGAACTATTTTTTAAAAAAGTCCACCGAACGGACCAGTTTTGGGCATGACCTGAAAAATGAAATCATGAACTATGGACAAGCAGTGGAAAAAGGGGGCAGTACAGCAGGCACCATGCACAGAAGCTGGATGGATGTAAAGGCATTCTTCTCCGCGGACAATGACGAATCCATGTTGGAAGAGGCCATTACAGGGGAAAAAGCTGCCGTTAACGAATATAAGGACGTGCTGAAGGAGACCAACCTTCCGCCAAGCACAGAAGTCTTGCTCCAGCAACAATTGAACAAGATCTCTACCGGTCTGGGAACCATAAAAAGATTGGAAGATATCGCTTGATTGTTCTGAAAGGGGATGCTTGAAAAAGTATCCCCTTTATTTTTTCCGTCCTGTCACAGATTGGTCTTCCTGATCTGGTTATGGTACTCTTTTGGCGAGATTCCATATTTTTCCTTGAAAAGCTTGGAGAGATAGCTCCTGGAGTTGATCCCTATCTTATAACTTATCTCAGAAATGTTCATGTCGGTACTTTCCAATAGTTCCTTGGCCTTTTCTATCCTAAAATTGCGGATGTACTCATTTACCGATGTTTTATAAAGGCGTTTGAATCCCTGTTGCAAAGTGGTCTGGTTCAGGCCGACCCTTTTGGCAAGGCTCACGATGTTGTCCATCCGGCCCAATTCCTCCTCAATGATTTCCGCCGCCTTTTCAATCTTGGCCAATGTGGCCTGTCTCAAAATTTTGTGCTTTCCCGAACCGTTGAGATCATCCAGGTACTGTTGCAGTTGATGCGACAATATCTCATATGCCTTTCCTTCTTGGTAAACCGTCTTCATAAAATACGTAAGGTCACATTCTGCAAATTCTTCCAGAAATTGGGCGATCTCCAAGCTGTAGTGTTCTTTATGGTAAAAAATTTGGGTACCGTTCACGTCCCGAAAAAGTTCCATCAGGTCTTCGTTCATTTCGGAAAGGAACTCGCTGATCTTGTCCTCGAACAATTTTCTGTTGATCTCGAGACTGAAAACATGTATGGGACAGCCTTCGGGAAAGGTAAAAACATGGTTGTTCTGGGGAGTACTGGATAAAATGGCACTTTCCAATCGATGGATCTCATGGCTTCCTTCCACCTCGTCGAATTCGTGAAGGATGGTGGACTCCCGATTGAACAAGAGTTTTAAGGGATGTACCAGGCCCTTTTTATGTTCCAATACCAACTTTTTCTTCAATTGGCAATCAAATTCCAACACCCCTACCCCATGTTCAAAATGGGTGGCCTTGACATACCCGGCCCCCAACCTAGCGGGTATCCGCACACAAAACTCATTGTTCTCCTCCTCCATCTCTACCTTGAAATGTTCGGCAAGATCTTGGACGACTTGTTTGCTGTCGCTATCAGATATCTGTAATTTGATGCTCATTCTTTTGTTTGTTTACTGTAGGCTGTTGTTTTTGTTTCCTTGGATTTAAAATGTATATCGAATCTTACCCATTTAAATTTTCCCAATATTGGCCATTTCCTCAAAACCTACCAATCCAAAGTTGATTTGAGTTAAAATTGAAAGCAATAGTGGTAACGATACTGCCAAATTTAATCCACTTTTGGATTAAAAGCGGAATCATGGCAAATGAATATGCAAAACATGAAAAAGGTTACATCAAGGAATACCAGAAAAAAGGGTACATGGCCAATTTCAGGTTCGATGGGGACAAACTCGTCAATTCAGATTCCAAGAAAGAATATGCTCCGGAGGAAATCTACATTGTAGCGGAGCATCGCTACGAGGGAATGAGCGATCCCTCCGACATGTCCATCCTGTATGTACTGGAAACCGAGGCAGGCGAAAAGGGTACTTTTTTATTGGGATATGGGCCCAATACCAATCTGGAGGCCGCAGAATTCTTCAAGGATATTCCCGAAGAGAACTGCTCGGACAGGGCAAATATAGATTCAAAAAACTAAGGCGGGCCTTTTGCGTCTGATGGCTGAACACTCCTATTCATCCGCTTCATCCTCCTTATCCTTTTCACTGACCGCCAACGGATGATCCGTCATGCCAAGCCCTACTATTTTTACAATATTCACCACGGTATTGTACAGCATCAATACCACCACGATCAAGGAAGCACTCAAGATGCTTGACACCATCAACGACATATAATACAATGTACTGAACCAACTTGGAGGCACATTGTCCGATTCGGTTATGGGCAAGTTGAACAGTAAAAAAGCAATGACGGCCGCTATGAATACAATGGTGTCCAATTTGGCTATTTGCAATATATGGTGGTAATGGTCCTTCTTCAATTTGGATTTTGAAGTGGAACTCACGCCCAACAAGGTCAACAGGAGCGCCAAAATAGTGGCCGATGCCAAGGCAATGGTATTGCAGAGGGTGTTCATGCCACCCACGGAATTTTTTATGAGTTCTTTGGCCTCGTACCCGCTCAACCTTCCCAAGAGGATGGTACCCAATAGGATAACAAACATGGAGATGAGCCCACCTACAAATGCCCGCTTGGTATATTTACTCAGATTCATGAAACTTTGATTTTTTTTGGTAAATGGCTCAAAATAAAACCGATGGCCTTGATTCCATGAGTTCGATATTGGCCAAATTCACACTGATAGTGTTAAATAATTGCTTATTTTTAGTCTATACTTGCAAAGACACTTCTATTATCCCTCCAAACTTTGTCAAAAATGCCACAATGCAATGAAAATGAATGTAACATATGATCTTAATATTACCTGTAAAACTCTTTTACGGGAACAATTGGACAAGTTGGACATTCCACATTGTATCCACAGCACGGGCGAGGTAGAACTCAAGAGGACACCTTCCACCGAAAAAATGGAGCAATTGGCCCTGAATCTCGAAAAGTATGGCATCCAGATCCTGATGGACCAAAAAGTGGATTTGGTGCAACGTATCAAAAATACCATAGACGAGATGCTCCAAGACGATGTGGTAAGGCTCTACAAAGTATCGTCGTATTTGACCGATCAATTGAATTATTCCTACGCCTATCTGTCCAATCTTTTTTCGGAAACGACCTATACGTCCATCGAAAATTTCATCATCCTCAGAAAGGTGGACTATGCAAAGGAACTCATGGCCAATACCGATTTGACATTGACGGAAATAGCCTACCGCTTGAATTACAGCAGTGTAGCCCATTTATCCAACCAGTTCAAAAAAACAACAGGCCTGACCCCCACGAAATTCCAAACAATAGTAAGGAAACGAAAAGAGAATAGATTACAACAACCTATATGAGAATAAACCCACCCCAAGTCAACAGCAAAATCCTGAACATTGCTTTGGCCGATGACGATGAGGACGATCGTCTGTTCTTTCAAGAAGCTATTGAGGAAATATCAGTCCGTACAAAATTATCTTTGTTCCAAAATGGAAAGGAATTGATGGATTATCTGAATCTGCCAAATGTCATCCTGCCCAATCTGATTTTTTTGGACCTTAACATGCCCATCAAAAATGGGATGCAGTGTCTAAAGGAGATACGGCTCAACCCCATATTGAACCCTATTTCCATTGCCATTTATTCCACCTCTTCCTCGGAAAAGGACATTGAGGAGACTTTTGTGAACGGGGCGAACATTTACTTGAACAAACCCAATAACTTTAGTAAATTAAGGGAATCAATAGAAAAGGTATTGCAGATCAATTGGCAGTACCATACCTCCAACCTCAACAAGGACAACTTCCTGTTGCGGTTGTGAGCCATCGTAACCATAAAACTCCAACCACGAAATTTGGTTGTTTAGCAGATAGATGGACAACAATATTCTTCGTCGCATAGCCAACTCGTTCTGGGCGGACAAACTAGCCCTTACCTTGGTCATAGCCGTGCTGCTTTTGATCACCGCTTTACTGTTCAAACAGATCAAGGATTTGGAGACCTCTGCCGAATTGGTATCGCAATCCCTCACCGTGGACAAGGAAATCAACACCCTGTTCTCCCAATATGACCTGATGGAATCCGCAGAGTTCAGGTCGGTCATCTTGAAGGATTCGGTATTTGTAGATTCTTACCTGGACCATAAAGAGGATAGCGACAAGACCCTCGAACGACTTTGTGACTTGGTAAAGGATGTGCCCGGCCACCAGGCCCATCTTGCCTCCATCTCCCAATTGAAGGATAGCCTCCATACCACACTGACCGCCCTACATGGCAAAATACGGCCATTGGAGGCCGACTCTACGGTCATGGTCTATGTGCAAAGGGCAGCCTCCATTTCGAAAAACCTCCGAAATACGCGGATTGAAATGCTCCTACATAACCAGAAGCTACTAAAAAATCGCTTGGCAGCCTATAGAAAGCTTACGTTTCTCACTCCGCTCACCACCCTTTTATTGGCCCTGTTCTCCATCATCGTGTTTACCATTGCCTTTGTTCGGCTCCGCAGGCAAAAAGACCAGATCCAGTCCTCCGAGACTTTGTTGCAGAACATCATCCAAAGCACGGACAACATCATGAATTATTATGAACCGATCCGCGATCCGGATGGCACCGTGGTCGATTTCAGGATTTCGTTTGCCAATGCATGCAACAAGGATTACCTTGACCTGGAACCGGCAGAAATCATTGGAAAACCCATTACAGAAGCTTTCCCGTTCGTGCTGGAAAATGATGAGCTCCCCAAAATGATCAAGAGCTATCATGACAACGAAACCATCGACTTTGAACGCCAAGTGACCGTCAAGGGGGAAAGGCTCTGGTTCCATTCCTTCATAAAACCCATAGACAAGGGCATTCTGGAAGTGGTCCGGAACAATACCGAAGAGTACAATGCCAAAGAAGATCTATTGGCCCTGAACGATCAACTGGAGATACAGAATTTTATCATGTCAGAAGCCAAAAAAATGGCACAGATCGGCAGTTATATCTGGGACATGGAAACGGATACGGCCACAATCTCCGATAATTTTTACAGGATCCTGGACTGTGGCCCGACAGAATTCAAACCCTCCTTCGAAAAATTTAGGGACTTCGTGCACCCCGATGATGTGAAACAATATGACGAATTTGGGCAATGGCTCAAGGAAACCCATCAAACAAGGGAACATACCTACAGGATCATCACCAAAAAAGGGCTGCTGAAATATGTAAGGACCAAGGGGCAGTTCATAAAAAGGGAAGGCAAGCTCGTCATGATCGGGGTGGTCCAGGATGTGACCGAACAGGTAATGACCGAAAACGACCTCATCATCAAGAACCTGGAACTGAAAAGGAGCAATGTGGAACTGGAATCCTTTAACCAAGTGGCCAGTCATGACCTTCAGGAGCCGTTGCGCAAGATCCAAACCTTCATATCCCGAATCGATGAAACGGAAAAAAACAAGCTTTCAGAAAAAGGAAAGGACTATCTGGAAAAAATATACCAAGTGGCTGCCCGGATGCAATCGCTGATACAGAACCTGCTGGCCTATTCACGGATTGACAGCAAGCATGAGGATTTTGGGAGCATTGACCTGAACAGCATCCTGGAGAAAATACGGGAAGACTATGCAGAACGCCTCAACGAGGCTAAGGGTGAGATCCGTTGGGAAAGATTGCCCGTGGTGCAAGGGGTCGGGTTTCAGTTGGAACAACTTTTTGAAAACCTAATTTCCAATGCATTGAAATATCGCAGCCCCGAAGTGGCGCCAAAAATCAGGATAACCGCTGAAAAAGTGCAGAGCAAGGAGTTGCCCGACGACTTTTTGAAACATTCCAAAACGTACCACAAAATCTCGGTAATGGACAATGGTATCGGTTTCGGCAATGAGAATGCCCAGAAAATTTTTGCAGTCTTCCAACGGCTGCACCAAAAAACGGAATATACGGGAACCGGTATTGGGTTGGCCATCTGTAAAAAAATCGTGGAAAACCATCACGGTTATATCCATGCCAGCAGTGAGTTGGGAAAAGGGTCCACATTTACGGTTTTCCTCCCGCTCTAAAACTTCTCCAACACGCTTCCCTCCTACTCTTAAGAGCTTTTTAACACACTTTCCACCACATCAAAAAATTATGCAACGGAATCCAAAAGTTGTGTAAGATTTTGGTGACCCTCTATGACGATATTTACCTTATAGGTTGTCGAAGAGCAATCTACAACAACCCTAAAATCAATAAATATCATGAGAACACTATCTATTAAGACAACTAAAATCGAAACTATTTTTGAACAGTTCCAGCAAGAAATCGGTGGTGATCTGCAAATCGATACCAAAGAGCATATTCTGGAAATAGACACACCTTTGGGCCAAGGGCTCGTAAGGGGGATCTCCTTCAAGGGAGGAATATCCTATTTGGAGTTTGATGTGGTATTTAGGGAAGATTTGGTGCTGGTTACCAATTCCCCCAAACATGCTCCCGTTTGTTTTGCCTACTGCTCGCAGGGCCAAATGGCCCATAGTTTTGGGCTGGATGGGAAAAAACATCGATTGGAAAATTTTCAGACGGGCATATTGACCAGTAAAACACAACAGGACAACGTGTTGTACTTTGAAAAGGATGTCAGTTTGAAAATGATACTGATCATCGTCAACCCTATCCAAAAATTGGAGAGCGGAAAACACTTGAACCAAAGATTGCAAAACTTGTTCTTTGACGGGAACGCCGTCGATAATTTTGCTTATGTGGGTTCATACAATCTAAAAGTAGCTGACAAGATCCAGCAATTGAATGCCATTTCCGAAAAGGGAATTGCCAGAAGATTGATGATCGAAGGATTGGTACACATGGTCCTGGCCCTTGAGATACAGCAACATTCCGATGATCTTCAGAAAGCGGCCCTGGGAGAATCCTCGCTGACTTCAAGGGAGCGGGAAGTGATACAGGAACTTTCCTTGTTCATCAACAACTATCCTGAAAAACAATTATCCGTGTCTTATCTGTGCAAAAAGGGCGGCCTGTCCCCTTCCAAATTACAGGAAGGCTTCAAACTTATGCACGGCACCACGGTCACCGATTACATCCGTGATGTACGGATACGAAAAGCGGAAGACCTGATCAAGAACACTGACCTGAACGTCTCCGAAGTCGTTTATAGCATTGGCTTTATAAGCAGAAGCTACTTTTCAAAGATATTCAAGGCAAAATACAACTGCAGCCCCAAACAATATAAGGACAAGCAGAATTCCTTTGCCATCTCGGTATAATTGATCAAACCCCTTCAAACCCATCCCAGAAAATGCAGAAGCCCAATCAACGCCTAGTGGACCAGACTTGTATCGTGACCGGGGCAAGCTCGGGCATTGGAAGGGCCGTGGCCAAATCCATGGCACTGGAGGGGGCCAATGTGGTCATCAATTACCACAGTGGAAAAAAAGAGGCCGAAGAAGTCGCCGATTGGATCCAGAAGGACCCTATTTGCGGTGATGCCATTGTTTTTCAGTGCGATGTGAGCAAGGAAAAAGAAGTGGAGGCCCTGTTCAAAAAAACAATCTCCCATTTTGGCACCGTGGATGTTTGTGTGGCCAATGCGGGCATACAAGTTGACCATCCACTGCACGAAATGCCGCTTGAAGCCTGGCAAAAGGTAATCGATGTCAATCTTACCGGCCAGTTCTTGTGTGCACGCGAAGCCATCAAGGAATTTCTAAGAAGGGGAATGCGTAGGGAAATTTCAAAATCCTTGGGGAAAATTATCCACATGAGTTCGGTGCACGAGGAGATTCCCTGGGCCGGCCATGCCAACTATGCCGCGTCAAAAGGAGCCTTGCTCATGCTGATGGAAAGCATCTGCCAAGAATATGCCGCCAAAAAGATCAGGTGCAACAGCATTGCACCCGGGGCCATCAAAACGGACATTAACAAAAAAGTATGGGGGTCGGCTAAAGGAGAGGAAGAGCTGCTGAAACTCATTCCCTATAAAAGAATCGGGATTCCAGAAGATGTGGGGAGCGTGGCCAGTTGGCTGGCATCGGACGAATCGGAGTACATCAATGGGACCACCATCTTCGTGGATGGCGGTATGACCTGTTATCCCGGTTTTGCTACAAATGGATAAACAAGGACAATCATGGATTTGCACATACAGGGAAAAACGGCAGTGATCACAGGGGCCGATTCTGGAATTGGGTTGGAGACAGCCAAGGTTCTGGCCACTGAAGGAGTGAACATCGTGCTGAGCGACAAGACCGCCGAGGGACTTGAAAAAGCCCTATGTGAGCTAAACCCCTATTTGGGTGGAGACAACAAGATGGTGGGCATTCCCACGGATGTCACCAAGGAAAAAGATATGGTCCATCTGGCGGAAAAAGTAAAGAAGGATTTTGACGGAGCCCATATTCTGGTGCATTCCGCAGGAGCACGTGGGGCATCGGGAGATTTTTTGGAACTGACCGATGAAGACTGGATGGAAACCATACAGGTGGACCTTATGGGAGCCGTACGGGCCTGTAGGGCGTTCATTCCACAAATGCAGGAGTTGGATTGGGGCCGACTGATTTTGATATCTTCGGAAAATGCACTTCAACCCTATGCAAAAGAAAGTCCCTATAATGCCTGCAAAGCTGCAATCGTCAATCTTTCCAAACATCTTTCCAGGGCATACTCACGAGAAAACCTATTGATCAACTGTGTTTCCCCGGCCTTTATTGAAACCCCGATGACAGAGGCCATGCTGGAGGAACTTTCGAAAAAGAAAAACATGTCCGTGGAAGAGATGGAAGATTGGTTCGTCCAGAACAAACGCCCGCATATTGCCATGCAAAGGAGGGGAAACCCCAATGAGGTTGCGTCGGCAATTGCCTTTTTGTGCTCGGAGCGGGCAAGTTTTATCAATGGGAGCAATTATAGGATTGACGGCGGATCTATTGCATCTGCCTTTGGCTGATTGAAACGATAACGTATAAAAAAAGAGATATGGAATGGAATACTAACAATGAGGGCACCACAAGGCTGGAAAAAGTGTTGAGGGACATAAAGGCCGGAGAGAAAGCATATGGAACGCTTGTAACCGCAGATGTGTACCCCCACAAACGGCCCTACTTCAAAAAACGCCATTTTAAAATGGCAGATGATGCCAAGGTGTTGGAACGTGAATTGAATACGATCACCAATGGTCAATATACCAGACCCAGTTCAACAACAAAAGGGGGTATTTTCGAGCCTATGGAAACGATGGCCTTGGAGCGGTCCATGACCCGTAAGGAACTGGATGTACTTATTCTCCACAAAGAGCAGGAACTGGTGGAATCCTACCAACAGGTGCTGGACCATCCCAACCTGCCCAATGTAACGGTTGCCATCCTGCAAGCCCAGGCGGAGGACCTGAACAATCTTTTGTTGGGCCTCAAAATCGATACGGCGGTAGGGACCTATCCCCGCAATCCGTCCTAATCCAAGCACAAACGTTTTTACCAAAAGAAAAGCTCCCCAAAATGGGGAGCTTTGATTCTGAATCCCAGTAATTCCATGGGCATCTATTCCTTGTTTTGCTGTTTTTTGATGGTCTTTTCATCAATATCAAATTTATTGGTGTCGATATTGGTGTTCCCCGTTGGATTCGTAGGATTGCTCTGTTTCACTTTTCTTTTGAATTTCCTTTTATCTTCTGTCATGTTTTGGATTTTTTGGTTCACACTTCATTTTCCATCGCACTTCCGGTGCGTTCGGCATCCTGACTGGATATACTGTAATATACCGTTTCTTTTCCATGATCATTGACGTAAAAACAATATGGATTGACGCTATTGCCCAAATCAGGTCTGTCGGCAATCATTATCCATTTTGAAGATCAAAAATGGATATGATTCCGGAAACCGCCAATGACCCCTCGATACCGTCCACTATCTTTTTTTTTGAGCAAACCCAACCTACACATTACGGTTAACTTTACCATACTCTTCGTGTTCCATTTCCCAGAAAGAACATCAGAAAAGGGAACATCCACAATTCAATGGGCCTGTCAGGTCCTTTTCAATAGTATGGATAACAATTAAAACAAAAGATATGGTCTCCAATCATGAAAGCTGCATAAAAGCCTGCCAAGAATGTTTCATCAACTGTCAAATCTGCTTGGCGAACATGGTGGGGAAAGAAAGCGACAACGATTGCCCCAATTGCTGCATACAGTGCATCGATGCCTGCCTGATCTGCATCAAGTTTTTAGTGGGGGGCATCAAGTTCACCAAAGAATATTGTTTGTTGTGCGCCGAAGTCTGCGAGTGGTGTGCCGAGCAGTGCCAGCAGCACGAACATGACCATTGCAAGGTATGCGCCGCTTCTTGCCTGGCCTGTGCGCATGAATGCCGAAAATATGCAGCCATACAGCTAAATGGATAAAAATGGCCTTGGTCGGCCTCAGAAGCAAAGCTTTGCATGACCGTAAGCCCATCAAGAAAACACCCCTACCCTACACAAGAGTATCGCAGAACATATATACCATTAATTTAAAACAGAAATATAAAAACGAGTAAAATGAACGAGAGGAATTATAGAGAAAATGAAGAAGGTCTTCGGAAAATAAGGACCTTGATCGATGAACAAAAAACAGTGATGATAGCCAGTCAATTGGACAAAACGCCATTTTCGGTATGCCCCATGATCCTTCAGCAGATGGATGACAAGGGAGACCTTTGGTTCTTCACATCCAAGGACAGCGCACTTTACAAGGACATTGAGAAAGACAATCGGGTGCAGATCATCTATTCGGATGAGAGAAAACAGAAATATCTTTCCATGTTCGGCAATGCGACCCATATCATTGACAGGGAAAAAAGAGAGGAATTGTGGAACTGTACCATGTTGAAGTGGTTCACAGGGAAGGAAGATCCTGATCTGGCTCTCTTGAGCGTCAACCTGCAAAACTCCTATTTTTGGGACAGTGAGAACAACAAACCTGTACCCTTTTTCCCAATGGACCAGATTTCCAGGAAAAAAAGCTCCAAAGAGGACGAGAAAGGATATGTAAACTTATAACTGCATCCGAATCAATACGAAAGGTTTCTATAAGTTCCCGTTGGGGACAAAAAAAAGGTCGGTATTTCTACCGACCTTTTTTGTGATGCAAATGCAATGGATTATTTGAACGGCTTGTATTCAAATCGTTGGCCTCCTACCGAAGCGTCGGCCATCAAACCGGCCTTGGGCATGGCAAAAACGACCACACCATCATTGTAATTGATGTTTTCAGAAGCACCCGATTCCACTACGACTGCGGAAAGGTCTCCTGAAATGGTGTACTCCCCATCCTTGAATTCCGCCAGGGCTTCCTCGGTCTCAAAAAATATGACCTCGGTCAAGGCTTGTCCACCGGCCTGAAACCCAACATCGATTTTTTTAAGGTCGGCCATTCCAACCTTTCTTCCGTTTTCATAGACCACGCCATTACCCGAAGCGCCACCAAGGATGAAACCACCTTCTCCCACATTCGGGAAAATGACGTATCCGGATGAATTATTGAAGAAGTTTTCAAGTCCTTTGTCCTTCTTCATCAATTGTTTTTTGGCCCTTTGGGCATCATCAATGATTCTCTGGTCTTCTTTCGTTTGGGCAAACGTTCCAAAAGCCATAAAGAGCATTGTGAAAACTGTAACTGTTTTTAAAATTTTCATAGTGTTGTTATTTAATTATCATTAAGTTAAAAGGGAATCTTCCGTTCCCTATTCCATCACAATGTAGAGGATAACACTGTCCCTCCTTGTCTTTTTCCAGTAGATTATTGATTCATTTCCCAACCTGTTCCAAGACCCTGTGACTTGGCATGCCTAGAACGTTTTTTGAAGGGATGGCCGGACACATTTGCCCTAAGATGGAGTTTCTTTTTGCATCCAATCCATTTACAAAATGGAGAAAGGGAGGAGTAGTCCCCCGAACATCATTTTTTTTTGCCTTTCGGGTCAACAATTCACCCGAATAGATCAATATGCTCTTCCATTGGTGCCTAGATTTATGGCAGAACAATACAAAACTAAAATTATGAGAAGTTTACTTTGGTTGGTAGCAGTGATCTGTATAGTGATATGGGTTTTGGGCTTTTTTGGCATCGTTGCCGGCATCGGCACCAGTAGTCTCCTTCATATTTTGTTGGTGATTGCCATAATTGCCATTCTGTACAACATCATTTCAGGACGCAGACCGTTATAAACCACATTTCCATGTGCAATTGATGTAAAACCCTGTTTGCGCAGGGTTTTTTTATTTTATTGGAATTGCTGGATGAGAGAGGTCGATGCCCAAAACCATCAGTTGGAAACCGCGAAGGCGAATTGTAGCTGTCCAGAATTTTGCACTTGCGTTCCCAGAACCGTTTCGAGAAGAATCTTCTACTTACAAATCAAAAATGAAAGAAAATGGAAAAGCACATTGTCAAAATCAAATCGATAGAATTCATCAACCATAATGTTCTAGGCATCGTGGCCGAAAAACCCGATGGCTATGGTTTTGAGCCAGGCCAGGCCACGGAGGTATCCATCAACCAAGAGGAATGGAAGAATGAAAAAAGGCCCTTTACCTTCACCAATCTGCCCATGGAGGATCATCTGGAGTTTACGATAAAGACCTATCCCGCCCATAATGGCGTCACCGAGAAACTTTCCACGCTGAACAAAGGCGATGAGCTTATTTTGAGGGAGGTTTTCGGTGCCATTACGTATAAGGGAAAGGGAACCTTTTTGGCTGGTGGTGCCGGGGTTACCCCGTTTATTGCCATTCTGAAGTCATTGGAATATCATGATGAAATGAAGGACAATGCCTTGATATTTGCCAACAAGGAAGAAAAAGACATCTTCCTCCGGGACAAATTTGAGACCATGTTGGGAAGAAGGTTTCTCAACATCCTATCCGAGGAAGAAACAGAGGATTTTCCACAGGGACATATGGATAGGGCATTTTTAAAATCCACCCTTTCCGACTTTTCACAATACTTCTATGTTTGCGGCCCGCCGGAAATGGTGGATGATGTGGTGAAATCTTTAAAGGAACTGGGTGCAGAGGAGGACAAGATTGTCACAGAGACTTCTTGACCCTTTCTCCAACCGCAAGAAGGGTTTTTTAGGCGTGTTGCCCTTCATGCTTCCCTTCCAGCACCTCTTCGATGATCTTGCTGCAAAAGGCTGGCAGGTCCCCCGGGTTTCTGCTCGTGACCAGACCGTTATCGACCACTACTTCTTTGTCTTCCCAAAGTCCGCCCGCATTGATCACATCTTGTTTGATGCTCTTGTAGGAGGTGACCTTTCGTCCATCTATCACCTCAGCGTTGATCAAAAGCCATGGCGCATGGCAAATGGCCGCCACAGGTTTGCTCCTTTCAAAAAAAGCCTTTACAAAATTGACGGCAACGGTATGTGTCCTCAGCGTATCGGGGTTCATTACCCCTCCGGGCAGCACTAGGGTATCATAATCGAGGACATGGGACTCATCCACTTTCTTGTCCACCGCTATGCGCTTCCCCCAATCCGTCTTGTCCCAAGCCTTGATCTCGCCCTCCTTGTCCGAGACAATATGCACTGTGGCACCCTCTTTCTTTAGGGCTTCCAAGGGTTCAAAAAGCTCTGATTGTTCAAATCCGTCCGTGGCCAATATGGCTATCTTCTTTTCTTTCAATTTCATAGAAAAAGTTTTAAGTGAAAAAATACATTGTCCCTGAAATTAAAGGATTCCCGATGCCGCGATCGACTCAAAAGAAATTAACTTGGATGGTAAAGGAAAAAATCAGCCAAAAAGATCAGGCCACCGTTACAAGGTATGCTTTTTTCCCTCCTTGGTGTTCCACGACCTTTTGAAGAGCTGCATATGGATTAGGGAAAACACTAAACTGGTGGAAAACCCCATCAAAGTGAGCCCGAAAATGACGGTACCGGGCTTCAGATCATAATCTTCTTTCCACATGGTGAGCATTTCCTGCAAAAAATCGGGATTTAGTTCTGTAAGGTACACAAGAAAAAAAGCGGTGATGATAAAAGTGGCAATGATTCCGGCCTTGAACATGGCCCAGAATCCATCTTGATATTTAAACAAACCTTCGGTAACCTGCTTGAATTTTACGATCAACAAGAATTGACCTACTCCAAAAAAAGCGATGTTCGCCGAACTGTAGAAAGGATTCTCGTGCAGCCCGAACAGTGACAGCAATAGAAAATAAACAATTGCGGAAACACCGATAGAAATACCATACCATATGGGGAGATGAGATCTTTTCATTGCATTATACTTTCATCTGGGGATTGTAAAAATGATTTCTTATGGAGTTTGCCCCATTTACTATCCCAAACCTATTCATCTGTGGGGAATTTCTTTGTCGTTTTCAATTCAATTATTAGTTCAAACCATGTTTACATCAATGGCCAAGGTACAGCCCTGTTTTTGAACCAATTTTTATATCGATTCCATCCATCCAATCCTCACAAGATTTCTACTTTCTCGGAAGTCATATTTCCCTACAAGCGAACCTAAAATCTTTGAAAATGGACAAAACCATCGAAAGCATAGCACAAAAAGCAATTGACACTGTACGAATTTTATCAGCTGATGCCGTGCAAAAAGCCGAGTCCGGCCATCCGGGAACAGCCATGGCCCTTGCACCCACTGGACATGTACTTTGGACCGAGGCCATGAACTACAATCCTAAAAATCCCGATTGGGCCAACCGTGACCGATTCATCCTTTCGGCGGGCCATGCATGCATCCTGCAATACAATTTTCTGTATTTGACGGGATATGATCTGTCCATGGATGACCTCAAGGATTTTAGACAACTGCACAGCAAAACGGCGGGACACCCTGAAAAACACTTGGTAAAGGGCGTGGAAGTGACCACAGGCCCATTGGGCCAAGGTTTTGCCAACGGTGTGGGAATGGCGATTGCCCAAAAATTTATGGCGGCTCGTTTCAACAAGCCCGATTTTGACCTGTTCGATTATAAAATATATGCCATTTGCAGTGATGGCGACCTCATGGAAGGGGTCAGTGCCGAGGCGGCTTCCTTGGCCGGGCATCTGAAGTTGGGCAATATCATTTATGTGTATGACGACAACCATATCTCCATTGAAGGGGACACCGATATCACCTTTAGCGACAATACCGCGCAACGATTTGAATCCTACGGATGGCATGTGCAGGAGCTGGATGATGGCAACGATGTGGAGGCCCTTTCCGAAGCGATAAAACAAGCCAAAAAAGAAACCGAACGCCCTTCTTTGATCAAGGTGCGCACCCATATTGCCTATGGCAGTCCCAGCAAACAAGATACCGGTGAAGCCCATGGATCACCCTTGGGCGAAGATGAGGTGAAGTTGGTGAAGGAAAATTTTGGATTTGATCCAGAAGCCAAGTTCGTAGTGGACGATGAAGTGTTGGATGTTTATCGCAATGCCGGTAAAAAAGGTGAAAAAAAGGAAGAGAAGTGGAACGAACTCTACAAGAACTATAAAGAGAAATATCCAGAGCTGGCCGAAGAATATGAACAGTTGAGCAGTGGAAATCTACCGAAAGGGTGGGAAGAAAAGCTGCCCGTATTCAAGCCCGGGGACAAGATGGCGACGCGGAAAGCTTCGGGGAAAATATTGAACGCCATAGCGGGACATTTGCCTAATTTATTGGGAGGGTCCGCCGACCTTGCTCCCTCAACCACCACAGAATTGAACGATTTTGAGTCGTTCACCGCAACTGTTCGGGAAGGGCGCAATTTTCATTTTGGGGTACGCGAACATGCCATGGGCGCCATTTTAAATGGAATGGCCTTGAGTAACTACCTGATTCCTTACGGTGCCACGTTCCTCATATTTTCGGATTATATGCGACCACCTCTGCGGCTAGCAGCCATCATGAAGATACGGCCCATCATGGTCTATACCCACGACAGTATCGGTTTGGGGGAGGACGGCACCACCCACCAGCCTGTGGAACAGTTGTTGGGGCTTCGTGCCATGCCCAATATGACCGTCATCCGTCCCGCCGATGCCAATGAAACCGCACAAGCTTGGCGCGTGGCCATCCAGCATTCTGGTGGACCGGTTGCGATTGTATTGACGCGGCAAGGCCTGCCCATCATCGACCAAGAAAAATATACCAAGGCCAAGGCACTTGAAAAGGGAGCCTACATTATTTCCGAGGCTGAAGCTGAGCCCGACCTCATTCTTATTGGAACCGGTTCGGAGGTACAATTGGTCTTGGCGGCCCAAGAAAAATTGAAAGAAGAGAACATTCATGCCCAAGTGGTGAGTATGCCCTCCTGGGAACTGTTTGAAAAACAAAGTGCGGATTACAAAGAAAAAGTATTTCCCAAGAACCTGCGGAAGCGATTGGCCGTTGAGGCTGCTTCCCCCATGGGTTGGTGCAAGTATGTAACGGATGAAGGAGATGTTATCGGTGTTGACCAGTTTGGCGAATCGGCCCCAGGTGAAGAAGTCATGCAGGAATTTGGCTTTACCGTGGAACATGTGGTGGAAAGGGCCAAAGCATTGATTTCATAAAAAGAAAGTAGAACAACGATTCCTGCTTTTGCGGGAACAGTAAAATAGAGAAAAAATGAACAATTTAACCCAAATACATGAACACGGCCAAAGTATATGGCTGGATTTGTTGGACCGAAATCTCATGGATTCCGGTGAACTGAAAAAACTCATCGAGGAGAATGGCTTGCGGGGACTCACATCAAACCCTGCCATTTTTGAGAAAGCGATCAGTAATAGCTCCGATTATGATGGGGACATTGCCCTACATTCAAAAAAGGGGCTGCAGAACGAGGCTATTTTTTATGAGATTGCCATTGCTGATATCCGACGGGCTGCGGATATCTTTAAACCGGTCTATGACGAATCCAACGGAAATGATGGCTTTGTGAGTCTGGAAGTTTCCCCGCACTTGGCACGTGATACGGAAGGAACCGTTAATCAGGCCAGGGAGCTTTGGCAAAGAGTGGACCGCAAGAACGTGATGATCAAGATTCCGGGTACGTTGGAAGGTCTTTTGGCCATTCGCCAATGTATCTCGGTTGGAATCAACATCAACGTGACACTGCTTTTTGGCCTAAATCGATATAAAAAAGTAACAGAGGCCTATTTGGGAGGGTTGGAAGATAGGCTCAAGGCAGGACACTCCATTGCGGGGGTGCGCTCCGTGGCCAGTTTTTTCCTCAGCCGCATCGATGTGATGGTGGACCCCATGCTGGAAGAAAAAGGGCTGGACCACCTGAAGGGCGAAGTGGCCATTGCATCCGCCAAAAAAGCTTACACTATTTATGAAGACGTATTTTCCAGTGAACGCTTCCAGAAATTGGAGTGTGAAGGTGCAAAACCACAACGGGTGCTCTGGGCCAGTACCAGTACCAAAGACCCTTCGTACAGCGACGTGAAATATGTGGAGGCCCTGATTGGCGGGAACACTATCAACACGGTTCCCATGGAAACGCTCAACGCTTTTCGGGACCATGGAAAGGCCACAAAAAGTCTAAAAGAAGACATGGACAAAGCAACACGCACGTTGGAAAAGATTGAAGAATCGGGCATTCAGATGAGGCAAGTGGCCCATGATCTTGTTGAGGAAGGTATCGAAAAATTCAATACTCCCTTTACTAAGCTTATAAAAGGAATTGAAGAACAGAAACAGACATCAGTCTAAAAAGAGTTTGTTTTCAAAATCAAAAGAACCCAAGTCAAAAATGGTTTCCAGTAAAAAATCGATTCTATTCCTTGTCTTCGTCATTTTGATGGTATTTCCCATGTACTTTATTGTGCTTATAGGGGAAGACGTAAGAACGGGAAATTGGGAAATGCTGCAACCAAGACTGGTTTATTACCTGATGAGCATATGGGGCACTTGGATTTTTACCATTTCAATTGCGGTATATTATAAATGGACGGAGAAGAAGAACCTTTTCTTTTACCTGAACTATGCATTTATCCTATTCACCATGGTTTTTTTTATGATTTTCAATGCAAAACTGTTGGATCATATTCACAATTTATCACAAATACAGGACAAAGGAATGTTGAACCTTATAAGAACGGGACAACATTTGGTGCCGCTTGTGCTCGCAACAATTTATCTTCAGGCGAGCGTATGGTGGTTCCGAAAGAAATGGCATCGAAAATAATATGAGCACAAAAAAAAGTAAGGATAAAACCTATAGCAGCCATAACGATTTTGGCAACGGACAACGGGTTCATGAATTGTTTCAAAAATCCAAAGAGAAACTGTTCAATGTCAACCAATGGTCCAAACTGCCCGGTATCACGGCCAGTTTTCAATTATTTGGTCCAAAGGGCGAAAAAAGAATGACGGATCGGCCCCAAATCAATGACTACATAAAGATAGTGCTGCCTGGTCCGTTTCCCGAAAATTGGGTGATCGTGAATAACATCGTGGAAAATGAGCAGTTGGCAAATTTTACGGTAAGCCCAAGTGAGAGCCCCGCCGACAAGTGGTTACAGAGTGAGGAAATTGAACATTTTTTTATCAAGGAGGCAACGAGTACGTTTCAGGTACAGATCAAGGGCAACAAAATCTACGCCCATGAAATTGGAAAAAATGAAGCCATAAACAATGAGGGGTATGAAGCCGGAAAGCGTAAACTCATCAATACGTTGCTTGCTGAAGGGGCCTGGGCAGGTTTTCAAGCATACCAATGGGAAAAATTATTGGATTATCTGGTCCATAAGATCGAAGCGGATTAAATTTTTCCGTAGGATGATGTTCGATTCAATGAGATTCCTCCACGACCGTATGATTCCTCTTTTTTGCCTTCACAAAAAACCGAAAAATCCCCATGCCCAATAGAACAGCAAGCACGAAGGCCAAAAGAATGGACAGTTTGGCCTGATACACATACGCCTCGTTGTCAAAAGCCAAATCGCCAATAAAAATGGACATGGTAAAGCCTATTCCTGCAAAGGCAGCGGCTCCATACAGTTGGGGCCATTTCACTTTTTCAGGAAGTGTGGCAATTTTGGTGGCCACGGCCAAACGGGCAATGATCGATATCCCCAAAAATTTCCCCACTACCAAACCCAGAACAATTCCAAGCGACAATGGTTGTAACAATTGCCCCATGCTTTCGGCCCTAATGATAAGCCCTGTATTGGCAAAGGCAAACAAGGGAAGCACCACAAAATTCACAAAGGGTTGCAGCACTTTTTCTATGGTTTGCAGGGGAGGAACGGTTTTTCGGATGGCTTTTTGTATGACCTGCACCAACTCCAACTGCTCTTTTTGGATAAAAACGGAATCCAGGGAATGGGTGTCCTCAAAGGTGGTGATAAGATTCCTGATGTTGGTGGTGAACTGTTTCTCGTTCATCCCCACCTTTGCAGGGATGGCCGCTGCGGTAATGACCCCGGCAATGGTGGCATGCACACCCGAAAGAAAGAAGCCCGTCCAAATGCCCAATAAACCGACTGCTCCATAAAAAAAAGGGTTTCTTATCCCAATCTTATTCGCCAGTAGCAATACAAAAAAGGAAATGAAGGCCCAAGAGAGGCTTTCAAACACAATTTGATCGGTGTAAAAGAAAGCAATGATCAATACGGCACAAAGGTCATCAATAACGGCCAGTGCGGTCACAAACAGCTTTAGGCTCGCTGGAACTTTTTTATGGCCCACCAAGGTCAGCAAGACCAAAGCGAACACAATATCGGTGGCCATGGGAATTCCCCAACCTTGAATTGTGTCCTTTCCAAAATTTAGGGCGATATAGATCAGGGCGGGAAAGATAAGCCCTCCAAGGGCACAGAGTATGGGTAGCGCGGCCTGTCGGGGTTTTGAAAGTTCCCCGGCAATGAGTTCCCGTTTTATTTCCAGCCCGATCATAAAAAAGAAAATGGCCATAAGGCCATCGTTCACTAATTCATGCAAGGTGATGTCGAAGTTGACATCGTTGAGTTGGATATCCAAAGGATATTCCCAAAATGCATGGTATTCCGAAGCCCAACCCACATTGGCAAACACTAGGGCAGCGATCACGGCGACAATCATCAGCACACCGGATGATAGATTCCCAGAAAACAGGGACCTTACCTTGTCCTTGAATTTTTCCCAATGTGTTCTATGCTGTATTATGGTCATTCATAACGTCTTCAATGTTCCGACTATGATCATTGATTTTTGGGGCTCCATGTTCAAGGGGTTTCGACCTCTTCAATGATAAAGAAGCCATCGTCCCCTTCGACCTGGTAAAGGGGCATAAAAATATGGCCCTCTTGCTCACTCCGTATTTCTTTCCCATTGTGCAGGGCCAGTAATTGGTCTTTGCCAATTTTGCTGAAGTTTTTGAAACCGGCCTCCATTTTAAATTCATCCCCTCTTCCCAAACTGTGGCGATAAACGATGTCGAAAGTTTTTTTTGTCGATGCACTTTTTGCTGCCAAGTTTTCCACACATTTTGGGTAACAGGATAAGGTTTCCAAATCGAGCCCCAAAGCTCCCTCCAATGCCAACCAGATCATCGCCTCATGGTTTTCAACTGCGGTTTGGCTTTGGTGTTGACCTCCCTCAAAGACAAAACCTGTCATCCCCTGGCTGCTTAAATAATGATCGATATCGCCATCTATCAAATCGCTGAAACCCCGAACGATATGCACTGGGAAATGGTTTGCCCATTGCTCGTTGTTATTGACCACTTGTACGGATATGTAAGGGAGGCTCTCCGAAGAGGTGGTATGGCAATCCAAAAAGTAGCGTTTGCCATAGTTTTTTTGCGGATATCTGTTCAATGCCCCAATAATATGTCCCATCTCTATCTGCTCGGATGATTCGGGCATATCCCTTTTGAGGTTTTCCTCGGTCCATATCCTGTTCAGGTCTTCATCAATATAGCGGACATTTTTTTTGAGTGCCTTGCGGTTGCCCGAAATTCCCACCAAGGTGCCCTTGATTTTTGGTCTAGACTGATGCAGTTCCTTAAAAACTCTTTGCAAGGCTACCACCCCACTGGGTTCATTCCCATGAATGCCCGCAGTGACTAATAACAGGTGTCCGGACTTTCCCGAACTATACTCCCCAACTACCCTGGATATTTCCCCTTTCATCGATTCAATTTAGTGCAGGGTTGCCAAAGCTTTGTTAGAGATTCGGCCTCCGTACATTTTTTTATATTCCAATTTTCGTTCTATCGCCTTGATGACAGGCTCGGTGAAATCCGGCAGGTCAATATGGGCGAACCAGTTCAACCCTCCGGGGCTCAGCACGTTTATTTCTATGAGCTTGTCCTTTACAATATCCAGGCCCACAAAAAAAAGCCCATCTGCTATCAACCGTGGTGCGGTGACATCCACGATATGTTGCATAGCTGGTGTGAGTTGGCTGCTATCTGCTGTGGCCCCTAGGGAAAAATTGCTCCTGAACTCCCCTTCGCCACTTACCCGACGGATTATGGCCTGCTTCCCATCTTGTTCCAATATCCTTCCGTTCATGAGCAAGACAC
Source organism: Flagellimonas baculiformis (assembly GCF_033441575.1). NCBI lineage: Bacteria > Pseudomonadati > Bacteroidota > Flavobacteriia > Flavobacteriales > Flavobacteriaceae > Flagellimonas > Flagellimonas baculiformis. Next base: position 66,210 of record NZ_JAUZVW010000016.1, read on the forward strand.
GGACATCGCCATGTTTTACTTCGGGAAGAAACTCCTGGGCTATGATGTAGCCTTCCAGGGTCAAAGTGGATAAAATCTGGTTGAGGTTTTTTTGGTTTTCATCGATCAGATATACATTTTGCCCTCCCGAACCTTCCAAAGGTTTCAGCACCATTTTTTTATTGTTCTCTTCCCAAAAGTTGAGGATATCCTCCTTTTTTCGGGTAATGATGGAGGCCGGCTTGATGGTTTTTGGCAACTCTTCAAAATAAAGTTTATCAATGAATGCGTTGGAGAGTGCGTATGCATCGTTGAGCACCAGTACACCTAACTGCTGTACCATACGCCCAAATGCAATCCCCGAGTGTTCCGCCCATTCCCGGCCCGCACGTTCCTCCGTGGGGTTGTTCCGTATGAACAAGACATCCAAGGAACCGGCCTCCAACCGTTCATGTTGGGCGGTCGGACCTTTTAAGGTTTCCAGATATTGGGCCGCTGTCTTCATTTTCTTCCCTTTCTTCACCGAAATGGTATCAAGGGTTATATGGCCCTCATGGTCAAGGTTGAATCCCCCTACCCCTACCGCACTGACTTCGTGTCCCATTTCGTGGGCTTTGGCCATCAATGCGATGGATGTGCCATTGGCTTCCGTGGCCACTTTATTCAAGACAAAGCATATTTTCATTTTCTTGCAATTAAGGTTTCTGTATGGGTATTGTCGCACACCATGGCGTGTAGTGGCAACCCTCGTCTGATCATGTCCAACTTGGTCTCAAAATGGGCATCGAAAAGGTATCTGGGCTTTAGGATGGGTGGTTTCAATATTTTTCTTTCCGTCAATTGTTGCACGGTATCAATGTGGTGAAATCCGAATTTTCCAGAGAGCAAAGGCTCAATTTGGCCTCCATTTTTTAAATAGTCCCTCAATTCCAAAAGTCCTTTTAGATAAATGATGTCCTTGAGAAACCCACCACCTTGCATGATTCGCGAGGTGATGTTAAAGGCCCTTGTCCTGCCGAAGCCAAACCTATCGACAAGCTGGTCAAATATGGTTTTGAAGCCATACCCCTTCACTCTGGCCCATCCCGCCACGACACGGCCGGCCAATGTCCGCAACCGATTCGTACTGAGTCCATTGGCCAGATATTCAAAGAGGACCGCCAATCCCTCCTGCAGCGGGTCGTAATCAGCCAGTCCAACACTCAATTGCTCAAGAGGTTGCTGCCTGCCGTTATAATAGGTCAGGGCATGGACACCTACCTCATGCTGTATCAAAGCTTCCGCCTCTTTCCGCTTTGCACTGAAATCTGCCGGAATGAAAAGATCGCCCAACGAAACCATCATGATGTTCAGGTCTTTCCGGATTTGGATCTTACAGTTGAAATCCTCGTCCTGTTCCTTTAGGTAATCAATTTCCTTTTGGGCCAGGGCAGCAAATTCCATCACATCCATGAGATTTTCGGAAGTGGCATCGCTACTGGTTTCTGGCAATTGTTCCAACAGGTTTTCAGCCTCATCTTTGAGAGATTTACCTATCCCCTGGTGCAACCGGATGCTGTTGTAGAAAAAATTGGGCGTGCCGCGCTCGTGCAGCATGGTGATCTGATGGTCCAGTTCTTCCCTTTTTTGACGGAATATATAGGACAGGGCCGGGTCTTCGATCTTCTCGATCTTGAGCGCATAGAGTTCCCTCTTTAGCAAGTCCGGATCTATGGGCAACAACCGATAGTGATAATCAAGTATGGTTTCAAAGCCGCTCTCAAAGAACGTCTTCTTGATGTCATGGATGTTGGAGGGCGATACCAACCAAAGAAACTGATAGGATTTTTCAATTTCCGTCAGTTTGCGGTCTATTTCAAAAACCTTTTCCTTTGGATATCGTTGTCCGAGTGCGTTATAGCTGTTCACTCCACAAACGGTCTGTATCCTGATGAATTCATAAATGGCACGCTGCATCGCCTTGGTCAATACATTATGGAATTCCCTGAAAAAAACGGGAAACAATTGACCCTGTGCAGTCCGATATACAGGAGGCACCTCAAGGCCCAACAAGAGGGCCCCGCATTGTTTGGTCTTTTCAATGGTAAGAAGGGGCCTGCGTCCCTTTGGGTGTCTGTTTGGCGTATCCACCGTTCTAATCTCTATGCGTGTGCCAGGAGCTATTTGATCGATTTGGCGTAGGCCATCTTCCAAGACCGTAAGGGTTTTAGGAAGTTTTGTCGCTGGACCTTTGATGGTGAAGGAACGACTGCTTTCTTCCGTGGAGAAAAGTTCAAACAACAAATAGGACTTGTAGAGGGTGGAAAAATGATCGGCCAGGGAAAAAATAAGTTCTTGGTATCCTTTAAAATCCTTTCGCCCGATGATAAGGTAACATGCTTCACTCATTACAAATTCCTTGGTCCCCGTGTCCTTGTTCTTTGTTCGGCAAATGATCAGATAAGGGAGACCGCTTTCTATATGCAACGATCCGCCGCCCGGAAGCCTGCAATCGAATTCGTCGTTGTTTTCCAGATGGGAAAGAATCAGTTCGATGGATGCTGTTGAAAGATCCTTTATTTTTTTCATAGTGCAGTATCAGTTCTGTATGCTCGGCAGCATTGTTTTTGTGAACCTACGAATTGCACTTCATCTTTATTGACCTGAACCGTCCAACTTTTTGCTTGAAACATCAAGGGCTTTCCCTGCGCTCCGCTTCGCTTTCATTGTTCCTTTGGTCTTTCATGTGCTCCGGATTTTTCTCCCATAAAGAGGACCATCCTCCTCCATAACGGTTCTTCATACCCGTTTTTTTGGAAGACAGGACCAATACCATGATCCCTACGGCCATATCGCTCATACTTGCGGTCGCCACTTCGTATCCCAAGACCCATGGTGACAGCAACAACCAAAGGGCGAACGGATAGTTCCATTTATGCACAATATGGGTGGCTTCCCAAAGGGAAATGGTGGAAAAGGTAACTATAATGGGACCTATGATATGCCCATTGTCCGATGCCGCTGGACCGTATTCCAGGACACTCGGTGCAGCCATCAGCCATATGCCCAATACGATGTTCATCAATTTTGCCCACATAAGTTCATTGTTTTAGTGTGATTCATATTATGCCACCTTCTCTGTTTCATCCCCAATGCCCCAAAATACTTTCCAAGTGGACGCGCCAGATTTTTTTGCCCTTTGTATGTATTGTAAACTGGCCAACATCTCATCCATGGCGGGACCGATCATGACAATTGAAATTATTGCAGAGGCCAAACAGAGGGAACACCATGCGGAAAAAAGGACAGGTTGGAACACGACCAGCATGACGCTGACAAACCCCAACGGGCCAACGGCAAGTCCGAACACGATGACGATCCAAGGCATTTTCCGCCAGCGGTGGGTGCCGCCGATGAGCCCTGCAACAGCATCCACCAAATAACCTATGGCACCCAGTGCTGCATCTGGAATGGGTAATATGTGGGAAATTTTTGAGTTCAAAATAGTGGTGCTACCATCCCCAAAGAAGGGCTCCCACACCGTATCCACATACTCCAGTTGATATAGGGAAAGGTATGCTGCTATGCCAAACCCCACTATGGCCAGGATGATGATGGGAATACGTTGGGCCCATGTGGCAGGATTGTAGTCCCAACCGGGGGGAATGTGTGCTCCTTTATCCCTCATGCCTACTCGAGATTGTTTTTTTGGTACCAAGCCTCGGGATCTGCCTTAAGGTTTTTGATCATGCTGGGCAAAACGTCCATTACCCTATGGTTGGGTTGCCAATCCAAATATTCCTTGGCCCTCGAAACATCGAGTTCGTAATGGGCTCCTGCCCTATCGATCATCCAAGGTTTGATGAACGGGTCGCTCACCAGGTCACGGGCCCAAGCCCCTGCCTTGGCCAAAGCCTTTGGCATTTCATAGGTTTCCCAGTCCTTTCCGTGCAATAGGTTGCCAATGGCATCCTGTAGTTCTTGATAGGTCGGGGATGTGGGTTCACCAATGTTCAGGGCAATTTCGTTGGGCAGGTCGTGCCGTTTCTCTATAGCTTTTTCCATGGCATCGACCACGTCTTCCAAATGGACAAAAACGTCGCCATGGTTGACATCCCCGGAGTAAAAATGACTGAGCAGTTCTTTTTCGTAAATCCGCTTGATCTGTTGGGTGATGGGGATGGAGTGGCCATAATCAGTATAGACCCCGGCTATTCTCAAAAAAACCGCAGGGATGTCATAGTTATTCTCCCTGATGAGGTCCTCTGTGAGCACTTTGGATTCCGGATAGCCCCAATTGGCCTCCACTGGGCAATCCTCATTGATCTTGATGCCCGGTTCCGTGGGTTTATAGATGAGGTTGGAGCTTGAAAAAAGGAATTGGCCCACTTCAAAATCTTGCAATTCCCGCAAGAAATTTTCCGTTCCCTTCACATTGATTTCATGGTATTTGGGGCTGTCCTTTTGACCAAAATCGTAATACGCGGCCAAATGGACCACCGAAACAATCTTGTCGCCATGGCCATATCGGATACGCTCCATGGCTGCCTTGATGGATTTTTCATCGGTGATGTCAAAACTCACGCACTCGGCCTCCACGGGTGGGTAGGGCGGCCCTACCCTGTCCAACCCAATGATCCTATACTTGTTGGCCAACCGTTTTATCAATGCGGACCCAATGAGTCCACTACTACCGGTTATCACTATAATTTCCTTACTTTCATTTCCTGCTCTTGGGGCTGAGCTGTGCATTCTCTCTTTCATGTTATCCAAATTCTTTGCTTTTATTGTCCATTTAAGGCCATGGAAAATCTGTCATGGTATTTCGGAAAATGCCATGACCCTATATCAAGTGCGGAGCTATCGACTACTATACCGCTAGGGGTTATCTGCGAAGTTGCGTGGAATCGCGATGTATGGTGTCTCCCTCAGCATAGGTAGTGTCCCTTTGCTTGTCTGCTTCGTCCCTTCCTGACCATTCGTCATATTTTTCACTACTTTCCTCTTGGCTTTCCTGGACTCCTTGCATATTGTCCTCGACCCTGGGGTCTTTGGGGTTTCTTTCCCTACAGGAATAGGTGGTCATGGCCATTAAAGCGACCGTCGTCAATATTAATCCTAGCTTTTTCATATCGTGTATTTTTAAGTTCATGTGAAAAGTAATCAAAGCCCGGGATGGTGACCGGTCGTATCCATTTAAAAATTGCCGTAATAAATAAGGGGCAAATCCGTCAAACAGAGTGTGTTGCAAAAGGGTTTTCAACTATCCGCATAACTTATGGATCAACAGCTGTTCCAAATGTATGCCCCGCCCCAAGAAAACTGCTCCAAAAGAATCCGCATATGGTTTCCAGTCAAAAAGTTTATCAAATTGGTCAATGGTAAGAAATCTTTGTAACTAGTTTTATTCCGAGGATCATCAGCTTCATCAGAAGGTCGCTGGTAGATCCAAGTCCTGGCCTGCCGTAAAAGGCCCCAGTACTTCCATAAAGAAAATTTTTATCGTGCATGTATTCAGGAATCTGTAATAAAGGATTTGAGGGATATGGCAGCGGTAAGAGCCTGAACGACAAAGAAAATTTAGATAGAGTACAACGATGAAAGCTATAGGTAAGATGGCGACATGCACAATCCTGTTTTTAATGGCCTGTACCTTCCCAAAAGATCCACAGCATACTTTCTCAAATGCCAAGGTAGAAGGTCTTGCTATCGGGGTGGTCCAAAACCCTCCTTTCACCCTTATCCGGGACAGCTCATTTTCGGGAACGGAGATAACGCTGTTGGAACAATTCTGTAAAAAAGAAAACCTCGACCATCATTTTGAAACTGGTAATGAAACAGACCTCATCAAAAAACTCAGCAAGTATGAGTTGGACATTGTTGTGGGCGGGTTCAAGAAAAAAACCGTTTGGAAAAAGGAAGTGGGAATGACACAACCCTATGACAGTGCCCATGTGTTTTTTGTGCCGAAAGGCGAAAACCGACTGGTCTATACCCTTGAGAGATTCTTTATCCAAAACAAACAACATGGAGCAAAATAAAGAGGAATACGAATTGCCCGATCATTTGGTGCCCATCTTGAAAAAAGCCAGAAAACTGGAATGGATCACCTTGGCCTATCTCTCCACAGTGGTCGCTCTTATGTATGTGACGATGGGATCTTCCCAGGCCATGAAGACCGCTTGGCTGGAGGATGCATTGAGTTTGCTGCCCGCCACTGCCTTTTTGATTGCTTCGGGCATTTATGACAAACCCCGCAACAAGACGTTCCAGTATGGCTACCACCGGGTCTTCAGCATTGCTTTTTTGACAGGGTCGGTCGCTTTGTTCGGAATGGGCGCCTATCTATGCATTGATTCCTCCATATCTTTGATACATGGTGAACGGCCCACAATCGGTACCATGGTGTTCTTTGGAGAACAGCTTTGGATGGGATGGGTGATGATCTTGGTACTCATTTACAGTTCGTTACCGGCCATGCTTCTAGGGTTGCGAAAAATGCCCTTGGCAAAAAAACTCCACAATAAGATACTTTTTGCGGACGCAAAGGCCCAAAAGGCCGATTATATGACCGCTTTTGCTGCCATTATCGGTATCCTGGGGGTGGGCGCTGGGCTTTGGTGGGCCGATGCCACTACTGCCCTGATCATATCCATTTCAGTGATTAAGGACGGGTTCCAACACCTCTCCAGTGCCATTGAGGACCTTATGGACCGACAACCTGTACGTGTTTCTGATCGAAAAAAGGACCAACTTGTTGATGAAATAGCGCATGAAGTGGCAAGTTGGGATTGGGTAAGGGATTCGGAAGTGCGCTTTCGGGAAAACGGGCAGGTATATTTTGGGGAGGTGTATATCATTCCCATGCAGGACACTGTTTTTGGTTCCCAATTTGAGGAGGGGGTGTCCCATATCAAGGCGCTCCATTGGAAAATACACGATGTCACCATCATGCCGGTCTCTTCCCTAAAATCCCTCCGTTTTTAAGGTCTTCGGAATCATCTCATAATGAATGGGCTTGAACGTTCCATTATTGCTGTCTTCTGCAGCACATGCGGTAAGCCCGACTATCAAATCCATTTGTGCTTCCAGTACTACATAATCACCTGCCTTGCTCAATGGTTTCTCCACGCTAAGTTTGCCGTTTTCTGAAAATTGAACGTTCATAAAAATATTGAAGGCCGTAGGTATATCGTCAGGTTGGATGTTGAAGGAGCTTAAGCTTGTGCTTAGATTTTCGAAGCAACTGGGGTGATAGTTAGGATCTTTGTACATGATCTGGAAGGTTTCGGGGCTGCAGGGTGCCAGCAAAAAATCGTTCCTACCATTCGTGTCCTCGATTATCTTCATCATTTTTTGGCTTCGATTGCTCCACAAGAAATTTCCTTTGGTGATCAATATCGACTCTTCAAAATCCATTGTCTTGCCCGATGAGAGCTTTTCCCGGATATCCTTTGCATTGAACAGTACCATATCGCTCACTTGTTGCCCCTCTGGGTCGATCACTTTTAGTTTATCACCCTTGTATAGTTGGAAAGCTGTTCCCGATTGTTTTTGAATTTTTCCGATCATAAGCCTTGATTTCGATTGCTCTTTGCACTCCCATTCCCAATGTTCGCTTCAAGAAGGTGTCTGTCCATCCATAACCGACTGGTTTTTCCATAGCTATTAAAAGGAACTGGCGTCCTCTTTATGGGTTATGGTGAAAGGGACATTTCCAGTTTTTTTCAATCTTTCTCCCGCTGTACTGCCTTGCTTCAGTGTCATTTCCAAAATCTTGGAGCATGGGATTGATACAACCCTGACGTTTTTTATCACGCTTGCGTATGGTGTTCCGCACACGTCGATATGTTCCCATTTCACGCAATTTTTCAAACTGCCAATGTAGGTTGAACACCAAGGTGGGAAAGGGTGCCTGGCGCGCCAGCCGTGAACTCTTGGGATGCATTCCCACGATATAAAATGCCTTTCCGGCCACACTAAAACTGAACTTGCTGCTCGTGGGATCACTGCTCACCGAGGGATCCCAGGGTTGACTGTCCACCTTATGGAGCCATTGGAGTTGCTTCCACAACAATTCCTCAAACTCCTTCTCCGAAAATACCTCGGTAGTGGGGAAGGTAGCAATAAATGTCTGGAAGTTGTTCCCTTCAAAATCATATCCTTCAAGATACTGTTTTAGATCTTCCCAAATTTTTTTTGCCGTTGCTTCGGTGCCCAATCCAGTGTAGCAGTTAAGGGACACCTCATCCATTGTAAATACCGTCTGCGCCATAATACAGGGATGGTCCTTCTCCAAGATGAACTCTTTGAACTGCTGTGTCACTGCCTGTATGTGGGTATCTTTTTCTTCAATTTCCATAGCGTTGATTCATATATTGATTATGGCATGTTCCACCTTGTTTTTAGGTGCCACCACTTGTGGTCATAGAAAAAGATGCCTTTGGGGTTCGGTCCCATGCTTGCTTTTTTCTATGCATGCCAGTCTGTTCAACAATGATTTTAATTTACGGCAGTGCCTTGCGTGAAATTGACACGATTACGACAAAAATTAGCCCAGACTTCCCCATCCCCCCACAGTCAATTTGCGGCATCTATATGGGCAATGGGACATTTGAACTCTAATTCCCTGTTTTGACAGCTCTTACCAAAAATGATGTTTTTTCAATCTTGGTCTCTATAGCGTACCATGAGGTACAACATGATGATATTGAGCCCGAGGGAAAGTCCATTGGTGGCAATGATGGGAAGGTCATTTTTAATGATTCCGTACAACACCCACATTCCCACTCCCAGGATAAGGATCCCGAACATGAAGGGGGAAACATCTTCCACTTTTTTGGTACGCCAAGCTTTCTGTATTTGGGGGATCACTGCCGAGGTGGTACAGATACCGGCGGCAAGCCCCAATATTTCGGTCCATCCCATAGCCTATTTCACTTTTATATCCTTTAAGAGCCACACATCCAATTTCTTGCTGCCATCATTGGAATGGAGCACGGATATATTTCCAGTGGTTTCAAAGACAACGGCCCGAATATCCCCCAATTCAATCACATTGGCCTCCCGCAGCTTGGACCTTAGGTCCGATTCGGTGAGCCGTGCCTTTTTCAAATTATCGTACAGGATTTTCTGGCCGTCCATGAGCAACAAGGGCGTATTGTCAATGGCATCCTGAAAATGCTTGTTATGCCGTAACATGGCCGCTGTCCATTGAAGTACATACACGACAAGAAGCCCAACCGCCCCTTGAAGAAGGTCCACCGACGGGCTGAGTACCGTTGTGCCGATGATGGAGCCTACGGCCACTGTCATTGCAAAGTCGAAACTGGACATCTTGGAGAAACTGCGCTTCCCAAAGATGCGTGTATATATGATGACCGCCACATAGATCCCCAAGGCAGAAAGTGCAATGGGTAATAGGGAGGTCAACGAGGAATCAAACCATTTTTCCATGATTGAGTGTTTAATGAGATTCGGAATGTCTTTCTCCATCAAGTTCCGATTCTAAAACCTTTTTTGCCATGCCAACATGGGATTGAGGCAATTTTTGTTCGGTTCAAGTCAGTCCTTCCCCCACCCCATCGCTAACTTTCACTAAAGTGAACACATGGAACGAAGACCGCCCATTGTCGGAAAAGCGAACATTTGGGATTATAATGTCGCCAAGTATTCCAATTCATTCGTTGACACGTAAGGTATCGGTGGTCAATTCAAACTTAAAAAATCAAGGTTATGCCAAATCCAAGAATAAAAGACGAGGACAAGTATGAAGCACTACGAGACAAAGGGTACAGCAAACAGAAAGCTGCCCGTATCGCCAACACTCCAGATTCTGGGAAGAAAGGTGGAAAGTCTCCCAAATATGAAGAATGGACCAAAGAAGACCTTTATGGACAAGCCAAAAAGGTAGGTATCGAGGGCCGTTCAAAAATGAGCAAGAAGGAACTGATCCATGCCCTTCGCAATAATTGATGGATTCCTTTAGGAACAGTCAAAAAAGGTATGCCCCCGAACCAATGCATTAAAAAAATAGAAATGGAGAAAAAAGGAAAAAAAACAAACTGGAAAGCAGAAGATAGTGCGCCCATGCCCACCAAGGGGCGAAAAGGAGCCCACTTTAGAAACCAGACGACCAACAGCGATAAGAACAGGTTTCCCTTGACAACCATTATTATGGCGATCATTTTGTTGGGTGTGATTGTTTTTTTCCTCCTGTTCGTGGAAGGATTGGTCTCCAATGGATAGCATCCCATTTGGGATAATGCAGTTTTTTAATGAAAAAGGAGGGGCAAGCCCCTCCTTTTCTCTCAATGCCAATCAAACTACTAAACTGAATCAATCCCAACCAAAAACTTGTTCCAAATTGGAGTTCAATGCTTTTTCTGCCGCAGGGATGGGCCTATAATAATGCTTGGGTTCCTGAAAAGTTCCCCTTTCCACGGTTCCTACCACATATTCACTTCTGCCATTGGTACAACATAGCCGGAAGCATCCTCTTTGTCGCAAATGGTGCCTTCTATTCGGCATGGGCCGAGCTTTTCATCAACTTGGCATGGGGAATTATTGCCGTTATGGGTTATATCATGACTCTTACAAGAGATAGGACTGACATTCCATCCTTTAAAACTTATATAGTCGATTTTCATTATCCCAACCTTTAACCAGAACCAGATATTGCCCCTTACTTATTCCAATCGGCACATCCAACGGCAAAACTTATGGAAGTTATATTTTTTTTGATTTTCAGCGCCTTAAGATTAGTGGTATTCATGGGAGATTGTTTTGTTGAGAAGCTGGACACAAAACTAGGTCAAAGTTCATATAAACGATTTCCAATATATGATGAAGAGTCCAACCATTGAAATTGAGATTATGCATTGTACCTGCGCCCCAAGGAGAATAACGAAAAAGTACTTGAACAATTAATTTCACACCATCAAAAACTACTGGTTTCTGAGGGGTTAGGGTAAGGTGCGACTCCTGAATCCCTGCACGAGACATTCAAAAAAACGACCATTGGAAAACTGATTGAATTACCCTGAAGGCCCTTAGTTCCCGATGGAGACAAATAAGTGGACCTAATAAATCGGAATTAAATAAAAGCCTGAACCAGATTCTTGATAAAAGTGATAATTATGAGTCTAACACATTCATGGACTTTTCAAGAGTATTGTGGACGATATTGTGTAATGGAAATGGTTTAGAAAAGGGTGGACAAAACATAGATATTGAACATAACCACCATACTTTTTATTGTTTTGATCTCTTGTTCTTTTCGCATTCTTCAACTTGTTTGAGATTAGAAGAACTTGGCTTATGGCCTACCAAAGGCAAGTACATTTTTCATTGTTTTCATTTTTAGGTTCCATTGTACAAACTGGTAGATGGTTGCAAGAACATCGGCATCAGTCCTCGTCTTTAAAGATTATGATCAGCGAAAGTATGATCCCCCCAAGGGCAGCCAGCAAAAAAAATATCATAGCAAGCCCTGGGTACCCGAAAACAACAAAGTCCGAAGGCACCCTCATGAGCATGGATGCCCCCATGATCATGGCAGCTATGATCAGACCCAGGGCTATTCTATTGGCCACTTTCTGAAAACCATCTGTAACACGTTTTTCATTGATGGCCTCTATTTTTATCTTAAAATCATTGTTCGCAAAATTTTTGGATATATCGTTCATCCGCTTGGGAAGATGATGTGCCAATCTTTTGGCCTCTACCAACAACGGCACCCATTTTTTGAGCTCCAATTCATCCTTCAAACTGTCCTTAAGGATTTTCACTAGATTTTTTTCAATTGCTTTTTTGATATCAAAAGTCGGATGCAGGGTGATGATAATCTGTTCAAGGTTCAGCATTACTTTTCCCAGAATATTGATGTCCATGGGCAATTTCACATAATGTTCGCCCGCTATATGGTTCAATTGGACCAGTAGCTTCCCTACTTCCATCTCTCCATGGGCCCCCAATGGATGGTTCACCACAAGGGAAATGATCCTTTTCTTAAAGGCGTGTATATTGATGTCACTGTGCAGTTCACTCATCTCAACCAAGAGGTCGGCTGTCTCCTGGGCATTGTTATTGGTAATGGCAAGTAACAATTGCATCAGATATTCTTGCATCTCTGCGGAAAACCTTGCCGTCATCCCCAAATCAATCAAAGCTATTCGATGGTCGGAGGTATAGAGAACATTCCCTGGATGGGGGTCAACGTGTACAAAACCGTCCCTGAGTATTTGCTGAAGATAGGCACTTACGAGTTGGTGGGCCAACGCTACGGGATCACATTTCATGGTGGTTATGGGAACCGTGGTAATTTTTGCCCCTTCCACAAACTGCATGGTAAGGACACGAAGGGAAGAAAATTCCGTAAAGGGCATGGGAACGGTCAATTCCTTATATCCCATTAAGTTATGGTGAAGGGTAATAAGGTTTCTTCGCTCCAGTTCATAATCCAATTCTTGCAGCAGTACTTTCCGTAGCTCATCGAGTATATCATCAAAAGCATATTTCCTTGCCACTTTGGTATGTTTTATGGCCAGACCGATTATGTTCTCAAGGATTCGAATGTCTTCCATGAACTGCTCCCTTATACCAGGTCGTTGGACTTTCACGGCGACTTTTTCCCCTGAAAATAGAACTGCTTTGTGGACCTGTCCGATGGATGCACAGGCTAGGGGCTCTTCTTGGAACTCCCTGAACACCTTATCAATGTCGGTTTTCAGTTCGTTTTCAATCGTTTTCTTCACATCGTCATAACTTACTTTGGAGACATTGTCCTGTAGATCGGACAGCGCGGTCAGGTAAGCTTCAGGAAGTAGATCCGGTCTGGTGGACAATAATTGGCCGAGCTTTATATAGGTAGGTCCCATTTTTTTGAGATCGTTCACCAGTTATTTTGGAGACCGGCCGAACTTCCACGGTGTACCTTCATTTCCACTAGGGTCAAAGGGTTTGGTGGCGGTCTGTCCAAACAGGCCCCTATTCCTATATTTAAGCATGAAGCTATGAATTTCTGGCATGTTGTATGTCATTGGGCTGTAGGGCCATTTAAAAGAAACGTGGTCGACAGGCACGATGGCCATTGCTACAAAAGCGAAGAAAGAATATTTTCCAATCCTTTTTTCGCTTATTGGTCTGTGCAATGGATGAGATTATTTCTCATTTTCCACAGCAAATGAAATTTTCGCGATCACCCCATAGGAGGTAATCCGATTATTCTCCACTTTGGCCTTCATCTCCTTGATGTAAATGGACTGGATGTTTTGGATGCTTTTGGATGCTTCCTTTACTGCATTCTCGGCCGCATCGTCAAAACCTGTCTCTGAATTGGCAATTACTTCGATAACTTTGATAATCTTCATACTATTGGATTTTAAAGGGTTATATAATTAGTGTACTCAACCAAATGAGATTTTGTTTCGCTACTGCTCCGGGCTGTCTCGGGGTCTGACCTGGGAACGAATGATGCCGTTCTTTCCATATGGCACCGGAAGCTGTCCGGAATCTATCCCACCAAGTACTTTATGTAGTTTATTGATATGTTTTATCTGTTTCACCATCTTACCTTATTTCTTGTTGTACAATGAAAAATCCCTAGGGGTTGTGGCGACCAATTCCATTTCAAGTTGTCTTTTAAAGTAATGGAATGTCTTTTTCAGGCCTACTTCCCGAGTAGTGGAAGGAAGCCAATCCAGTATGTTGACAGCCTTTGATATATCTGGTTTTCTTCTGACAGGATCGCCCTTCGACATGGGCTTTTTAATCACTTCGCACTTGAGGTTCGCAATGGCCGCTATTTCATGGGCCAATTGGGTTATGGTGATCTCTTCAGGATTCCCAATGTTCACCGGATAATTGTAATCACTCATCAATAACCTGTATATCCCCTCGACCAGATCATCTATGTAGCAGAATGATCGGGTCTGCTGACCATCCCCGAAAATGGTGAACCGTTCGTTCTTTAAGGCTTGCGCAATAAAAGTCGGGATCACCCTCCCATCATTGAGGCGCATTCGGGGGCCATAGGTGTTGAAAATGCGGACAATCCTCGTATCGACTCCATGGAACCTATTGTAAGCCATGGTTATGGATTCCAGAAAACGCTTTGCTTCGTCATAGACACCGCGCGGTCCCAATGTGTCCACATTGCCATGATATTCTTCGGTCTGGGGATGTACCAATGGGTCCCCATAGATTTCGGAAGTGGAGGCCACTAGGATCCTTGCATTTTTTTCCTTGGCCAAACCCAATAGGTTGTAAGTTCCAATGGAGCCCACTTTAAGTGTCTGTATCGGGATTTTGAGGTAATCTATGGGACTTGCGGGTGAAGCAAAATGTAAAATGTAATCCAGAGGTCCCTTTACATGGATAAATGTGGTGATGTCGTGGTTATAAAACTTGAAGCTGGGGAGTGGGAAGAGATGTTCAATATTCTTCAGACTACCGGTTATTAGATTATCCACCCCGATTACCTCATAATCCTTTCCAATGAGGTGGTCACATAAATGTGACCCTATGAAGCCTGCCGCTCCTGTGATCAATACGCGTTTCTTTTTCATGCTTTTTCATTTAGGTGTTCGGACCCTTTTCCAAGAACTTAAAAAAACGGCTCACACCGCCTGAAGATGTTTCCTCTTGGTATAGAAACTCAAGCTGGTTTTTATCAAATATTTCAAAGAAGTCGTTCCAGGAAATCTGTTCCAGGGCATCATCCTTTTTCTCCGAAAACTTGATTCTTAACAGCCCATCTTCCCCTTTCCGATTTTCCGTGTCTTTCACCACGGCGGGTACGCCATTCCTTTTTTCAGTCCATTTTTTGATGGTATTGTGGTTGGTGGTGGTATGTCCTTGCGATTTTTCCATTTTCTTAGATTTTAGGGATTAATGTTTCTCTGTTTTTTTCTTTACTTCCTTTTGCCATTTTTTCCCAATGGCAGATAGGTATTCCGAATGGTTCCACTCCGTCATGGCTACCGATGCCTTCCCGTTCTTTACCGCGATATAGGTTTCCTCTTCAGGCATTGCGGTTGTGGTAAACCCACAGCTTCGGAGCATGGCCCGGACCGCGGAATGGTTGGGTGCCCACCAATTGGTGGGATCTCCTGCCATGCTATGCTCAATGAACGATAGGGAGGGCCAATGGGGATGTTCCAGTATCTCCCGTTCATCAAGGCCAATGTCTTTTGGTGCATGGAACTTTTCACCCCCAGGGGCCATTAGGGTTTGTACCACCATCATTTTTCGTGTTTTCTGGGACAATATATCGAGAGCGAAGAGAGGATACCTTAAGTGATATAGTACCCCCATGAACCATATGAGGTCATACTGATCGTCGGTATGGGCCATATCATAAACCTGCATTTGTTTGAACTCAATCCTATCACTGACCTTGCACTGCTCGGCCACCCATTTGGCCTGCTTCAAATAATGGTCGTCCAAATCGATACCGACCACATGGGCCCCTCGTTTTGCCAACTCAACAGCATAATATCCAGCATTGCAGCCTACGTCCAACACTTTCCAACCCGTGAGATCTTCAGGGATGGAACCTTTTATCCTTTCCCATTTAAAAGAGGGAAAATCCCCAAGGAAATGGTTGGGTGCCGTTTGGTGTCCATCCGGTAAATGGATATTGTGGAACCAAGGCTTTAGTTGCTGTATCTGCTGTTCTGTAGTCATGGCTTATTGCATTTTGGAAGGTTGAAGTAGTTCGTCAAAATAGCTTTCCAGTTCTTTGGCCCTGGATCTGGCCGTATGATATTTTAGCACCTTGCGCCGGGCATTCATCCCGATTTTTTTTCGTTCTTCTTCACCAATGGTCTTAAAATGGTCCAAAACCTCCGAAGCTTTTTTTGCAATGAGGATTTCCTTGTCGATCTCGAACAATTCATCCAAACCTGACCAATAGTCCGAAATAATGGGTACGCCGCAGGCAGCCGCCTCGAACAAACGAACACTTGGTGAATGGCCCACTTTTTTCATGCTCTCCCTTGTCACATTGAGGGTGAATTTTTGGGCATTGTAAAACTCCCTGTGCTGGGTAGGGGGCAAATGCTCCATCCGTTCCACATTGGATGACCATTTGAAATCTTGCGGATACTGGGGTCCCACAACGGCAAATTTTCCTTCGGGATAATATGCGGCCGGTTTGTTCAACAGGGTATGGACCCACGGTTGCCTGTCTTGGCTGTATGTGCCCAAGTATCCCATTTGCCATTTGATCTCGTTGGGCTGGGGAAAGTATTTTTCCGGGTCAACGGAACAGAACAAGGCCCTGGCGCGGGGTGAATTGTAGCGCTTTTCAAGATAATCCAATACCCTTCCTCCCGAAAACGAGAGGTAGAGGTCATATCTTTCCACCAAATAAGGGTCGATGTACTCATAATCCCTTTTGGCCAATTTGGCCAGAGTCACTGGCGTGTCTATATCATAAAAGGCTTTTATCCCTTTGGCTTTTTCTATGACCCATCTTCCCACTTCATCTCCCTTGGACACATAGGATCCCACCATCACTACATCCGCATTGACCACTTCGGATTCATATTTTTCCATCAGATCCCAATAATCTTTATAGAGCCCCAGTTGACAGAAACTCGGTTGCGGCATGTCCCGGTTATTTGCATAGTAGGGAACATCCTTTTCGAGAAATAGAATGTCATGGCCCTGCGCATAAAGTTCGCCCAGCAGTGCCCGATAAGTGGTTGCATGTCCATTTCCCCAAGATGAAGTAATGGATAATCCTATGATGACAATGTCCATAACTTATTCGTTTACGGTTTGTTTTCTGTTCGCTGCCCAGTTTTCCGATATCACCGATTCCAATAACAGGGCCCTATGTTCGTACGTATGTTCCGCCATGACCTTCCTGTGGGCGGCCTCTCCAATCTCTCTTGCCCTTTCGGGGGTAAGCTCAGTAAGTATCCTCTCAACTGCCTCGCCATCCTCGGCCACTAGGATTTCTTTTTCTGGCTCGAAGAACGATTCTATGCCTTCCCAATGATCCGTGATAATGCAGGCGGCGGCTCCAGCAGCCTCAAAAACACGCGTGGCGGGAGAGAACCCATACTTTGCCATGCTTGCGCGGGCAATGTTCAACACTGCTGAGGGCGTGGAATTGAAAGCATTGTGGTCTTTTGTATAAATATGCCCGAGGTAGCTGATGTTTTTGGGCAAGGGTTTGCTTTCCCAACCACTTCCCCCCAGTAAAAATCTGAAACGTGGCAAATTGTGTGCGGGTTTTATAAAAAACTCCTCTACCCTTTCTTCCCGGTCGGGCAACCTGTTTCCCAAAAAGGCCAGGGTGCTTTCGAACAAGGGTTCGGATTTTACCCTATAATGGGTGCTGGTGTCCAGGGCATTGTATATGGGAACACATTGCCGGGCCCCCTTGTTCAGATAAGCGTCCACGACCGGTTGTCCACCTCCATAGGTGAGCACCAGATCATATTTTGGGATCAATTCCCTAAAGGGATCGCTCTTGTCCTTTTCTATATGGTCCAATGTGGCGGGCGCATCCACGTCCCAGAAAATGATGAGGTTATTGTTCTCCTTCATCAAGCTGATTTCCTTTTCGAGGAAATCATCAAAGATGCCAACACCACTGGTCTTGATGATAACATTCGCCCAACGGTGTACATTGGCGAGCAAGGTTCTTAAGTTCACTTTATCCGCGGGATACACTACCACCTTGCACCAGTCGGGTTCCTCTATGTCCCTATGCTCCTGGCGGTCCAGGATATCGGGTTCATAGAACGTAACATTATGGCCCATTTTGTGCAGGGCCTTGACTATTCCCCGATAGTAGGTTGCAGCACCATTCCAATAGGCGGAGAGGATGCTGGACCCAAAAATGGCAATGTTCAATTTGTTGTGATCACTGTGTTTGTTCATCTCAGTTGATTTTATTTATTATTTCTTCCAACTCATCCACTCTATGGGCACAGGTATGCTTTGCCAAGATGGTTTTTCTTCCGTTTTGTGAAAGACTTTGGGAAAGCTGGGGACTTTTCAGAACTTCGGCTATCATATACCCCATGGAATTGCCATCTTTCGCCATGAGATAATCCTTTCCTTGAGTGAACAAGTGTTCTGCATCGTTCCATGGGGAGCAAATCAATGGGATGCCACAAGAAAGGGCCTCAAAAGGTCGGATAGTTGGGATTCCTGGCAGCTTTTCCACATAAGGTCGACGCGGTACGTGCACGGTCACCTTATACTTTGCAAAAACTTCGGGAACCCTGTAATTGGGGAGCCACCCCCCATACTCAATATTTGCTTCACGGAGTATTTTTTGGGCTTCTTCGGGATAACGTACACCATAGACCTTGGCTTTGATCCCCAAATCTTTTATAGGCTGCACCAAGAATTCCATCAGCTCCAGGGTACGCTCACCATCACCCCAATTTCCTATCCAGACCAGATCACCTTCTTTTGTTTCATCCCTGTTGGGTTTGAACAATTCCGCATCGGCCGCTTCATGCCAGGTCCAAACGTTCTTCACCCATTGTCTGTCCTCGTAGATCTTTTTGATGGCCTCCCCAAAGACCAAGGCTCCGTCATAGTTGTCCAAATTGTACCGCTGCATGGCTTCCTCATCCGTTACCGAACGATGGTGTGTATCATGGAACAAGAGCTTAAACCCATACTTTTCCTTTTCCTGACCTATTTTGGCAACCAGTTCAGGTGGGTTCCATTCATGGACGATGACCAAATCGGCATCACGTAGAATGGCGTCTTTTATGAAATTTCTGCCGGAGGGATAAAACTGGGGATCCAATGAGCGGTAGTACCACTTGAATTCCTCCATTTTCCCCCTGCCATGGTCCTTGACCATATTGGTAAGGCTCCAGTTATCTTCCGCTTCATAGGTCTCTACCTCATGCCCCCTTTTGGCCAGCTCCTTTACAATACCTCTTATGAAATGGGCATTACCATGGTTCCAGTCAGAATAAAATGAATGATAGAACATAACTATTTTCATAATGTAGGGTTTAACAGGTTAGCTGGTATTCTTTGGTTGACAAGAGGTGTTGGTACATCTCCATGTACTGCTTCCCCATTTTTTGGGCATTGTATGTTTTTGCCCTCATTTTGGAAGCTTCGGAGAGTCGCTTTCTATAATTTGGATTCTGGATCAGCATATGGAGCGCCCTTTTTATTTGGGTCGCATCGGTAGGGTCAAAGTACATCGCACTCTCTCCCCAAAGTTCACGTAAGGTGCCAATATTGCTCAAGGCCAAGGCACAACCCGCATTTGCCGCTTCGAGTACGGCCAATCCGAACGGTTCATATTTGGCAGGGCTGAGATAGATGCTTGCCCGTTGCATCCACTCGGAGAGTTCATTGGAGGGGAGTTTTCCCAAAAGGAATACATTTTCCAAATGTGTCTTTCTGCCTTTGACGGGATCTATATGATCCCCTGCCACATAGATTGGCCAAGGTATCTCTTGGGAGAGATTGGACAGAATTTGCAGGTTTTTGGCCTCGTCCCAAATTCTTCCTGTGCAAAGGATGAAGGGTTCTTTTTCTTTCTTTCCCGTAAAAGCTATGTTCCGGGCATTGTTGATCACAGTTGTTTTCGGGGCAAGGTGGTGTACCTGCCTGATTTGCTCCAAGAAACTTCCAGTGGGACTGATGATCATGTTCGAGTTATTCAAGGCAGTTTTGACCAATTGCTTGTATGTGTTCCAGGAAGAAGGCGCCGTTTTTCCCTTGACGGCCTGCCACCAGGTATGCACACAAGAATGATACGTGGTCACCACAGGGCAATTTTGGGGGTTCTCGATTTTCATGAAGTTGTTCAAATGGACAATGTCCGGTTGTACAGTGTGGTATATGGTCATGATCCATTTTTGGGCATTTTTGACATCTTCCCAAGAGTTTTCCATCCATTCCAGTTTATAGGCACTTTTATATAAGGTCACCGTTTCAATATTGGAAACTTCATTTTCCATGGTTTCTGAGGGCCAGCCTCCCATGGATACCAGATGGACTTGCACCCCATACTGTCCCAATTCCCGGCACAGTTCCAAGGAATAGTTCCATACACCGCCCACGGTATCGGTTGTCATTACTATTTTTAGACTTTTATCTTCCATAGATCATGTCAATTATTTGGGCCACCTTCACATATTCTTCAGCAGATTTGTGATCATAACCGTTTCCTGATTGTACCGATTCCGCCCATGCGGTTGCGGCACGACCGCCCCATTCATCAGGAGGGGTTACCAGTACTTCCGCTTGCGTACCGGTATATTTTTCTGCTATGAAATCATAGAATGATCCTTGGATATTCTTGAAGGAGGCACTGGCTTGTGTGCCATAAAACGTTGCTTCGATAACGGCATCTTTTCCAGCGGAAACATTCCAGGAACACTGTAGGTTGATAAGGGTGCCGTGTTCCGAAGTCATGGATACATGGGCAAAATCCTCTACTTGATTTTCTCCGGACGGGAATTTTTCCCCTTGGTAAAAAAGATGGCTTTGTAGGTTTTCAATTTTGGGGAAACCAAGAACCCACATTGCAAGGTCGATCAAATGGATGCCCAAATCCATGACACAGCCGCCGCCCGACTTATTGCGATCATAGAACCAGGTTTTGTCCGGCCCATATGCATTATGAAATACCAGGTTCACGTTGTAAATATTCCCAAGCTCCTTGTTTTGGATCAAGCGGTGTATGGTTTGAAGCGCTTCTGTATAGCGATAGGAAAAATCCACGGTCAATAGTTTATTTGCCTCCAAAGAGGCGGCAATTATTTTTTTCACTTCCGAGGCTGTTCTTCCCAAGGGTTTTTGACAGAACACGGCCTTGCCCGACTGGAGTGCCTCTATACTTTGCTGGGCATGCATGGCACTCGGTGTGGCGATGACTATTCCATCCAGTTCTTTATTCTGGAACATTTCGGCGGAAGAGGTCGATATCGTGGCATCTTTACAGTGTACCAGGGCCTGCTCCACATTTTCTGGTATGGGCTCCCGGATCATGGTAGCCTCTGAAGCGGTGTTGTTCAACAATGCTTTCATCCGGTTCCTACCGATCCATCCCAGTCCGAGAAAACCTAGGGAAAGTGGTTTTTGTTCCGATTTTATTTGCGTAGGTGGCATCATCATTGAAAAAATTAGCTGTTCATTATCAAAGCCTTGACAAAACCCTTCGGTCTTTGTACAAGATATTCGTACGCCTTTTCCGTTTCTTCCAGTGAAAAGGTGTGGGTAATGAGCGGGAAAGGGTCCAAAGCCCCTGTTTGGATGGCACCAATGGCCTTTTTGATCCCCTGGATATATCGTTCGGGATTGCGCTCATGGGCATTAATCATATCGATTCCGCGCCAGTTCAGTGTTTGCAGGTCTATGTTCCGCATCCCATCTTGATGGAATCCCGCCACCACCAATTTTCCGTTGTAACCGGTGAGTTGTATGGCCAGGTTGAGGGGCCATTCCTTGCCAGTGCATTCGATGACCCGCTGGCAAAGCTCCCCATCCGTCAGCTCCTTTATCTTTTCTATGACCTGATAATGGTCGTCCATCTTCACAAGATGGTCAGCTTCGCATGAGCGTGCCATCTGTAATGAAAATTCCCTTTGGGAAACGGCGACCACTGTGGCTCCCGAGGATTTTGCCAGTTGTATGAGCATCAACCCCAAAAACCCGCAACCGACAATGGCCACCGTATCTCCTTTCCGAATATCGCTCCGCTCAAAAATGTTCATGGCGCAACCGAGGGGCTCTCCTGGAAAGGGTTTGTCATCCAAAAAGTCAGGAAGGGTCACCAACATGTTCTGATGGGCAATATCGTGTGTTGCATGGGCATTGTACATGAGGCCTGTAACCCTTTGCCTTAGATATAGCCCATCTACATTTCTGCCCACAGCATCAATGATTCCCCAACCCTCATGGCCAGGCTCACCAGCGGCCCGTGGATAGTTGAACCAATCCCTACCTTCCCAAAGGGGCACATTGGAGGCACATACGCCTGAACCCTCCAATTTCACCCTTACTTCTTCATCCCCAGGTTCGGGCAGGTCGGAAACATGCAGCGCCATTTTTCCAGGGGCTTCCATGGTAGTTGCTTTATAAACATTGGTTTCGGAAGGCAGTGGGGGCATGGTTTGAGGGGTATTGCTGATTCTCATAGGGCGACGGCTTTAGGGGATTTTGCTGTTTTGACTTCACTGTTCCTGTATTGATGCAGCCATAACAATAGGGCCTGCAATCCCTGCTCTACAGAAAATCGGGGGGACCAACCTGTGGCCTTTTGGAATTTTGTAGTATCGGACACATAATAGTATTGATCTCCAGTTCTCCAATCCAAAAAGGAGAATTCAGCTTTTTTAGCGGTCATTTCCTGTGCAAGGGACAGAATTTCCCGTAAGCTCACGCTGTTCCCAGGTCCCCCTCCAATATTATAGACCTCGCCCTGTAATGCTTCCACATTTTTGAGGGCAAGCAGGAATGCATCGGTAAGGTCATCTACAAAAAGAATGTCCCGCACCTGTTTCCCGTCACCATATATGGAAATGGGCTTCCCTTCCAGGATACTCTTGAAAAAATGGGCCACCCACCCCTGATCTTCCGTTCCGAACTGATGTGGACCATATATACAGCTCATCCTAAAGACAATTGTTTTCAACCCATAGGTCCGTGCATAGTCCAGGATGTATTGGTCGGCCGCTCCTTTGGAACAACCGTAGGGGCTATGGAAGTCCAGAGGCATGTTCTCATGTATTCCGTATCTTGATATGTCCTCGTCAACGGGGGTATATCGCATGGATGTGGGGGCCATTTCCAGATTTTCCAGATTTCCATAGACTTTATTGGTGGAGGTGAACAGTAAAGGGGGCTTGTGGGAAGAATTTCGTATCGCCTCCAGCAGATGGAAGGTCCCTGTCAAATTTATATGGAAGTCCTCTCGTGGATTTTCAGTTGATTGTGTAACGGCTACTTGGGCAGATAAATGGATTATTGCACTTGCGTTTTCCACACATTTTTGTAGGAGCCTTTTTTCCCGGATATCCGCTATTTGTACAATAAGGGAATCCCCGAACCGGTTCTTCAACCATTTTAGGTTTCGTTCCACTCCCGGCCGAAAGAGGTTATCGTACACCATCACCCTTTCTCCTTCTTCCAGCAATCTTGCCGTAAGGTTGGTACCCACGAATCCTGCACCACCGGTTACCAAAATATAGGGTTCGAGTGTTTGTGGTTCGTATTCTTTGGTGATGTAAGAGTGGGTGTCTATATTTTCCACTCCTTCTTGTTCCAGCAAACGGTACAATAGCTTTTTGGAACCGTCCACTTTTTTCAACCCAAAATAATATTCCCTTTCGTCCAGGTGAAAGCCCCCTACAGTAGGATGTTGGTTCGCCAAGTCATAGAGGCTGTACCAATAGACCCTATCCACCTTTGTCCGAAGAACCTTTTTGAATTCCTCATATTGCTTTACCTCGTCGTGTTGCCATGTGGAAAAGCCGACTTCCGAAATCCAGAGTTCCTTTTTCAGCTTAAAACGTCGCAATACTTCGCGTACCTGTTTTATGTTGATTTCCCAACCATCCCATTGCTGGTCGAACACATAAGGGAACCCATGTATCCCAATGGCATCTATATTGCCCAGGGTCCCCTGCTCGGCCATCATGTGCAACCAATTCGGGTCGATGGGGCTCATCCCTCCAAGCAGTGTCTTTTTCCCCTTTTTCTTGGCCCAAAAGGCGGCCATGTCTATCATCTTGGAAAATTTGTTCCATGAGTAGTCAAGGGTAAAATCATATTCTATTTTATTGTTCGGTTCATTCCATAGTTCCACCCATTCAAAATGGTCACCATATTCTGAGATCATGATGTCTATGAAATCGGCATACCCCTTCAAATATTTGGGAGGGGATGAGGTTTTTGGAAGTTCCCCCAAGGAGGGTGGGGTATAGAGAAAACAGGGAAGGATTTCAAGTTCCTTGCCCAATTCCGAAAACAACCAATCAAACCACTCCTTGGCCCCCTGGGTGTGCCAGTCTGCCCAGGAAATTCCCGTCCTGATGTGAGAGATACCCAATGTTTTTAAATCTTCAACAGTACTTTTCACCTCCTTGTACTCTCCTGGCCTGAACCATTCCAAAATTCCTACGATGGGTGTATGGTTTTTGTTGTCTTTTGTTCTCATGGTATTCATATTATAGGGTTAATCCTCGGGCGGCGAGTTCTCCACTGGCCTTTTGGACATTGTCAATAGCAATTTGGGTTTTGAGCCATTCAGCCAACTCGACCAAACCGTCCTCCAAAGCTATTTGGGGCTCATATCCCAATATTTTTTGGGCCTTGGAAATATCTGCAAAACAATTTCTGATGTCTCCCACCCGATATTTTCCAGTGATAGTTGGTTCAATGTCCTTTTTTTAGGACTTGGGCAAGTTTTTGGGCGATAAGGGAAATGGTGTATTGTTTTCCACTCCCAATATTGAAAACTTCACCATTGGCCCCAGGGGTTTCCATTGCCAAACGGCACGCACGGACAACATCCTTGACATGGACGAAGTCTCTTTGTTGTCCACCATCCTCAAAGATCAACGGAGGGTTGTTGTTGAGCAGCCGTGAAGCAAAAATGGCCAACACCCCCGTATATGGGTTGGATAGAGCCTGGCGGGTACCATAGACATTAAAAAATCGTAGAGCGGTCGTGGGAATGCCATATGCCTCCCCTGTGATCAGGCACAATCGCTCCTGGTCATATTTGGAGAGGGCATAGATGGATGAAAGATTGGGCCTTTTTTCTTCTGGGGTGGGCACAGCTTCCAACAATTCTCCATTTGCAAACATTTCCCATTCCTGTTCTTTGAGGGAGCCGAATTTTCGGCGGCTATCCATTTTGTATGAACCTTCGGCATTTTTGTAGAGACCTTCTCCATAGATGCTCATACTGGATGCCACGATCAATTTTTCCACGGGATGGGCTATCAGGGCCTCCAGTAATGTCGCAGTGCCCATATTGTTCACTTCGGTATAGTCCCGGATCTTATACATGCTTTGTCCCACACCCACCATTGCCGCGAGGTGAAAGACCACATCAATGCCCTCCAATGCTCGTGGAAGGATCTCTTTGTCCCTGACATCACCTATGAGGAATTCCGCTTCTGGATTGAGGTAGGTCGGTTTCGTTGTTTCGGTCCCATGGACTTGTTCCGACAAATTATCGAGGATTCTCACCCGATAGCCCTGATTGATGAGTTCATCTGCCAGATGTGACCCTATAAAACCGGCCCCTCCCGTAATAAGTATTTTTTTTCCCATAATCTTATTCTTGTTTTGTGTGTGTTAAAATGATTGTCCCATGGGACGCGTTACTATTTTGTTGATACAGGTCCCGTCTCTTTTATGGATACAGTAAAAAACATCTTCTGCTATTTCTTCAGCGGAGATGGCACCCATTGCCATTTCCTGGACGGAAGCATGGCCCCCTATACAATTGGAGAAAAAGTTGGTGTTGGTAATTCCCGGGCTTATGGTCGTCACCTTGATCAGCGGTAGGCTCTCCAAGCGTAAAGTTTCGGCGATCACCTCCAGGGCTGTCTTGG
Organism: Flagellimonas baculiformis; assembly: GCF_033441575.1. Classification (NCBI taxonomy): domain Bacteria; kingdom Pseudomonadati; phylum Bacteroidota; class Flavobacteriia; order Flavobacteriales; family Flavobacteriaceae; genus Flagellimonas; species Flagellimonas baculiformis. Next base: position 91,739 of record NZ_JAUZVW010000016.1, read on the forward strand.
TCGCCGCATAGATTCCTCCGTAGGCAAAGGGCTGACCGGCGGATACAGATGACAGGAAAACGACATTGCCTGATTTTCTCTCTATCATATCAGGGACAAATGTTCTTGCAAAATGCAAGGGCCCCATGAGATTGGTGTCGATGACCTCCCGCCAAGCAATGGGGTCACCTTCCGTGAGCTTTCCTTTGATTCCCTGGCCAGCAGCGATTACCATGGTATCGGGAGGCCCAAAATTTTCTTTTATCCACCTGTGCAATTCCCTAACCTCTTCCAACTTACCCACATCGGCCTTTCTGAAGTGAACATTGGGGGCCTTTTCCTTTACTTCTTGCTTATCGGTTATGATCACGGTATAATGTGCTTCTGCACATTTTTTTGCAATCGCCTTTCCAATGCCACTGGCTCCTCCAACTATCAGTATAATGTTGTCATACTTTTCCATAATTTCGAAATGGGTGTTCAGCAAGTATGGGATGATTTCTTGCCGATTGTGATTAACTGAGCCACTAAGCTATTGGAAGTACCTGATGCAGACGGTTGCTTTCACACAAAAAATTGTCTCTAACACAAAATGGCCCAGGCTCTACCCCTTCCCCCAATCCGCACTTATGTGCTCATTTTGGAAAGACCTTTATATTGAACCATTCACTATGCGAATTGGGCAATGGCAGTTTTAGCAGAACAACAAAGCAGAGGGTTGCACTGAAGAAGGTTTGGCTATCATTACATTTAGGGTTGAACTTTTAGATTTCAATATTGATGACCGCATAACCGCCAAGGGGATTGCGGCTCAATGACTCCATAGTTGCATCGAGAGACGCCACCAATGAATCGAAGCAGCCAGGTTTGCGCAGATATCTATTGGCGCCAATGCCAAACAACCGTTCCACTCTGTCCATATCGAACTCTGTGGAATAAATGACGATGGGGACAAATCTGAAGGTCTGATTTTTCCGAAGTTCCGAAAGGCACTCTTCCCCATTCATGATGGGCATGTATAGATCCAGAAAAATGGCATCCGGTCGCTTACCTTCAATTTTCAGCGCATTGAAGAGCTTTTCACCACTGTCAAAAATTGAAAGATCAATCGGTCTATTGATTTCTGAGAGCGCATCAGCGAAAATCTCTTGGTCTTCTTTGTCATCATCCACCAAAAATATGGTAAAGGTATTTCTATCAACATCATTCTTTTTTTCCATTTCATGAGTAGTTATTTGTTCTAAGGGACACTTCCCTTGTTTGGATTGTGTCCATGGGGTATTGCCAATCACCAAGGTTTCCCCAAAAAATTGCCATCACTTTTATTGGTACCTAGTAGTTGCCATCTGAAATCGTTAGCTGATTTTAAACCGGCAATGGTTTTTGAAAATGTATCGTGATTGATTGTTGTCATACCTCAATATCAATCTTAGCCAAACAATAATTTGACCTGATTGGGTATAATCGTAACTCGAAACATCCCTTGACCAAAAATCAGATGGGACGGGATGGCAGAAAAGGAAGTGCAACCATTGGGAAGGATGTCCAAACAAAATAGATGAATAGTTGGGAAAAGCATTATGGTCGAAAAGAAGCCAATCGGTGAAAAACATATGTCAATAGGGATGACCACGGCCAAAAAGTTCGAAAAAATGGAAAGTCATGCGAACCAACATGAGCTACCAACGGAAACCTTGAACGATTTCACATCGTCCAATTTTAACAAAGATGGTTCAAGTTCTACTTACATTTGGCCTCAGGGAATCCATACGGACCTGATCAAGTTGGTCATCGCACATTTACAGTTTCCTTCGGATATTGAACATCTCTTAATAATATCATTGAACTGCCGTTGCCATCTTCCCTACAGCAGTTTTATTTTGAAACTCCCCTGTATCGGTATTGCTATTCTGACAGTTGTTCCCTTGTTCTCTTCCGATTGGATGTTCAGCGTTCCCTTGATGCTGTCCACCATTTCACTGACAAGTTGAAGCCCCAGACCATATCCTTTCTCATTGTTGGTTCCGAGTTCACTAACCAAACTTGCCTTCCTCAAATTTTGAAGCTTTTCTTTGGGAATCCCCAAACCGTTGTCCTTCACTTCGATCAGTAGGAATAGGTTATTTTCAGTGTCAATGATATCAAGGTTGACGGCTATTGTCCCTTTTGGGGCCGTAAACTTGATGGCATTGGCGATAATGTTGCCCGAAATGGGAAGAAGTTTTCTTCTGGGGAACCTGTGATGGTTTTGTGCTGGGTTGAAAACCACTCCAAGATCAATCTGTTTGTTCAGGGCGGGTAAGGCATATAGATCTTCCAGATGTTCTTTGAGCTCCGAGAGGGTAAGATTATTTTCTTCAGCCTGTTCTTTACGTTTTTCCAAGATATCATCGGTCAAATCCAATAACTTGGATGCTGCGTTTTTTATCATTTCCAAGTACATACCAAACTCACCCTGTTCGAGCGTTTCATTTTCGGCACTTAATGCCAGGGACAGGATACCTCCAACGGGACCCCTGACGTCATGGGCCATTTGATTGCGTTGGATGATCGCCTTGTTCAATCCCTCTTGCAGTGAATCCAAATTTCTTTTATTTTCCAGCTTCTTTACGATTTCGTCCGCAACAAGCCGCAACAATTTTTTCTTTTCCTCTGATATGTTCTTTTCTTCATGGTCGATGACACAAAGTGCTCCAATACGCTCCCCCGTCTCCACCTCCAGCGGAATTCCCAAATAATATTTGAATCCATCATCCCTCACATAGGGTTTGTCCTTGAATCGAACATCTTTGTCAAGGTGTTGGATTTCCATTGGACTTTCGGATTGTATGGTATATTGGCAAATGGAATCTTCCCGGTCCATTTCATACAATTTGTAACAATACGACGATACCGTCCATTGCGAATGGTTATCGATCAAATTGATAAGGGATATGTTGGTGCCTGCAATATGAGCCGCCAATTCGACCAAACCTTGGAACTCCTTTTGAATATTTTTATAATCAAGATCAAACTCGTTCAATTTTTTGATCCGAACATATTCGGCATTGTTTCGTTCCTCTTCTTCCATTGTATTGATATTTGGATTAACCTAAAAAGATGAAAAAAATTGACTGTTTTTTATAACACGCCATGTGGCAAACGTTTACCTATATCAGCTATCCAAACAAGGATTTGATGTCTTCGATTGACAAGGGTTTTTTATGATACCCTTTAACCTCTGTAAGGCCCTTGGCCCTTTGGATATCACTTTCATCCGTGGAAGAAGAAACAATGTAAATGGATATGTTTTCCATCTTGATGGTTTCTATTCGTGTAAGGGCTTCTATAAACTCCCACCCGTTCAGTCTGGGCATGTTGATGTCAAGCAAAATTTGGTAATGGGTGTCCTCCATATAGTGTGCACAGAGAAAGTCCAATGCTTCCTTCCCATCAACAAATGATTGAATGGCCAGATTTGCATTCACTTTTTCTATCAATTTTGTGGAGACCCAGTTAAAAATTGGGTCGTCATCCACCAGCAATCCCATTTTTTTCATGTTTTATTGTTTTTATTTCCATCGAACGTGTCTCGGCTACAATCTTTTGAACAATTTTGTCCAGTTCTTCCCCCGATAGTTTGATCTGTTCCAGCAAAAAGGGCATATCCTTGGAATCATCGGGTTCTACATCCAAAAGGTTGATGATTCCCATAAGGCGCGACAATGGGGCCCGCACCACGTGTGATTGTGTCCACGCAATGTCCCGTAGTTTTTTGTTCTGGGCCTCTATGGTGGATATGTACTCCTGCTTTTCGGTAATATCGCTTGCCAGTACCAACCGTACCGTTCTGCCCTCATATTCAATATCGTTGCTATAAATCTCCACACAAATGGTCTCACCCGATTTTAACGCATGGAAAAATACACCGGCATAACTGTCCCGATTTTTTCTTTGGCGTTCTTTTATACTTTTCTCAAGAAACTCCATATGGGCTTTTGGCCTGATGTCCTTTATGGTCATCGCCTTGAACTCATCCAAAGTGTAGTCATATTTGGTGATGGCCGCATTGTTGACATTCAAAAAACGTAATGTTTGCGGGTCATAGATCCACATCGGTTGCGGGCTGAAATCGAAAAGATCCTGATAGATCCTTTTACTTTTGTTCAGTTCTCCGTAGGAGTGTTCCAGTTCCTTGTTGGTCATGGAAGTTTCTATTGCAGTGGAAAGGTTGTTCGTTATGGTCTTCAAGAAGGAAATATCCTCATGGCTCCAATCCCGTTCATTCTGGCAGTCGCCAAAACCGATGAAACCCCAGAATGATTTGTTCACAAAAATGGGAAGCACTACAATGGATTGGATGCCTTGCTCAAGAAAGAGCCTTTTGGTCTCAGAATCCTCCATCTCACTGACGATGGCCACAAATTGCTTTTTATTGGCCAAAGGCCCTAAAAAATCCTGGATGTCCGAAAAAGGGATACCTTGGAGTTTTGGATTATTGATCTGCGGAGGCACTTTCCCACTGCTCCACTCCAACCGTTGGTTGGTTTCCCAATCTCCCGTTTTTTCATTGAGTATATTTTCGAAACAGTAAACGCGGTCCACTTGTATGCACTCCCCTACTTTTGCAAACACCTTTTCGATTACTTTGGACCAGTCGCCATAATTGAGCAGTTCCGTGTTCATTTCGGCAATGATGTCCAACTGTTCTGTCTTGCGTTGGATTTTTTCATCGGCTTTTTTTCTTTGGGAAATGTCCCTAAAAAACACACTGATGCCTTCTTCGGATGGATAGGCGTTTACTTCCAACCAAAGTCCATAGTAATCCTCAAAAGAGATGGGCTTCTTCGTCTCCAACACCTTGCTATAGTTGGTATATGAAGGTAAATCCATTGCATCTGGAAATACCTCCCAAAGGTTTTTGCCAATCAGGTCTTCCCTTTTCACCCCGATCAAGCGCTCGGCGGTCTTGTTCCAATAGGTCACGGTGAAGTCCTCTCTCATGGCAAAAAAAGCATCCCCTATGCTCTCCAAAATCATATTTTTTTCCTGATAGGCAGATTCCAGTGCCACCACCGCCTTCTTTCTTTCGTCTATATTTTTGAAATAGACCGAAATGCCGCCGTTGGAAGGATAGGTATTGATCTCGTACCAAGATCCATTTCCTGGGTAGAGGTATTCAAATGACTCTGCCCTGCCCTTGTTGGCCACTCTTTTGAATACGGTTTCCAGCTTGCTTCCCACGGCTGGGGGAAACAGTTCCCAAAGATTTTTCCCCAGTACTTCCTCACTTCTCTTACGAAGTAAATTTTCAGCTTCCTTATTGAAGAAGGTGAGGTTCCAATGTTTGTCAACAGCATAGAACGCATCCGAAATACTGCCGAGAATTTCCTGTAGCAGTAAGTGGGTTGTCTTCATCGAATGGATGTCTTGGATGCTTCCATATATTTTGGTACACACGCCATCGGCACGTTCACTTTTTCCGATGATACGTACCCACTTTTCTTTTCCCGAACCGGTCTCTAGCAATACCTCCTTATCGTACTCCGTGCCTTTTTCAATGAGCTCTTCGACCCCTTTTTCCACTATGGGCCTGCTTGCAGGGGTATAAAATTCAAGACCACCGCTCAAAGAAGCATCATAGTCTTCGTCCACTTCTATTATTTTTCGGACCATGGGTGACCAGTACATGGCATCGCTACCCGGTTCTGAAAGCATATCCATTTCCCAACTGCCAATTTTGGAGAGTTCCGAAGTCTCTTCCAACAGGTTCATTAATTTGACCTCATCCGTGATGTCAAACACCATCGAATTGAAGAGAATGGTGCCGTCGGACAATTTATAGGGTGTTCCATAGCCTTCGTGCCAACGGACCAAACCATTGGGAAGGACATACCGCCAACGACTATGCCATTGTGTGAGTGTTTCAAGGGATTTTTGGATGTCCTTCATCAAGGCTTCATAATCCCCTCCCTTTTTGACTTGGTCCCAGATCAGATGTGAGTTTTCTTCACACTGTTCAGGAGTGAGGTTATATATTTCAACGGCTTTTTGGCTAACGGAACTCATTTTGTCGGTCCCATCCGGATAAAGGTAATATTGGAAGGTAACCCCAGGAAGGTCGTTTGAAATGGCCAAGAGCCTGTGTTCGGCTTCTTTCACTTGGGTTATGTCCTGGAAGCTTCCATACAGCCGGGTACATTTCCCGTTGACCGTTTCTGCCTGACCCACGGCCCTGACCCATTTTTCGTTGCCCTTGGCGGAGATAAAAGCGGCTTCGTACGCAAAAGCATCTCCTTTCTCCATGGCCAAACTTATGATGTTTTTAACTCTTTCCCTGTGGTCTTCCCTGTAGAAATCAATGGCATGTTCCAACTCGGGCACATAGTTTTCGGGGTCCATCTCATAGATTTGGTGCACCCCTTCGGACCATGTCAATTTTCCATTGATCATATCAATCTCCCAACCCCCAATTTTGGCCAACCGCGAAGCATCGGAAACCACTTCCTGCAATTTTTTGGCCTTGGTGATATCCTTGGCAGTGGCATAGACCATACCTTCATCCATGACAATCTTACAGTGCCAACTGAGCCATACAAGATTGCCCGTTTTGGCTATGTAGCGGTTTTCAATTTCGAAGGTATCCTGACCATCCCTTATTTTTTGGATGAGTTTGGTCGAAACCTCCTTGTCCTCATCGAGAATGAACTCGTAGAATGAATGGCCCACGATCTCAGCTTCGTCGTATCCCAATAGTTCACACCCGGCCCTATTGATTTTGAGGAAATTTCCCTTGAAATCCAACAAGCATATAAGGTCGGGCAGAGTCTCGAACAAATAGGCCAAGTCTTCCTCCAGACGTTTACGGTTGATTTCCGATCCCAAATAATCTTCCAATTTGGAAAGAACGGGATAATGGACCTTGAACTGCTTCTCTGTTTCTGGGGTGCCAACCGCCAATACCCCGACTATCTTACCTTGATGCTTTAAAGGAATGCCCAACACGGATTTTATACCCGATCGTTGCGCAGCTTTTTTTCTGAGAAAGAGGTTGTTTTCGTCGATGTTGCCCCATAGCACAGACTGCTCCGTTTTCCACACCGTACCTGGAAGACCTTCGCCCAGGTTCACTTGCCGAAAATCCTTGGAGTGTTCGTAGAACTTCTCACCCGCTTCATCTTTCCCGAACATCGCCGCAAAACGAAGACAATCTTTGTGGGTACTGGGCAGCCAAACCTCACAAAAAGGGAAGTCCCCGTAAGCGGTGACCAATTTGCATACCTGCTCCAGGGAACTGACAAGGCTTATCTTTTCCTTAAAAGAGGTGCTGATCTTTGCCAGAAAATCCTTTTCCAATTGGGCATTGATTTTGGCTGAAACATCCCGTTGAATAGCGATATAATGTGAAACTTCACCGTTGATATCCTTTACAGGTGAAGCAGCGATATTGATCCAGTAGGGCGTTCCATTTTTGCGGTAATTGGTAATGATCACCTCACTGGGTTCCCCTTTGGTCAAGGTCATGTAAAAGCGTTCCAATTCATCTTTGTCGGTCTTTGGGCCTCTTAGGATATCTGGTGTTTGGCCTATGATCTCTTCAGGTCTATATCCCGTCATTTGGGTAAAGGAACGGTTCACATACACTATTTTTGGACCATCTCCTTCCAAAGGACCTGCATCGGTGATCATGACCGCGTCATTGGCATGGGTCACCACGCTTTCCAGCAATTTCAACTGTTGTTCTTCCTCCCTTTGTTCGGAAATGTCCTGAACGGTGCCCTCAACTGAGATGGGTTCCCCTTCGGCATTCCTGTTCAATCTTCCCTGCTCCCGAACCCATCGGATGCCGCCATCGGGAAGGAGAATGCGATGCATAAAATCCATTTCTGCCTGCCCTGACAGTGCCGATTCCTGTTCCAGCACAAAAAGTTCCCTATCCTCTGGGTGTATGCTATGGTAAAAGGCTTCAAAGGTTACTTTAAATTCGTTTTTGTCCCTTCCCCAAATTTCATAGACCTTGTCCGTCCAACTCAATGAACCTGAATGGATGTCAAACTTCCAATACCCCAGTTTGGCAATTTCCGAAGCAGTTTCCAATCTTTTTTCGGACTGCTGCAAGGCCATGTATTGTTTTTCCTTCTGGGTAACATCCAGACCTGCGGCCACAATACATTTTCTGTTCTGAAAATCCACCTTACGCCCTACAATTTCCACCCGAATATGTTCTCCATTTTTTTTCTTGTGGGTAAATGTGCCAAAAGTGATGTTTTCCGTTTCCGAGTTGGGATTTTCCAAGCAGCACCCCATTACCGGAACCTCACTTTGGGCGACAAGGTCATTCAAAGAAAGGGAAAGAAACTCCTTCCTACTGTATCCATATAGACTTATCGCTGCATCGTTTGCATCCAGAATTTCCAAAGTCGAAATGTCATGGATCCAGTTGGGTACGGGATTGTGGTAAAAGAGGTTGTCGTAGTCGTTCATCATTGGGGCGATTGGACGTAGTAACAAGAATTGAAAAAAATGAATGGACAAAAAACCGATCGTTTGATAAACCACTCATTGATCCAATTTAGTTTTGTAGGTTTTTTCTACTAAATGTATGGTGAATAACCATCACATACTAACGTAACGCTAAATTTCGCGATTTATGTCCTTTTTATTTATAAAAGCCCCAATTCCTTATTTTTATGATGTGAGCGTTCCCCATTGCCCTTGTTCCTCTTGGATTTTAAACTCTTTTTTCCCTTCCCTGGAGTACCATACTCCCATGTTGAACCTCAGAAGATGGATAAAAGGAAAAGTCTTTGTTTCACCAAAAATCAATGCTGTAGTTCTGGTTTTACCATACTTACTTTTTGCGCTTCTTGAACTTTACGTTTTGCTTTTCCCTACTTGGGAGGAATGATGGTTCATGAGGAACAAGTATAAAGCTTCGCAAAAAAATCAACAGGTATATTCAAAAAATGGTTCACGTAACTGCACATTTTTCAACCCATACAAATTGGTCAAGAACCTATTGAAACCAAACCTTCATTAATGATGGCACTTCCACCCTTTTTACATGTAAAAGGATGAAGGTAGTCCTGGACAGTGGGATTAAGCTACTTTCAAGATTCACGCCATTTCAGGGCATCCCTCCTCAATCTATATCCTCATGACCCACACTATCTTCATCATTTCTTTTGGCTTAATGGATAACCAGTAGTTCTAGGCTCCAACGGCCACATGTATCCCTTTGGGTATAATGGTCACTTCGAGGTCTTGAAGCGAACTATGGTACTCGCCATCTATCTGAAAACTGACGGGCGTCTCACTTTGCACCTGTGCATGTTCGGTCTGTATGATTTCCACAAAGTCGGTCGTCATTTCCGCCTTGCCCCGCAATGCATTGATAATTTGAACTACATCAAACTTTTTAAAAATGAGGATCTCGAACTTACCGTCATCTATTTTCCCCTGCGGATTCACCAAGGCCCCCGTTCCGTACTTTCTACTATTGGCAAAGGCCACCATGATGGCTCTTCTACGATATTCCCCACCATTGCATTTAATAAGGAAGTTATAGGGCAAGTCCGTCTCCAAAAGGGTAGGAATGCTTTTGAGGACATAGCCAAAATAGCCCCGAACGGCACCATTGGAATACTTCTGGATCAGTTCCGCGTTGATGCCCACATCGCTTATATGCAACCCAAGGATGTTGTTTAAGCTTAGTACGTCAATGGCCTTACAGTTTGCGCCCATGGCCACGCTAAGTGCCTCATCCGGAGTCGCCGGAAGACCAAGGTCTGTGGCAAACCCGTTGGCCGAACCTGCTGGAATGATCCCAATGGTAATGGATGTATGCTGAACTGCCTTGATGATGGTTTTAATGGTACCGTCGCCCCCTATGGCCAAAATCCTGTCAATTTTGTTGTTCTCCACTTCTTCGTTGATGCGTATATCATCACCCTCGCCTTTGGTCTCCAATTCATAAATTTGATGGTCCCCTTTTAGGGTGTTCCGTACCATTTGAAGAATGTCGGTTTTATCCACTCCTCCCGAAACCGGATTCACCACAATCAAAACTTTTTCCATTTCAGTTACATATAAATTGAGAATTACCTACTTTACTTGGCCTATGTCAACAAAAGAGTACATCAAGATCAAGTCCTACCGCGGATATGCCAACGAACAGGAAATAATCATTGAGGGACATGTTTTTAGGAAAAAATCCCCAGATGATTTCCTGTTGAACAATAGGACCATTCGCCATGCCATTAACGTGATCCGATTGTTCACCATCAAAACTATTGAAAATGCTTCGGTCAGATTGCATGTATCAGGAAAGGAATTTAGCACAAAAACACTCAAAGATGGTTACTTCAGGTTCTCCATTCCCTTTTTGGAAACTCTAAGCCCAGGTTGGCATCCTTTTACCTTGATCGCGGACCATGACAACCGCCACGCCCAAACAGAGGGTGAATTTGTAAAGCCGCACCCTGGCGAATATGGTTTGATCTCTGATATTGACGATACTTTTTTGGTCTCCTATTCCGGAAATCCATTTAAAAAAATCTATGTGATCCTTACCCGGAACATCAGTAAAAGAACTGTTTTTGATGATGTTGTGGAACATTATCGGCTATTGAGCCGTGCGGGAAGAACAACAAAAGATGGACAGAATACCTTTTTTTATGTTTCGAGCAGTGAATGGAACCTGTTCAACCTGATCCATGAGTTTACCACGCTGCATAAATTTCCGAAGGCTGTCATCAAATTGAAAAAAATAAAACAAGGGTTAGGGGATTTTCTCTTTACGGGAGCAGGCAGCCATGACCATAAATTTCAAAAAATCAAGCATCTTTTGGAATTCTACCCCGAGCTAAAGTTCATCCTATTGGGCGATGACAGCCAAAGGGACCCATTTATCTATAGGGACATCGTGAAAACCTTTCCTGAAAACGTTGTGGCGATATATATTCGGCAGACCACTCTGGGTAAGAAACCTGAGGTGGAAGTATGCCTACAGGATGTCGAATCCATGAATACAGAATATTGTTATTTTGATTCCAGTTCCAAGGCAATTGCCCACTCAAGGGAAATAGGTCTGATTTAAAGGTAACATAAAATAGTATCGCCAAGCATTATCATTGAGAAATAATGTATATCGCTTTTGATGTTCACATCTCCATGGTTATTCCATCAATTACAATCTCAATTCCCTTTACCTTTAAAATTGATATAAACTTTAACACGCCGTTCACATGGTGTGTGGCATATTCCTATTTGCTTTACGGGCCACTACCTGTCAAAAGGCCGGCAGATAGTTCTCCTTGGAACGGCTTTATGTATCCTATGATAGGAGCAACTTTTTTAGGATAATTTTTTTCTATTGGATTCGATTTTTAGAATAC